>JAHHRG010000007.1 GCA_020025965.1 Sutterella sp.
CGGCAGACCTATTTGTTGTGTCGGGTGTCGTGCCCGACCGAACCGCTTTTCTTTTTTTCGTGTGAGAAAGGAAGAGCTTCTAGGAGCTTTTACCATCATGAAGATCCTTGTCGCAGTCAAGCGCGCTGTGGATGCCAAAGTCAAGGTTCGTCCCCTGCCTGACAACTCGGGCGTGGACCTCAAGCTTGCCAAGATGGCAATGAATCCCTTTGACGAAATCGCCGTCGAAGAAGCCGTCGAACTCCGTGAAGCCGGTAAGGTGGACGAAGTTGTCGCCGTTACCGTTGGTCCTCTCAAATCCGTCGATACGCTCCGTGTGGCCATGGCCATCGGTGCCGACCGTTCCATTCATGTGAAGACCGATGCTGTTGTGGAGCCTCTCGGTGTTGCCAAGATTTTGAAGACGATCGTCGAACGCGAACAGCCCGACCTGATTCTCTTGGGTAAGCAGGCGATTGACGACGACGCCAATCAGACCGGTCAGATGCTCTCTGCGCTTTGCGATATGCCTCTGGGTACCTTCGCGAGCGAAATTGACCTTGTCGACGGCCGCTGGCTTGTTACGCGCGAAACCGATGCCGGTACGCAGACCGTTTCCTTAGCCGCTCCGGCCGTGGTGACTGCCGACCTTCGTTTGGCCGAACCCCGTTACGTGACTCTTCCTTCGATGGCCAAGGCTCGCAAGAAGCCCGTTGAAACGATCGAACTCGAAACCTTGGGTCTTGACGTTGCCCCTCGCCTTCGTGTGCTTTCTGTTGAACAGCCGCCTGCCCGCAAGGCCGGCGTGATGGTTTCTTCCGTTGACGAGCTGATCGAAAAGCTCAAGAACGAAGCGCATGTCATCTAAGGAGGAATGAAAGAAATGACTGCTCTCTTGATTGCCGACCACGACAACGTTCGTCTTCGTCCGTCGACCGCTCAGGCCATAACCGCCGCTCTTGAGATGACCGATACGGTCGATCTGCTTATCGCCGGCAGCAACGGTCAGGTGGTGGCCGAAGAAGCCGCCAAGTTGAAGGGCGTTCGTACGGTTTATTACGCCGATGCTCCGCAGCTCGCTCAGGACTGCCCGGAAGTGCTCGCATCGCTCGTTCTTGACGAATGCAAGGGCTACTCTCACGTTCTCTTTGTCGCCAACGCTGTCGGTAAGTCCGCTATGCCGCGAGTCGCCGCCAAGCTTGACGTTTCTCCGATTTCCGAAATCACGGGTGTCAAGGGGCCGAAGACCTTTGTTCGCGGTATCTACGCCGGCTCCTTGCTCTCTACCGTTGAATCGACCGACGACGTGATCGTTGCCACGATTCGTACGACCGCTTTTAATGCTGTCGCTGAAGAAGGCGAAGCTCAGATTGAAGAAGTGATTGCACCCGCGGGTTACGACGGTTCGCGTTTCGTTCGTTTCTCCGAACCCAACAGCGACCGTCCCGAACTCGTTTCCGCTCCGGTCGTTGTGGCCGGCGGTCGCGGTTTGATCGACGAATCCGGTTTCAAGGCTCTGACGGACTTTGCCGACTCGATCGGCGCTGCCATCGGTGCGACGCGTACCGCCGTTGATATGGGCTTGTGCCCCAACGACTGGCAGGTCGGTCAGACCGGCAAGATGATTGCTCCGGAACTCTACTTTGCCGTGGGTATCTCGGGCGCCATTCAGCATACTGCCGGTATTAAGGACGCCAAGACGGTCGTTGCCATCAATAAGGAAGCCGATGCGCCGATCTTTGAAGTGGCCGATTACGGCCTCGTCGCCGACGGCGTCGAAGCGTTGAACGAATTGAAGGCGAAGCTCGGTCACTGATCGACGCGATACCATCGATAACGGAAAGGGGGACGATGCAAATCGCTCCCTTTCGTCACTTTTGAAAATCTTTCGTACTAACCCCTCGGAAAAGTTCCAATGAAGACGATTAAATTCACCCATCGTGCGCCGATGACCATGTCTCTCGACGAATGCCTGAAGAACCGCCGCTCGGGCCGTAACTTTGACCCGACGCGCGACATTTCCGACGACATTCTCGCCGCCATTCTCTACGCCGCTTGCGGTAAGAACGGCGAAAACGGTCTTCGTACCTGTCCCTCGACGCTTGAACGCCGTGCGGTTGACGTTTATGCCGTTCGCGCCGACGGTGTTTGGCACTATAACGACAAGGAAGATGCCATCGAGCTCGTGAAGGAAGGCGACTTCCGCGCCATCACGACCTACGGTCAGGACTTCGTGAAGGATGCACCGATTACCTTCGCCATCGTTTATGACGAGGAAAAGGGCAAGAGTCCGGAAGGCGAAAAAATGCCGGTTGTCTGGGCTTGGGCCGATGCCGCACTCATTTCCGAAAACATCTATCTCGCCTGCGCCGCTCTTGGCGTTAGCGGTGTGACGCGTGCCTGGTTTGATCCTGAAAAGACGCGCCAAGAACTCGGCCTTCGTCCGTCCGAAACCGCCTTCCTGATGCACTCCGTCGGCTATCTGAAGGATTAAGGCTAAAAAACATTTCTTTTTGCTTGCATGATCGGGAGGCATGAGATAAAATCCAATGCTTTCCCGACTGTGGCATTTTGTGCCCGATGTCGGCGGAAAGAATTTTCGTCCCTTGCTCCTCGTGACGGGGGCATGGACTTTTACTTAAACCAAAAAGTTAAAGAGGTAAACTCATGGTTATCATTCGTCTCGCCCGTGGCGGCTCCAAGAAGCGTCCCTTCTACTCCATCAACGTTTGCGACAGCCGCTGCCGTCGTGACGGTCGCTTCATCGAACGCGTCGGTTACTACAACCCGATGGCTGCCGGTCAGGCTACCCGTCTCCTGATCAACCAGGAACGTCTCGCTTTCTGGCAGGGCAACGGTGCCCAGCTTTCCGATACGGTTGCCCGTCTCGTGAAGGAAGCCAAGGAAGAAGCCAAGGCTGCCGCCTAATTCCGACTACGGAATAGCCATTCGTCATCGCGCCTGACATTAAACGGCGCGAACCAACCCCGCTACCTCAAGTGCGGGCTCCAATATAACGGTCGTGCCTCTCGTGTCCAGCACATCGTGATCCGTTATATGCTTTATGAGCCCGGTATCTACGCCTGAGAGATTGCGGGGTTGTTTTTTATCTGAAAGATTCTTTGGGAAGTGTTGAAATGGACGATCTCGTCGAACTCGGCCGTACGGCCGGTGCTTACGGTTTCCGCGGCTGGGTGCGCATCATGCCGTTCCAGTCGGGGGAAGTGCTCCAGAAGGCCAAAACCTGGGTGCTCACCGATTTGAAGGGTAAGCGCGAAACCTTGAAGATCGAAGCCGTTCGCCGTCATGGCGACGGTTTTATCGCCAAGTGGGAAGGCTGTGACACGAAGGAAGCGGCCGACGTGGCCCGCGGTCACGTGTCGGTCGCCCGTTGCGACTTTCCGGATGCCGGCGACGATGCCGTCTGGGCCGTTGACCTGATCGGTTGCGAAGTTGTCAACACGGCCGACGAGAACCTGGGAACGGTTGAGTCGATCGGTTCCAACGGCGCTCAGGATCTCTTAGTGATCGCTTACGACAATGCCGACGGCAAAAAGCAGACCTTCATGCTTCCCGTTGTCAAAGACGTCTACATTCAGTCAATCGATACCGATGCCCGTCGTATTACGGTCGATTGGCAACTCGATTGGCGCTAAGAGGAGGGTCGGGTGATGCGTTTTGACGTCGTAACACTCTTTCCCGAGATTTTCGATGCCGTTACCAAATGCGGCATTACGTCGCGCGCGATGAAGCGCGGTCTCTGGTCTTGCCACACGTGGAATCCTCGTGCGGCAACGACCGATCTGCACCGAACGGTTGACGATCGTCCCTTTGGGGGCGGCCCGGGCATGGTGATGATGGCCGAACCGCTCGCCAAGACAGTCGACATGATTCGTCGCTCGGGGAACAACGGGCGCGTGATCTCTTTTGCACCGAACGGCAAGAAGTTGACGGACGAACGCGTTCGTCAATTCATCGCGGATAACGAAGATATCGTTCTCGTCTGCGGCCGCTACGAAGGGATCGACGAACGTTTTCTCTCGACTTATGTCGATGAAGTGGTGAGTATCGGCGACTTCGTCTTGTCTGGCGGAGAACTGCCGGCTTGTACCTTGATCGATGCCGTCGTTCGTCAGATTCCGGGGGCTATCAAGGAATTGTCTACGTCTGACGAAAGCTTTGCGACGGGGCTTCTCGATGCACCGCACTATACGCGTCCTGAAGTCTGGCGTGATATGCCGGTGCCGGAAGTGCTGCTTTCCGGGCATCATGCCAACATCGGAAAGTGGACGCGTGAAGAAAGTTTGCAAATAACCTTGCAAACTCGTCCCGACCTGATTACAATCGCAAATTCTTCCGGTTTGTTGAGCAAGGCCGACCTGAAATGGTTGCGTGCTCACGGTTGGAAGGAATAATACTTTTTTAAAATTTTCCATCCTCTCTGCGGTGGGCTCCGCTCCCTCAAAAGAGCCGCATGAAGATGGTTACGGAGATAAAAATGGATCTGATCCAGATTCTTGAACAGGAAGAAATCGCCCGCGTTTCCGCTGGCAAGACCATCCCGGCTTTCCGCGCCGGTGACACGGTTGTCGTGAACGTCAACGTCGTTGAAGGTACGCGCAAGCGCGTTCAGGCCTTCGAAGGCGTCGTTATCGCTCGTCGCAATCGCGGTCTCAACTCTTCCTTCATCGTTCGTAAGATCTCTTCCGGCGAAGGTGTTGAACGTACGTTCCAGCTCTACGCCCCGACGATCGAATCCATCGTTGTGAAGCGTCACGGCGATGTGGCCCGTTCCAAGCTCTACTACCTGCGCAGCCGTTCCGGCAAGGCCGCTCGTATTAAGGAAAAGCTGGTTCGCAAGGCCGACTAATTTTAGAGTTTCTCTAGAATTTCCTGAAATCCCCGATGTGTTCGCATGTCGGGGATTTCTTTTTACTCGGTTGTTTTCCGAGGCACGAAAAAGCCGCCCGATTTCTCGAGCGGCTTTTCTGCGTTTAGCGATCCGAGGATCAGTCGGCCGGCGCTTCGGCCTTGGCAGCAGGTTTACGGCGGTTGCTGCCCGCGACCATATCAAAGCGGAAGAAACGGCATTCCAGGGGACCGTTAAAGAGCACGGTCTTTCTGGATTCTTTGAGGCGCATCTGCTGCGGGAGCATACGGTCGGAAGTGAGCATCCAGGCGGTCCAGCCTGCGAAGTGAGCCTTCATGTTGTCGGCAACGTGCTTCATCATCGAACGGATCGAAGCGGACTTCGGGTTGGACTGTTCGCCGTAGGGCGGGTTGGCAATCATAAGACCGGCCTCGACGCCTTCGGGCGGGAGCGCTTCACGAGCGTCGCCCTGACGGAAGACGAGACGGCCGTCGTCAATCAAGTTGCCTAAGCCGGCGCGACGGGCGTTCTCTTCGGCCTTTTCAACAACCAAAGAAGAAATGTCGGAACCGATGATGGTGACCTTGGCGTGACGGTTGATCATGGCACGGGCATCGTCTTTCAATTCTTCCCAATCGGCCTTGTCAAAACCTTCGAGCTTTTCAAAAGCAAACTGACGGTTCAACCCGGGGGCCATGTTGCAGGCCATCTGGGCGGCTTCAATGTCAATCGTGCCGGAACCGCAGAAGGGGTCGACGAGAGGCTTCGAGGCGTCCCAACCGGAGAGCATCAAAAGCCCCGCGGCCAAATTTTCTTTCAACGGAGCTTCGCCGTGCGACAAACGCCAACCGCGCTTAAAGAGGGCTTCGCCTGCCAAGTCCAAATAGAAGGTGCAGGTGTCGTAGGTGAGGAAGGCGGCGATGCGCACGTCGGGGTTATAGCGTTCGACGTCGGGACGGCGGCCGGCCAATTCGCGGAAGCGGTCGCAGATGCCGTCCTTGATACGAAGCACGGCAAAGTCGATGGATTCGAGCGGGCAGCGTTGCGTGGTGGCCGACACTTTAATCGTCGCGTCGGGGCCGAACCAACGCTCCCAGGGAGTATTCGTGGCGAATTCGTAAATGTCGCGCGTATCCCAGTATGAAGACTGAGCGACCTTCATGAGGACTCGGCTCGCGAGGCGCGAATGCAGACAGACGCTCATGGCGGTAACGGTGGTACCGCCAAACGAAACGCCGCCTTTGCCCGGGCGGATGCGTTCGCCGCCGCAGGCATCGATTTCGCCCGCCAAAAGTTCTTCAAGCCCGAAGGGGCACACAGCGTAGAAAGAAAGAGAAGCCATCTTGGAATCAGTTGAGTGAAATTCGTGAAAAAGTGCGGGGCCGGCTTATCGGCGGCCTTCGCCGTGTCCCATGACCACGTACTTGAGTGACGTGAGGCCTTCAAGGCCTACGGGGCCGCGCGCATGCAGTTTGTCGGTCGAAATGCCGATCTCGGCACCGAGTCCGTATTCGAAGCCGTCGGCAAAACGCGTCGAGGCGTTGACCATCACCGAACTTGAATCGACTTCGCGGAGGAATCGTTCGCTCGCGCGGAGGTTGTTGGTGATGATGGCATCGGTGTGATGCGAGGAATGCTCGTTGATGAAGTCAATGGCTTCGTCGAGCGATTCAACTATACGGATTGCAATAACGGGGGCATTGTACTCGGTATCCCAGTCTTCGGGGGTGGCGTCGATGGCACTCATGTGACAATGTTCGACGATGCGGCGGGACACGCTGTCGCAACGCATTTCAACGTTCTTATCGTGGAAGCGTCGAGCCATGACGGGGAGAAAATCGAAGGCGACTTTCTTGTGGATCAACAGGGTCTCAGTCGCATTGCAGGGGGAGTAGCGCTGGGTCTTCGCGTTTTCAACGACGCGAAGCGCCATTTCCAGATCCGCATCTGCATCGACATAGGTGTGGCAGATGCCTTCCAGATGCTTGATCATCGGGACTGTGGCCTCAGCCATAAGGCGAGACACCAGACTCTTGCCGCCGCGCGGAATCAGAACGTCGATCCAGTCGCGTGCCGTGATCATGGCGCCGACGATTTCACGGTCCGTTTTCGTCACCAACTGCACGCTGTCGCGAGGCAAACCTGCCTGTTCCAGGACATCGGCAATGAGTTGTGCCAAGACAACGTTCGTCTGCAGGGCTTCGTGACCGCCGCGAAGGATGATGGCGTTGCCGCTCTTAATGGCGAGCGCCGCCGCATCAATCGTGACATTGGGGCGCGACTCGTAGATCATACCTATCACGCCGAGAGCGACGCGCATGCGGCCCACGAAAATTCCGGAAGGCATCGGCTTCATGTCGGAGATGACGCCGATCGGATCAGCCAAGGCGGCAATCTGTCGGCAACCTTCGGCCATGCGGGCGAGGACGGCCGGCGTGATTGTCAGACGGTCGATCATGGCATCCGGCAGGCCTTCCTTGCGGGCGGCTTCAATATCGAACGCATTGGCTTCGCGAATCGTCGTTTCGGCGGCGGGGAGGCGTTCTGCTAAAAGGCGCAGCGCGCTGTCCTTCTGTTCGGTACTGGCCGAGGCCATCAGGCGTGCGGCTTTCTTGGCGCGGCGACCCAGATCGGCAATGATGTCGGAGGCGGAAATGGCAATTTCAGGCATGGTATTCGTGTCCGGTACGAGTGAAGCGCTAAGACAGATAAGCGCTTAGGCAATTCTTTAATTGTATCGCCTAACGCAATCGGGATAAATAAGAGAAAAGCCCGAGCGGCGGTCTTTTTTGCCGGCATCGGGCTTCTCGGGTGAAAAGAACGAAGAATCAGCGTGCGAGAAAGATCACGAGGCTTTTCAATTCGAGCCAAGGGTCACTGTCACGGTTTTCAACCGGCAGGCCTTTTGCAAGTCGATCGATCCAACTGCAGACGACAAGCGCGTTTGCGAGTTTCTTCACCGAAAGACGGCGGGCGGCTCTGGCCATTGAGGGCGTGGAGAAAACACCTTGTACGCGGCTCATGCCTTGATCGAATCCGGTGCGAAGTTTCAGCATCGAACGGATGTCCATCGTGAGCATCGAGAGAAGGAAAGGAAGGGCTTCAGACTGCGCTTCAAGACCGTCGATAATGCGTGCGGCACGTTCGGCATTTCCGGAATGAATGCTTTCAAAAAGCGTGTCGAAATCAAAGCGCGAGCTGTTCGAGACGCTTTCTCGGATCGCCTCTTCGGTCAGTTCGCCTTCGGGGTAAAGAAGCGAGAGCTTTTCGACTTCCTGAGCAGCTGCAAACAGATTCCCTTCGGTCAAATCCGCAAAGAATTCAAGTGTGGAAGGCGAGGCCGTCTGTCCGTGACGGGCAAGACGAGCTTTGAGCCAAGCGGGAAGCTGAGAGCGTTCGACGGTATTACAGTCGACGACCGTGGACTTTTGCTGGAGCGTTTTCCACCAGACGGCTTTCTGAGCGGCCCATTCCGGGGCGGGCATCGTAAAGAGTGTGACGACGCCTTCCGTCGGTCTTTCTAGGAAAGAAGTGATGACCTTGGCACCTTGTGTACCGGGTTTGCCGTTCTGAACGCGAACCTCGAGAATTTTTTTATCGTCAAAAATCCCGATGTCGGCAGCGGCCATGGTGAGCGCGGACCAATCGGCACGCGCTCCCATATCGAGCACCTGACGATCGAGGTAACCCATCTCGCGGGCGCACTGCCGGATCATGTCGGTCGATTCGACTGCCAGAAAGTCGTCGCTGCCCGAAATCAGCCAGAAGGGATCGAGTTCTCCCGACTGGCGTGCACGTTTCAAGTAGCCTTCAAGGTCGCTCGCTCGCACTTAGGAATCCTTCTGTTTGCTGGCTTCGATGTAGCGAATGATCTGATGGGCCAAGTCTTTTTCCATGTCGCTGTAAAGGAAATCTTCTTCCAATTCACGCGAAAGGAATTCATGTTCGGAGTAGGACATGTTTCGAGTGGCGACCAATTGGGTCGGTTCGACATAGTCGAAACCGGCGGGACTGGAGATGCGGAAGTCGATCGTGAGCTTCAATTCGTCTTCACGGGCGCGGCCGGCATCGTTAATCGAGAGAACCTCTTTATCTTCGTCGCGCGTCATGATGACGAGGATGGCTTCGGCCGCATTGGGATTGTCGACAAGCTCAATATCGGAATTGGCGCGAATCAGACGTTCGAGAAGCGCGCTGAAGGGCGTGTTTTTCGTTGTCTGCAGATACATGGTCTTAAAGGGCGCGTCAAAAGAGCCGCGAAGACGGAAGCCGCAACCGGAGAGACCGGCGGCGCCGAAGAGGGCGGCCGTAGCGATGAGCTGTCGACGGGAAGTCACGATTTACTTGTCCCCAAAATGGTGTTCAACAATCTTTCCATTATACCGAGATGCCTCGTTTTTTCGGTTTTGGAGAGACGAAAAGGCCGCCTTTCCCGAGTGAGAAAAGCGGCCTTGTCAGCCTGATGCCAACGACGGGCTAAGAATTACTTGGCCACGACGTTAACGAGCTTCTTTTTGACGACGATGATCTTGCGAACCGTGACGCCTTCAATGTACTTTTGCACATCGGCGTTGGCGAGCGCGGCAGCTTCGATCGTTGCCTGATCGGCTTCGGCAGCAACGCGGATCTTCCCGCGGAGTTTACCGTTAACCTGAACGACGAGTTCGATTTCGTCGGCCTTCATGGCGTCTTCGCTCCAAGCGGGCCACGGGGCGTCAATCAGGTCGCCGAGTTCCGTCACGAAGCCCAATTCGTTCCAGAGCTGCGTCGTGATGTGCGGAGCGATCGGGTAGAGCGTACGAAGCAGGAAGGAAATGGCTTCCTTCATCGCAGCGCAGTCGCCTTCGGTGCGATCCTTGAAGGCGTCGATCGTGTTGAACATCTTCATGCAGGCGGACACAACCGTGTTGTACTGCATGCGACCGAAGTCGTATTCGGCCTGACGAAGCGAAGTGTGGATTTCGCGGCGAAGATCCTTGGCGGCGGACGTCAGTTCGACATTGGTGAGAGCCTTGGCGCCCAAGACGGCGTCACGGTTCTGGTAAGCCCAGTTCCAAATGCGGCGAAGGAAGCGATAGGTCCCTTCGGCACCGGAATTGGACCAGGCGGCGGACTGATCGGGAGGACCGGCAAACATCACGAAGGAACGGGCCGTGTCGGCACCGAACTTTTCAATGATGTCGCGAGGTTCGACGACGTTGTTCTTCGACTTCGACATCTTTTCGATGCCGCCCATGACGACGGGCAGACCGTCGGCCTTGCAAATGGCGGAAACGGGGCGACCCTTTTCGTCGTACTGCACTTCGACTTCGTCCGGGTAGAACCAGACCTTGCGACCGTCGTCACCGTTGCGATAGTAGCAGTCGGCCATGAGCATGCCCTGCGTGAAGAGGTTCTTCACGGGTTCGTCGTACTTGACGAGACCGCAGTCACGCATCACCTTGGTCCAGAAGCGGGCATAGAGCAAGTGCATGCAGGCGTGTTCGATACCGCCGATGTACTGATCCATGGGCATCCAGTAGTCGTTGCGTTCGTCGACCATGGCGGTGTTGCAATCGTGCGAGCAATAGCGCTGGAAGTACCAGGAGCTGTCAACGAAAGTATCCATCGTGTCGGTTTCACGCTGAGCGTCGCCGCCGCACTTCGGGCACTTGACGTTGAGGAAGGCTTCGCACTTCGTCAACGGATTGCCGGAGCCGTCCGGAATCAGATCTTCGGGGAGCACCACCGGCAGATCCTTTTCAGGAACCGGCACGGGGCCGCAGCACGGGCAGTTGATCATCGGGATCGGCGTGCCCCAATAACGCTGACGGGAAACACCCCAGTCGCGCAGACGGAACTTGACTTCCTTCTGGCCAAGACCCAAGGACTTCAATTCGGCGGCGATGGCGTCAACGGCTTCGTGAATGCCGAGGCCGTCAAACTTGCCGGAATTGACAAGGTGAGCGTCAAGCGTCTTGTCGCCGTACCAGTCCTGCCAAGCGTCGGTGGAGTAGGTTTCGCCTTCGACGGCGACAACCTGCTTGATCGGAAGACCGAACTTCTTCGCAAACGCAAAGTCACGTTCGTCGTGAGCCGGCACCCCCATGACGGCGCCTTCGCCGTAACCCATGAGGACGTAGTTGGCAATCCAGACTTCAACGTCGCCGCCCGTGATCGGGTGCTTCACGTAGAAACCGGTAGGCATGCCCTTCTTTTCCATCGTGGCGATGTCGGCTTCGGAGACGGAGCCCTTCGAGCATTCTTCAATGAAAGCCTGAAGGTCCGGACGATCCTTGGCAAGGTAAGAGGCGAGCGGATGTTCGGCAGCAATGGCGACGAAAGAAACGCCCATGAGCGTGTCGGCACGCGTTGTGTAAACGCCCAATTCCTTCGGTTGACCGTTCAATTCATACGGGAACGTGAGCGTCACGCCTTCGGAGCGGCCGATCCAGTGTTCCTGCATGCGACGGACCTGTTCGGGCCAACCGTCGAGCTTTTTGAGGTCGTCGAGAAGTTCCTGAGCGTACTTCGTGATGGCGAAGTAGTAACCCGGGATTTCACGCTTTTCAACGAGCGCACCGGAGCGCCAGCCGCGGCCTTCGATAACCTGTTCGTTGGCGAGCACGGTCTTGTCAACCGGGTCCCAGTTGACGATCTGCGTTTTGCGATAGCAGATGCCCTTTTCGAGCATCTTCAAGAAAAGCCACTGGCTCCAGCGATAGTATTCGGGTTTGCAGGTGGCAATTTCGCGCGACCAGTCAAAGGCGAGCCCCAACGGTTCCATCTGAGACTTCATGTCGGCGATATTGTTGTAGGTCCACGCTGCAGGGGCGACCTTCTTGGCGATGGCGGCGTTTTCGGCCGGAAGACCGAACGCGTCCCAACCCATCGGGGTCATGACGTTGTAGCCCTTCATGCGATAGAAGCGATACATCACGTCGTTGAGCGTGTAGTTGCGCACGTGTCCCATGTGGAGCTTGCCGCTCGGGTAAGGGAGCATGGAGCAAACGTAGAATTTGGGTTTCGGCTTGCCGTTGCCGTCGAGTGCGTTTTCGACGGCGCGATAGACGTCACGGGCCTTCCATTGAGCCTGGACTTCGGATTCCACCGCTTGGGCAGAGTAAGTCTCGCGCATACGCTTTCCAAAGAGTTGTAGATAAAAGAAACGGATAACTCAAAAGTATACCGATACCGACGAGAAGCGTGACAGGAATGAACCTGAAGAGAGACCGAAAAAGGGTCGAAAGCGCCGATTAGGGTAAAAAATGTGCTACCGTTCTTCGACTCAATTGATTTTCCAATCTTTCGTCACAGTCGGTGCAGTTTATGTCAGAACTTTTGGCCTCACTCAATCCCCGTCAGCTTCAAGCCGTTACCGCCCCGGAATCAAGCGTTTTGATTCTCGCCGGCGCCGGATCCGGCAAGACTCGCGTACTGACGACGCGCATTGCTTGGCTACTTGACGAACACCGTTGCTCGACGCACGAGATTTTGGCCGTGACCTTTACCAACAAGGCCGCCAAGGAAATGCTCATGCGTCTCGAATCGATGCTCCCTTATGACCTTCGTCGCATGTGGGTGGGGACCTTCCACGGTCTTTGCAACCGCATCCTTCGTACGCATGCGCTTGAAGCGGGGCTCCCGAAAACCTTCCAGATTCTCGATTCGAGCGATCAGCTGTCTCTCATCAAACGTGTGATGAAATCCCTTAATGTGGATCCTGAGAGCTGTGACCCGCGTCAGGTGCAGAACTTCATCAACTGGAATAAGGAAAACGGCATTCGTGCCGCGCTCGCTGCGACGGCCGGCGAAGACGGTAAGCCCGATACCGGGACGAAGATATATCAGGCTTATGAAAAGCAGTGCCAACAGGAAGGCGTCGTCGACTTTGCTGAACTCCTTTTGCGCTGCTTCGAATTGCTCGATCGTAACGAAATCGTTCGTACGCACTATCAGAATCGTTTCCGCCACATTCTTGTGGACGAGTTTCAGGACACGAACGTGTTGCAGTACCGCTGGCTCCAGATGCTTGCGAGCTTCGGCCGCGGCCCTCAGGGCGGTCCGATGAATGCTGTCTTTGCCGTGGGCGACGACGACCAGTCGATTTACGCTTTCCGCGGTGCGAACGTCGGCAATATGGCCGATTTCCTGAAGGATTTAGGCGTTCCGGATCCGATTCGACTCGAAGAGAATTACCGTTCTACCGGCACAATTCTCGATGCCGCTAACGCGCTCATTGCTCACAACGACAATCGTTTGGGGAAGAATCTTTGGACTTCGGGCTCTCGCGGCGACAAAATTGCCGTGGTGCGTCATTTGGACGACCGTGAAGAAGCCGCTTGGATTGCCAAAGAAATCATGGCGAATGCCCAACGCGGTCGTGCCTATCGCGATCACGCCATTCTTTACCGTATGAATGCGCAGTCCCGTGCGCTGGAAAGCGCGTTGACGGCTGCGGGCCTTCCTTATCGCGTCTACGGCGGTCAGCGATTCTTCGAACGTGCCGAAGTCAAACACGTTCTCGCTTATTTGCGTCTTCTTGATAACCCGGGTGACGATACGAGTTTCTTGCGTGTCGTCAATTTCCCGACGCGCGGGATCGGTGCCAAGACCATTCAGAACCTGCAGGACGAAGCCGCTCGCCGCAATCAGACGTTGTGGGCGACGCTCACTTCCGACGATTGGTCGGTGCCGCCCCGTTTGGCTGTCTTCCGAGATCTTGTGCTCAACATGCGCCTTGATGCGGAAACATTGAGTTTGACCGACACGGTCAACCTCGTTATCAAGAAGTCCGGTCTCGAGCATCATTACCAGACGGAAAAGGACGGAAGCGAACGCATTGAGAATATGCGCGAAATGCTCTCCGCAGCCAAGGGCTACCTGAAGAACGAAGGACTTGACGAAGAAGCGCCAGCTTTTAAGGTTCCCGACGAAGCAGAACAGACGCCGATTCAGGGCTTTTTGACGCAGGCGACGCTCGAAGCGGGCGATAAGAACGAACAGGGCGATCAGGATGCCGTGCAGCTGATGACGGTTCATGCCGCCAAGGGCTTGGAGTTTTCTCAAGTCTTTATTGCCGGTTCCGAAGAAGGGATCTTTCCGCATTTCTCGGCTATCAACGATACGCGCGGTCCGGGCGTCGACGAAGAACGCCGCCTCATGTACGTGGCGATTACGCGTGCGAAAAAGAAGCTCGTCATTACGAATTGCCAATCTCGTATGCAGTACGGCGAAACGCGCTCGAACGAACCGTCGAGTTTCCTCTCGGAAATCCCAGAATCGCTTTTGGAACACAAGGATCTTTGCCGCCAGCAGTACGGTTATGACGATCGCTCGGATCGTTATCGCCGCCGCGACAACGGCTACTCCGGTTGGGATCGTCCGTCCTTCGGAGGTTCCTCGTCGGAGGCACGCAGCAATCGTTCCTACGACAACGATCGATACGAGGGGCGCGGTCGTTCGCAGGATCGCGACGATTGGCGTCAGGGCTTGTCGGGTAAGAGCGGCGGCACGTATCGCTCGGCGGAAGAACCCTTGGTGAAGCGTCAGGCAGCGGCTGCGGCGAGCGACGCTTTCGGCTTTAATTTGGGCGATTCGGTCGAACACGAAAAGTTCGGTTTTGGAACCGTTGAAGCGATTACAGGGCGTGGTTCCGACATGCGCATTAAGATTAACTTCGCATCCGCGGGCCGCAAGGAACTTCTCCTGCAGTTGGCGGTTAAGAAGCTTAAAAAAGCTTGAGCGTAAAACTCTGCTAGAATTCCACGCTCAAGATTGGCTGCGGCTATAGTTCAACTGGATAGAACTGACCCCTCCTAAGGGTCGGATCTGGGTTCGAGTCCCGGTGGCCGCACCAATAGCCCTTGTGGCACAACGAATTAGAAGGCTTTAGCGTTTTTGGCCCCCTATTAGGGCTCCTTAAATTCAACGCTAGGGCCTTTTTTTGTATCTAATTGCCCCTTACGATACACGCCGCTCGCCTTTAGGCATCATGCCTAACACCGTGGAGCCCGTCGCCCTTTTTGGCATTAATGCCAGATTGGTTTTTGAGGTGGTCGATAAAGGAAACCCGCCTGTCGAAAAAATCCCTGCGACAAGCGGGTTAGGTGATGGGGGCACGGTGTCTGCTGCAGGGGTGGCCGGACATCCCGTAACGACCCATCCATTTAGAATCAGAGTATCACAACGTTTGATTCGTGAACACCTAAAATGACGTTTTTTTAGGTGGAACGAGTGGATTAGGTGGAACGACTACTCTAACAGGCGTTTTTACGATCTACCGAGGTGGATTGAAAGTGGAACGGGGGGCACTTACTGTAACAGGTGTTTTGGCTTATTCCGAGTCTTCTAGGACGGTCATTTAATCGCCTTTTCTACCTTTTCTGCCAGCTTTTCCGCGTTTTTTCGCAAGTGTTCCCGTACTTCGGCGCTATACGTGAAGAAAGACGTGGATATCTCGCTGAGAAAGTCCCTCAAATCAACAAAAGAGCCTACCTAGCACAGAAAGAGGATTTTTATTGTCTTACCTAGAACACTAAAAGAGAAAGGTTAATTTATTAAGGCTTAGAACGGTAGCTAGATTAGAGAGTAAAAAGAGACTTTTTTATAAAAAATGTACATATACGTACTTTAACTCTCATTCTGTTCCACCTGTTTCTTTTTAATTCGGTGGTCTTTTCGGCACTTCCATTCGGTGGGGTTTTTAATGTCGCCGTTTTCGGCTTTCCAGCTAACCCACTCATCAAGCAAGACGCCCACGGTAAGAGATAGGCAGCCGCGACTTGTTCTCGCTCTTTATCGGCCTTCTTACGAGCCCGCTGTTCTTCTGTTATTAGCGATAAACCGTTTACCTTATCTGTTCGCACGCCGAGCGACCAAGCTCTCTAGCCGCCTTTAATCTGGTCTCAGGACAGGAGGCGCCGAGAGAATAACGATTCTTTCCCGTCAGTGCGTTTTTTAGAAACCAATAACACGTTAGGCCCTTCTTACCTTCTCGAACGCGAAGCATTAAGCCCGGTACACCGCCTACAAAGTATTCACCCAGGGACCTTGAAAAGACTCAAATCTTTCGCGTGCGCCAGTCGCCCTTCAAGTAGTAGTAGGCGGCGACAATTCCGAAGAGTCCGTAATAGACGTAGTCAGCCGTCCAGACAACGGCCACGTTTTGGGAGACTGACGTGATGAACGAAATATAGGCAAGGTAACCGGCGACTGCAATAAGAGAAGCATTCGACGTTTCCTTTGTCATCCCGATGCCGCCCAAAAGATAAAGGTAGAACATCGACGGAATAGCAACGACGTAGGAACCCAGCATAACGTAGAAAGTGGGGTTCGACGCGTCGAGGACTTCTTCAATCCCCGTGAAGATCATCAGTACCGCACTCGGGAAGAGAGCGGCCGGCAAAACCAACGGGATCATGAAGGCAAAGCAAAGGAGGATCCCTCGTTTACAGATGTCGGGCACTTCATCTGCGCGGTTTTCCCCTAAGAGGTTCGAGGCCACGGCTCCGCACGCCGAGCCGAAGCCGTGAATTACCAAAAACAGCATCGAAGCGACCTGGCGGACAATGTTGGAGACGGCTAGGGAGAGCTCTCCCAAGTGTTCAACAGCGAGGAAGAAAAATAGCCAGGCTGCAAACGCAAAGGCTTCCTGAATCATGAGCCAGCGACCGAGTTTGAAGAGGGCGCGGTTGAGTTTGCGAGTGACCCCATTGCCCGAATAAAGCGTATAGCGACGATGGTCGGTCTTTTTCCAAGCGTAGACAGCAAAGAAAAGCAGACAGACAACTTCCGAAAGTGTCGATGCAATGGCCGCACCTGCAATTCCGAGAGCCGGTACCGGACCCCAGCCGAAAATGAGCATGTAGTTAAGGAGCCCGTTCGTCAGAACCATGACGAGAGAACTCGCCGAGAGGACGTTGGGCTTCAAAGTCGCGACATAGAAGGCGCGATACATGTTGCAGAGGTAGGCGAACGGTAAGCCCATCACACGCCAGAAAATATATTGGTCGGCTGCATAGGCGATATTCGGCGATTCGCAGACGGCACTGAAAAAGAGGGGAGAGAGCCATGTGGTGAGGCCGATCAAGGCAAAGGCAATGACAAGGAGAAAGAGCGAACCCGTTCTGAAGGATGCCCCGATCATTTCGTAGGCTTTCTCACCGTTTCGACGGCTCATATAGGACTGAACCGCCATCGTATAGCCGACGCCGAACATCAGGAGCGTTAGAAACGCAACGTTCGCCGGGGCGGCAGCACCCAATTCCACTTCGCCGACGCGCCCTAAAAAGGCGACGTCCATCATGCCAATGAGCTGTTCCAACAAGAAGCTCAGGATGAGAGGACTGGCCATGCGAATCAGGTAGCCGTTGGTGTAGCGCTGCTGGTGATGGACGGTGACGGACATGATGAGAAGAGGAGTAGGTATAAACAAAAAGAGACCGCATCCCGAAAGATAGCGGTCTATTTTATTTTATCAGCGAAAGGAACGGCTCTGCGTCTTATAACGCGTTGAGCCGTACCGTGAAAGGCTGACGATTAGTACTGGTCGAAGTACTTCTGAACTTCTTCCCAGTCGCCCGTCTTCGTCAGAGCGAGCTGCAGGAGGACGCGAGCCTTCTGCGGGTTCAGGTCACCGGAGGAGACCCAGTGCTGAGCCTTGTCGTTCACTTCGGCGTCCTTGGTGGTGGCACCGGTCGGAACGCGAGAAGCGCGAACAACGACGGCACCCTGCTTGGTGGCCTTTTCAAGGACCGGCCAGATGGCCTTGTGGATGTTACCGTTACCGACACCAGCGCTCACGATGCCCTTGTAACCGGCCTTGACAAGAGCTTCGGCCTGAAGGCCTTCAACACCGGCGTGGTTGTAAACGATACCGACCTTCGGGAGTTCCTTCAGGTTGGAAACGTCGAACGGAGCCTTCTGGGCGGCACGAAGCTGAACAGCTTCGTAGGTCACCTTGTTGTTGAAGATGGAGCCGACCTTGCCGTAATTGGCGGCCTGGAAGGTTTCGGGCTGAACCGTATTCGTCTTGATGACGTCACGGGCACCGATGATGATGTTGTCCATGGCAACGACCACACCCTGCTTGGCAGTTTCAGGCGTAGCGGCCGTCAGAACAGCGTTGAAGAGGTTGCGCGGACCATCGGCACCGAGACCGGTGGACGGGAGCATGGCACCGACCATAACGACCGGCTTCTTGCACTGCTTGGTGAGCTGAAGGAAGTAAGCGGTTTCTTCCATCGTGTCCGTACCGTGCGTGATCACGAAACCGTCATACTTACCGCAATCTTCCTTAATCGTCTTGGCAAGCTTCAACCAGACTTCGTCAGACATATCCTGAGAACCGATCTGAGCGACCTGAACCGGGGTGACGTTAGCGATCTTGGCGAGTTCCGGAACTGCGGCAACGAGGTGGTTGACGCTGACCTTACCGGCCTGATAAGCAGAACCGGTAGAGGAAGCGCCGGCACCGGCGATCGTACCGCCCGTAGCGAGAACGGCAACGTTCGGAAGAGCCAAAGCGGCACCGCTAGCGGCAACGAGAGCGAGGCCAAGCAAGGACTTCTTAAAAGACATGTTGTTTACTCCTTGAGATAAACGGGACGGCCTTGAGCCGATCCCGCCGATGTCTTTCTCTTTCAAGTCGGCGCCGTCTTAATGGTCATAGTGACGGAGACGATGGTCATCTCAAAAGAAAAGGCATCGATGGTTAATCAGTCTCAGTTTAATGATCTGAAGAGAAAATCTAAGGTGAAGTGCCTATTTTTTTGATCTAAGGCGAAAGGCTGGCGAATTTAGGAAAACCCCTATTGCATTCTGATTTTTATGAGTCTCTCGGATGAGTGTTTTTTGTTCGGGATGTTCCGTTTATCGCCTTGTGAGAGAGGAAAAAGGAGGGGCCGTGTGAAAATTCGCGTCTTTGTTTCATGAATTACATTTTGAAACAAGACTGTTGCTTTTGAGGGGCATTCGGTCTGACTGAGACTATTGCCGTTTTTTGAGTGCTACGAAAAGAGGTGTCTCGGCGAACGGCGAGGTACGCGACTGCACGAGCGGCCGATACGTCTCAAGAACCTTATGACGGCCGAAATCAAACATTTGAAGGACTCAAACAGTTCTCTTGAGAAGAATAGGTGTCGAAGCTTGTGAAAATGAGAGTTATTTTCAAGATTTTGCGTTGAGAAAGGGTCTCATTTCTATTACAAATGAGAAGGAATATCAGTACGCGTGAAACTTGAAAGAAAATGCGACTTTCAGCACCTTTCGGCCTTGTTATTTGAGCATTTATCAGCTACTCTAAGAAGTGAATTAATGACAGGATCAGAGAGAAAAACGAATTGAGATTCGTTCTCTTTTGTTCCATAAAAAAGTATATTAAAAATATCTTTATGGAAATTTGTGGTCGGATCATTTCAGGAAGCTGATCATAGCTCCGTATTACCACAGAATTTCGAACGTATCGATTGCCTTAGAAGGGTGATTTTAGTCTTCTATACACGCCTTTCTGATTGGAGTGAGAAAAAACATGCAACAAAAGAACTCGACGATCGCAACGGCGACTGAAGCTCGTTTTGCGAGTCACGAACATGGCGACAGCCGTTGGCGTCATGTCGGTGAATCGACGAAGACGAGCGTTCTCCTGACGGCCGTTTTGCTTACTTTCGGTTTCGCTTTGGTGGAAGTCGTGGGCGGCCTTTGGAGTAACTCTTTGGCTCTTTTAAGTGATGCCGGCCATATGCTCACGGACTCCATGAGCCTGCTCTTTGCATTGGTAGCTAACCGTATCGCTGCCCGAGGCGCCGACCGCAAGCACACTTTCGGACACGGTCGCGTGGAAATTCTGGCAGCCTTCGTGAACGGCTGCGTGATGGTGGGCGTGATCGGTTGGCTGATTTATGAAGCGATAAATCGCTTGGCGGTTCCCGAAGCTGTCTCCGGTGAAACTGTGATGGGGGTCGCACTGGCCGGTCTTTGCGTCAACCTGTTGGTGGCCTGGTCGCTCTCTCGCGATCAGAAAAATGTGAACACCCGCGCGGCTTTCATTCATGTCATGGGTGACTTGTTAGGTTCGGTTGCGGCTATCGTTACCGGTGCCGTCATTTATATGGGCGGCCCGACGATCGTGGACCCGATTCTTTCGCTCGTTGTTGCCATGCTCCTTATTCATGCTACCTACGGCATTTTGCGAGACGCCGTTCGAGTCCTGTTGGACGGTATTCCCGAGGGAGTCGACTATGCGAGCGTCGGACGCCGTATCGAAGCAATTCCGAGTGTCAATCACGTTCACGACCTTCATGTCTGGACGATGGCGGCGGGACAGGGGGCTATTCAGTGTCATGTTCATATTGAGAGTCCCGAATGCTGGCCGCGCATCTTGGATGCGATTCGTGAGGCGATGAGAAAGGATTTCGGGATTGATCATGTGACGGTACAACCCGAGTGGCGCTTTACGGGGCGGCAAGAGGATTGCGAAGTCTGCAAAAGCGGTCAGTGTCCCGAAGATTTCTCAAATCCGTCCGTCTCGCCCCTCGAACCGGTTCTCGATCCGGCACGTCTTTAACGACTTTTGCAACCTAAAACAGGAAAATGAGGTGAAAACACCATGTTTTTGCTTTGTCTTCCTGTTTTTCTTATTACAATAAAAAATAGTTCGTTTCGTTCCTGTTTTTTCTTCTGGAAGAGACGGTCGAGCGTTCGAACCGAAAGATTCTGCACTTTGCTACTCCCCCTTGAGTAGGAAGGTGTTTTATCGGTATAATCACCGTTTTAATTTCTTCTATGTACCTCCTTGCGTGGGGCAATATTTCATGACCAAGTACGTATTTGTGACGGGCGGCGTCGTCTCCTCTCTCGGTAAAGGCATTGCCGCCGCTTCGTTAGCGGCTATTCTGGAATCCCGTGGCCTCAAGGTTACGATGATCAAGCTCGATCCGTATATCAACGTTGACCCGGGTACGATGTCTCCCTTCCAGCACGGTGAAGTTTTCGTTACCGAAGACGGCGCGGAAACCGACCTTGACCTCGGCCACTACGAACGCTTCATCTCGACGAAGATGCATAAGCCGAATAATTTCACGGCCGGTCAGATCTATGAAAACGTGCTTCGCAAGGAACGTCGCGGCGAATACCTCGGCAAGACCGTTCAGGTGATCCCGCACATCACGAACGAAATTCAGGAATACATCCAGCGCGGTGCCGCCTCTACTTTCGGCGGTCATCCCGATGTGGCCGTCGTTGAAATCGGCGGTACGGTCGGTGACATCGAATCGCTTCCCTTCGTCGAAGCCGTTCGTCAGATGTCCTTCCGCGTCGGTCGCAACAACACCTGCTTCATTCACTTGACCCTTTGCCCGTGGATCGCGTCTGCCGGCGAATTGAAGACGAAGCCGACCCAGCACTCCGTGCAGAAGCTCCGCGAAGAAGGCGTCTATCCGGACCTTCTCCTTTGCCGTGCCGAACGCATGATTCCGGAAGGCGAACGCGCCAAGATCTCCCTCTTCTCCAACGTCCCGCTCGATCATGTGATCAGCGTTGCCGACGCCAAGACGATTTACGAAGTGCCCCTGATGCTCCACGCTCAGGGCCTCGACGAACTCGTTTGCCAGAAGCTCGGTCTGGAAACGAAGCCCGCCGATCTGTCTGCTTGGGAAAAGATCGTCGAACGCGTTCAGAATCCGAAGCGCGAAGTGACGGTTGCCATGGTCGGCAAGTATGTTGACTACGCCGACAGCTACAAGTCTTTGAACGAAGCCTTGACGCACGCCGGCATCGCTACGGAAACCAAGGTTCGCATCCGCTACGTCGACTCCACGGAAATCGAAGAAAAGGGTGCCGCTGCAGTGCTCGAAGGCGTCGATGCCGTGTTGATCCCGGGCGGTTTCGGTAAGCGCGGTACGGAAGGCATGATTGCTGCCGCCGAATACGCTCGCACGAAGAAGGTTCCGTTCTTGGGTATTTGCCTCGGTATGCAGATCGCCGTTATCGAATTCGCTCGCCACGTTTGCGGTCTGGGCGGTGCCAACTCCACCGAACTCGATCCGAACACGGCTCACCCGGTTGTCGCTCTCATCACCGAATGGAAGGACCACTCCGGGGAAGTCATGCAGCGTGACGAAGAATCCGACTTGGGCGGTACGATGCGTCTTGGCCGCCAGGAAGTTCCGGTTAAGCCGGGTACACTCGGCCACAAGATTTACGGCGACGTCGTTGCCGAACGCCATCGTCACCGTTACGAAGTCAACAACGCTTACGTGGCTCAGTTCGAAGAACGCGGCATGGTGATCTCCGCCAAGACGCCGACCGAACATCTGCCGGAAATGATGGAATTGCCGAATCATCCGTTCTACTTTGCCGCGCAGTTCCACCCGGAATTCACGTCCACGCCGCGTTTCGGTCATCCGCTCTTCAAGGCTTATGTTGAAGCCGCCATCGCTTACGCCGATGCCAAGAAGGCCTAAGACTTCGCGTCTAACGGACCAATATGAAAAGGCAGTACCACGATGCCGTCCAGGATCGGGGCGCTGCCTTTTTGTCAATTCAGACCTTGTTTTTAGCTCCAAACGGAGAAAAATAATGAAACTTTGCGGATTTGATATCGGACTCGACCGTCCCTTTTTTCTGATGGCCGGCCCCTGCGTGCTCGAAGGCGAACAGATGGCCATCGACATTGCCGGTCATATGAAGGAAGTGACCGAAGAACTCGGCATTCCCTACATTTTCAAAGCGAGTTTCGATAAGGCCAACCGTACTTCGGGTCACTCCTTCCGAGGTCCGGGTCTGGAAGAAGGTCTTCGCATTTTGGGCGAAGTCCGTCGTCAGTTGAATTTGCCTGTCGTCACCGACGTGCATACTCCGGAACAGGTTCCGGTCGTTGCCGAGGTCGTCGACCTTTTGCAGACGCCTGCGTTCCTTTGCCGCCAGACGGACTTTATTCGTGCCTGTGCGATGTCCGGCAAGCCCGTCAACATTAAGAAGGGGCAGTTCCTGGCTCCCGGCGATATGAAGAACGTCGTCCTCAAAGCTCGCGAAGCTGCGGAAGAAGCGGGTCTTAATCCCGATAATTTCCTTGTTTGCGAACGCGGCGCATCTTTCGGATACGGAAACCTCGTTTCCGATATGCGCAGCCTTGCCATCATGCGCGAAACCGGTGCTCCGGTCGTCTTTGATGCCACGCACTCCGTGCAGCTTCCCGGCGGAAACGGCTCCTGCTCCGGCGGCCAGCGTCAGTTTGTGCCGGTTTTGGCTCGTGCGGCTGTCGCTGTCGGTGTGGCCGGTCTCTTCATGGAAACGCATCCGAATCCTGCCTGTGCATTGAGTGACGGTCCGAATGCCGTCCCTCTGGATCGTATGAAGGAATTGTTGGCGAGCCTCGTGGAAATCGATCGCATCGTCAAGGCCAAACCGTTCTTGGAAGACACTTTCAACTAAAATAGATAAGTTAACCGGTGTACGGTAAAGAGATGCAGACAGTCTTTTTGCCGCATGCCATTCATTTTGCACAATCAAGGATTAAAGATGAGCGCAATTATTGATGTTATCGGTCGTGAAGTTTTCGACAGCCGTGGCAATCCCACCGTTGAAGCTGAAGTTTGGCTCGAAAGCGGTGCCGTCGGTCGTGCTACGGTTCCCTCTGGTGCCTCTACCGGCGTTCGCGAAGCTATTGAACTCCGTGACGGCGACAAGAGCCGTTTGCTCGGCAAGGGTGTTCTGACCGCTGTCGGCAACGTCTCCGGTGAAATCGCCGATGCTCTTCTCGGTCTCGAATCCACGGACCAGGCCTACATCGACCGCAAGATGATCGCTCTTGACGGTACGGACAACAAGGGCCGTCTCGGTGCCAACGCTATTCTCGCCGTCTCGATGGCCGTCGCCCGCGCCAGCGCTGAAGAACTCGGTTTGCCGCTTTACCGCTATCTCGGTGGTATCGGTGCCGTTCAGATGCCGGTTCCGATGATGAACGTTATCAACGGCGGTGCTCACGCCAACAACACGTTGGACATGCAGGAATTCATGATCATTCCGGCCGGCGCTCCCACGTTCCGCGAAGCTCTCCGCTACGGTTCCGAAACCTTCCACGCTTTGAAGAAGATCATCAACGGTCGCGGCATGTCCACCGCCGTCGGTGACGAAGGCGGTTTCGCTCCGCAGTGCGAAAGCCACGAAGAAGCCATCGAGCTCATCATCGAAGCCATCAAGGCTGCCGGTTATGTTCCGGGCAAGGACATCTTCATCGGTCTTGACTGTGCCTCTTCCGAATTCTTCGAAGACGGCAAGTACGTCATGAAGAAGTCGAGCAAGAAGGCCTACACGGCTGACGAATGGATCGAAGTTCTCAAGGCTTGGGTTGAAAAGTACCCGATCATCTCCATCGAAGACGGTATGGCCGAAAACGATTGGGAAGGCTGGGCCAAGTTGACGGCTGCTCTCGGCGGCAAGATCCAGTTGGTCGGTGACGATATCTTCGTGACGAATCCGTCCATCCTGAAGGAAGGTATCCAGAAGGGTATTGCCAACTCCATCCTTATCAAGGTTAACCAGATCGGTACCCTCACCGAAACGATCGAAGCCATCGAAATGGCCAAGCGCGCCGGCTACACCGCCGTCGTGTCTCACCGTTCCGGCGAATCCGAAGACAGCACGATTGCCGACCTCGCCGTCGGTCTGAATGCCGGTCAGATCAAGACGGGTTCCATGAGCCGTTCCGACCGTATGGCCAAGTACAACCAGCTTCTTCGTATTGAAGAACACTTGGCTGAAGTTGCCGACTACCCGGGCCTTGACGCCTTCTACTGCATCCGCAAGTAATTTTGTGGAGAAACGACCGTGACACGGATATTCATCGTCATTCTGGCGGCGGGTATCGTGGCGGTCGGCATGAGGCTCGTCGGTCCCGACGGCGTTTGGTACAGAACGATGGAGCTTGAAAAGGCGATTGCCCTTCAACAGGCCGAGAATGCCAAACAGCGTCTCAGAAACGAAGAACTCGCCGCCGAACTTTATTCACTGGAAAACCGAAGCGGTGCCATTGAAGAAAAAGCGAGGCGCGAGCTCTTTATGGTCAAGGCGGACGAAGTTCTCTTCCGTATAGAAACGACCGAAGAGTATTCGGCTCGCAACCGCCAACTGTCGGAAATGCCCGACTACGGTGCTCCCGATATTGCGCCCGGTGCCGAACCGACTTTCGATCCGAAAAAGGCCGACTTGTATCACGCCCCGAAGCATTTGCGTGCGCCTCCTGCCCGAGGTAAAAGAGAATAGGCAAAAGAAAAGCCGCACTCGTGAGAGTGCGGCTTTTCTCGTCTTGGCAGATCTAGGAATCTGGCCTTTGATTAGTTGAGATTCTTGTCAACCGGGAAGATACCGTCGAGATCCTTTTTGCCGAACTGGAAAAGTCGGCCGCAGAAGTGACAGGTCACTTCGATGGAGCCGCGTTCGGCGATGATTTCTTCGGCTTCGGGACGTCCCAAATTGCGAATCATCGTGCGGACACCTTCGTCGGAGCATCGGCAGGCGAAACGCGGTTCGGCTTCAAACGTGACGAGCGGGGATTCTTCCCAGAAAAGACGACGGTTGATGTCTTCGGGGTTAAGCGTCAGGAGTTCTTCGCTCTTGACGGTATCGACGAAAGTCTGGATACGCGTCCAGCCGTCTTCATCGAAGTCTTCGGGCAGAGCCTTGCCGCCCAGAATCGGCATCTTCTGAACCATGATGCCGCCGACAGATGCGTCGTCGCTGGCCAAAATAAGCTTCGTTTCGACCTGTTCGCTCGACGTGAAGTAATTGGTCATGGCTTCGGCGAAGTTGGAACCGACGAGCGGTACCACGCCCTGATAAGGCTGAGCGTTCGGGTCACGTCCCGTCTGGTCGAGAATCAGCGCGCAACGGCCGTTGCCCGTCGCATTGACGAGATCGGTAAAGGAAGCGTTGGTATCGATGTTTCCTGCATCGGTGCGCATCGTCACGGAAATGCGGAAGGTCAAGTCCTTCGTCACTTCAACCACGATGAGCTTGACAGGGCCGTCGCCCGCGATCTGCAGGAGAACGGAACCGTCGAACTGCAAAGCGCTCGAGGTGAGAAGAGCACAGGCCGCGACTTCGCCCGCTAGACGACGAACGGCAACGGGGAGATGCTGATGTTCGAGAGCGCGGCTCAATTCGTCATGAAGAACCACGGTTTCGCCGCGAACGGCGGCACGTTCGAACAGAAGCTTTTGAAGAGCGTCCATGTTGAAATGAATCCTTTAAGTAAAGCGTGAGAAGGCATCAATGTCGGAGAAAAGCCTGCTCTCACCTGAATAACGATGATCCCTATATGGGGGCGAAGTTTCCAAAATCAAGCCCCAGGACGGGAAAATCCCGAGATCGACGGGAGCGGGCTAAGGATTCTAACGAATCGTACTCTGGTTCGCTCTTGAAAACGTCCGATCGGACCTCACGTTCGGGAAAGGGCGTCGCGAGAACCGCGGGCCGATATAATCCTCTCTAAGATCCATTTCCTCGAGTCGAATCCCGCCATGCGCATTGATCTTCATATGCATTCCACTGCTTCCGACGGCAGTTTGTCACCGACGGAATTGGTCGCGCTCGTTCGCCGTCAGGCAGTCGACATGATGGCCTTGACCGACCACGATACGATGGCGGGAGTGGCCGAAGCGCGTCTCGAGGCCGAAGCCGCAGGCATTGTCTTTGTGCCCGGTGCCGAAATCTCTACCCGTTGGGGCGGTGTGGTCATTCATATTGTTGGTCTCGGACTTGACGAACATCACGAAGGACTCAAGACCTTTTTGGCCGATATCTGTCGTCAGCGCGAAAGTCGCGGGCATTTGATTGCCGAACGCTTTGATGCGATCGGGATTCACGGAAGTTTCGAAGGGGCGATGAGTCTCGCGCAAAATCAATCTACCTTGTCGCGCACCCACTTTGCCCGCTGGCTTCACAATACGGGTCACGTTCGCCAGTATCAGGAAGCCTTTGACAAATATTTGAAAGACGGTCGGCCCTGTTGCGTCACGATGGAGTGGCCTCGCATTGAAAAGGCCGTGCAGCTCATTCACGAAGCGGGCGGGATCGCCGTCTTGGCGCATCCGGGGCGGTATCCCTTCAGAAACGACTGGATGCTTGACCATCTCTTTGTTGACTTCAAGGCCTGCGGCGGTGATGCCATCGAGGTGAGTTCGGGTTCGCAGTCCGAAGAACACAATCGCTATTGCGAAGCGACTGCAAGACGTATGGGCTTTTTAGCAAGCGGCGGCTCGGATTTTCATTCCGAAACGGGCGTTCGTCCTCTGCCGGGAGATCAGGCAGCGCTCCCGGCCGATATTCCTAATGTCGTTGAAGCGCTTCATCGTCGTTACGCGTGAAACGAAGTGTTGCGGTAGGCGACGGAAGTCGAAACAGCCGCATAGGGACTTTTATAATTCGCTCGTTCCAAAAAAAGACCAACTATTTATCAAAGGAATGCCAAACGCATGATTGCTTCCGCCATTCAAACCATTTGTATTTACGCGTTGCCGCTCATCTTTGCGATCACGCTTCACGAAGCTGCTCACGGCTGGGTAGCCGGACGTTTGGGCGATCCGACCGCACGACTTCTGGGCCGAGTGACGGCGAATCCTGTGCCGCATATTGATCCGGTTGGGACCGTTATCGTGCCTGGCGCTTTGATTCTGATGTCGGCTCTTTGGGGCGGCGGCGGACTTTTGTTCGGCTGGGCTAAACCCGTTCCCGTTAATCCCCGATACTTTAGACACTACAATCGCGATATGATGCTCGTGGCTTTGGCCGGGCCCGCTTCAAATCTGTTGCAGGCTTTGCTGTGGGCGATTCTCTTGAAGGGGCTCGTAATGGCCGGTATTTACGAACGCTTCTTTATTGAAGTCTGTAAGGCCGGGATCATTGTGAACCTGATGCTGATGGCCTTTAACCTCATTCCGATTCCGCCCTTGGACGGCGGCCGTATTTTGCGAGGCCTGATGCCCGATGCCGGCCGTGAATTCTTGGATAAGATCGAACCCTACGGCATGGTGATTCTCATGGTGCTGATGGTAGGCGGCGGTCTTTGGTTCTTCGCAAAGCCTTTTCTAATGTTCGGGCAAATGCTTGTCAACTTCATTCTTTGAGGACGTAAATGTCTCGATGGGCTCCTCTCTATTGAGAATATTTCGCAATAAGGGACGCTTGTGAAGCGAAAAGGGCATTCAATTTGCTAAACTCAATAGAATATTTTCAGTCGTTTTGCAGCAAGTGTGAAATGACAGTGGTTTTGCTCTCCGAAGCAAAGTGCCGATGCCGTTTGAGGGGGGACCGAGGACGGCGAAAAATTATTATCGCTAAAGGATAGTTTTAATGATGAAGCGTACGCTTTGCGTGGCGGCTCTCGCACCTGCTCTCATGATGATCGGTGGTTGTGCCAATTTTGGTTTTGACTTTTCCGATGACAAGATTCAGTACGAATCCTCGAGCACGCGTGCCAATCTGGAAGTGCCTCCCGACTTGACGAACATCCCGCTTGACAACCGTTACGATGTGCCGATGCGCACCAAGAGTTTCGTAAGTGCCAACGAAGAAGCCGCTCGCGCTCAGTTGGTCGGTGACGTGAAGGAAGATGTCGGCACGATCGTTCAGCGCACGGTCGTCTCCCGCGTTATGCGTGACGGCAACGAACGTTGGCTACGTGTCAACGTGGAGGCTGACAAGCTTTGGAGCGTGGTGCAGGACTTTTGGGGCGACGTCGGTCTCTCCATCCTTCGCCAGGACGCTAAGACGGGCTACATTGAAACGAACTGGGCCGAAAACAAGGCCAAGCTCCCGCAGGATATCATTCGCGGCACGATCGGTAAGGTTCTTGACTTTGCTTATTCCACGGGCGAACGCGACCAGTATCGTTGCCGCGTTGAACGTAACGAAGACGGTACGTCGGATGTGTTCGTGACGCACCGATCCATGATCGAAGTTGTCACGGGGGCCGATAAGGAATCCACGATGTGGCAGCCCGGTCCCGCCGATCCGACGCTTGAAGCGGAAATGCTCCAACGTTTGGCTCTCGCGATCGACGCCGAATTCAATCCGGAATTCGAACCGTTGAAGAAGGAAGAAGCTGCGAAGACCGTGGATCTCACGAAGCAGGAAGCTTTGAGTACCGTTGTCAAGAACAGCGACGGTCAGATCGAAGCTGTGGTGGTAAACGAACCCTTTGACCACGCTTGGCGCACGGTCAATCTCGTCATCGACCGCATGGGCTTTGAATTGATTGACCGCGATCGTACGGCTGGCTACTTCCGTGTTCGTTACCTTGATCCGGCTTACGAAATGAAGGTGAAGGAATCCCGCGGTCTCCTCTCCAATATCTTCGGCAACGACGAAGAAATTAAAGCGCCCGAATATCGTATCCAGCTTGAAGACGAAGGCAATAAGTGCCGTCTCGTCGTTCTGAACGGTGAAGGCGGTGCCGATGAAACGGGCAGTGCCGAAACGATCCTGACGCTCTTGGGCGAACAGCTTCGTTAATTCAAAGCAGAGCCCGCTTCTCACCAAGAAGCGGGTCGCCCCGAAGCCTCGGACCGGTTTAGGCCGCCGGGGCTTTCTTTTTGGATTGAGAGAAATTCATGACCGTTTCCATCAACGAAGTCCTGACGCTTTCCTTTAAGGGGCGTGTGTCGCGTGAAGCCTATTGGTGTGCGCTCGCCGTCTTTGTCGGTTTGTCGGTCGTCTCGATGCTTTTATTGAATTTTCTGCCGACGGCGTTCGACAAGCTGCTTATCGACGGCCGGTGGGCTGAGGGAGTGTTGTCGGCCGTCAATACGACGATCATCGGACTTTTCATGCTCTTTCAGACCGTCTTCTTGGTAGCGGCAGTCGTTCGTCGTCTTCACGATATCAGCTACAGCGGTGTGGCTGCGCTCTTTTTGTTGATACCTGGAGTGCAGTTGCTGTTGCTTCTGTTGATCGGTGCTTTTCCGGGTAAAAAAGGACTTAACCGCTTCGGTCCCGATCCGCTGGCGATCATGACGATTGCAAGTGCCGCACCCTATGCGCGTGTGCGTCCCGCGCCCGTTCGCGAAACGCCGCAGGCCTCCGAGTCCGAGGTGTGCGAAGTCCCCGAGCAGGAAGTGCTCCCTGCCGTTGACGCTGAAGGCAACGAGCGAGAAGCGGGGGAATTGACGGAAGCGGGAGCAATTCTCGCAGAAGCTCGTCTTGCGATGAAGGGAGAAGCGATGACCGTCAAGATGCAAGTCAAAATGAAGGCCGTTAACAAGCTTCAAAAGCTGATGAAAGCGGGTAAGATTTCCGAATCGGAATTCCGACTCTGGCAACGCCGAGTGATGCAGTTATCTTGAAGCCGCTCTTTATCTTTTCGCTTTTGTTCTGGCCGCAGTGTCGAAGCACGCGTGAGCGCTATTGGCGTGAAGTCGCGGGCTTTTTGTTCACGGGACTTGCCTTCTGGCAGCTCCTTCTTTTCATGGCCGACAGTCCGAGTGTGTCGGACGAAACGGTACTCTGGCTCGGAACCTATCCCGTGCCCGTTCTCGGAAATCTATTGATAATGGCGCTTTGCGCCGCGACGGCAAGGCGCCTTCACGACATCGGCTGGTCCGGTGCGTGGGCTTTCTTGGTGCTTGTGCCGGGGCTTAACTTATTGTTGATCGTCTTCGGTCTGCTCGCTCCCGGAAAAACGGAGGCTTGCGGGTGGACGGATGTCGATCGAATCACTTATTGGAGAAACTGACAGATGGCCAATGCTGTTAAGAATGATATGTTGGTAACGCTCGGCGTTCGTATGGCCGATATGTCGGGGAAGATTTTGGAAGAAACCGGTCCCGAAGGGCTGACGTATTTGCACGGTCACGGTGATATCTTTCCGAAGCTTGAAGCCGCTCTCGACGGCCGTTTTGAAGGCGAAGGTTTCTTCATCAAGCTTGAACCCGAGGACGCTTTCGGCGAGTACGACGACGAAGCTCTGGAAATGGTGCCGGTCGAACATCTTGGCGATCCGGAAACCGTGGTGGTGGGCTTGGTCTATGAAGGTATTCCGGGGCGCGTCAACGACGGTCGTCACTGGCGTGTGACTGACATTGCCGAAGGCATGGCCGTTCTTGAAACGAATCACCCCTTGGCAGGCATGGCGCTACAGTTCGAAGTGAAGGTCTTGAAGGTGGCTGAACCGAGCGATGAAGATGCCGTCGGGACCGACAATGTCGTGGTGCCTGGGTTCCTCTCTTTGGCCGACAAGATCGTCAGCGAAGAAGAGGATGATCCTACGGATGCCGAAATGGATCGCATGCTTTCCGGGGAAAAGGACGATTCGCCGATGGCTCGAATGGCTACGGCGACGCCGCGCATTATTCGCTAAAAACTTAATTATGAAAAAAGGGAAGTTCATCGGAACTTCCCTTTTTTTCTGTTAAACGTGTTGTTTTAGCTCTGAGCCTTGAGCTCGACGGGCTTTCCGGCCGCTCCCTGACGCTCGGAGCGGATGCGAATGACAGACGCTGCAATCCCCGCGAACATTACGATCATGATCCCGACAATCGTCATCCAGTCGAGGTGTTCGTCAAAGAAGAGAACGCCGAAGATGATGGCAAACGGAATGCCGGAGAACTGGAAAATCGAATTGAGAATCGGGTGACCGAAGGTCCAAGCCTGCGTCAGAGCGAACTGACCGGCCGTGCCGCAGAACATGAGAGCAGCCAAAGCGAGAAGACCTTCCGTCGTATGGCTGTGGAAACCGGTCGTGGCGAGCGTGGCAACAAGTCCGACGAGTGCTCCGGAGAGCGTGAAGTAGAAAATGATGCGCTCTTTGGGTTCCTTATGGCGTCCAAGGTCGCGAATCATGAAGTCGGCACCACCGCCCGTGAAGCCGGTCAAGACCCCCATTAAGGCCCAGAAGGCATCCTGACCGCCGAATTCGGGGCGAAGAATCGTGACGATCCCGATAAAGCCGACCAGAACGGCCCCCAAGAGACTCTTACTGATTTTTTCCTTGTCAAAGACACTCGCAATCATCAGAAAGACACAGAACCAGAGGGGCGAGGTGTATTGCAGAGCCTGAGCCGTCGCGATCGGAAGGCCCTTCAGAATGTAAATGCTCAAGCAGAGACAGAAGGTTCCGATCGCACAGCGAACGAGGTGGCGCATCGGGTGTGACGTTTTAATCGTGCCGCCGGACTTTTTCAACACATAAAGACAGGTTGCGACACCCGCGATCGAGCGATAAAAGAGGAACTCGAAAGTCGAATAGACGTCAACCGCATACTTGATCGAAACGGCGACGAGAGCAAAAAAGAGGGATGCGACAAGCATCCAGATGGATTGTCTAAACATAACGTTCCTTCCAAAGGGGGAGCGCCGCTTTCCAGAAAGCGGTAATGGTATCGGCTCCCAACGAGGGGAAGCCCAAATGTTGCCAGGCGCGATCGATTTCGCCCTTCAAATCGTCGGGATTCAAAGGCGTGGCGCCTTGCTGCTTCGAGAGTTTCTGTCCCTCTTTGTTGAGAACGAGGGGCAGATGCATATAGCGGGGGATGGGAAGTCCGAGTGCACGGGCGAGAAGAATCTGACGGGGCGTGTTGTCAACAAGATCGGCCCCGCGGACGATGTCGGTAATACCTTGAAATCCGTCGTCCGTTACAACGGCCAACTGATAGGCCCAGAGTCCGTCGGCGCGTTTAAGGACAAAGTCTCCCACATCATGCTCGACGTTTTGCGTAATGCTTCCGACTAAACGGTCATGAAAGGTAACGGGCTCGGCGGTGGTTAAAAAACGCATGGCTCTTACGGCTCGGCCTCCCGTCCCGTGACGACAGGTGCCCGGATAGACGCCGGGAGCCAAGCCCAATCGGGAGTCTTCGGCCAAGATTTCTTTTCTTGAACAGGCGCAACCGTAAACGAAGCCTTCGGCCGTGAGACGGCGCAACGCCTCGCGATACGCTTCATCTCGATCATGCTGCCAAAGAACAGGTTCGTCAGAGAAAAGCTCGAGAGACGCCAATGTCTTCAAGATCGAATCGCCTGCCCCGGGGATGTCGCGGGGCGGATCGATGTCTTCGATACGCACAAGCCAGGCCCCGTCGTGCGCACGCGCGTCGAGGTAGCTCGCCATGGCGGCAACCAGGCTCCCGGCATGAAGTTCGCCGGTGGGTGAAGGGGCAAAACGCCCGCGGTAAAGAGACATGAAAGCGAATCCGGTAAAAGAGAGAAAACATCATTTTAGCGAGCGGCGAGGTCGAATCCAAGTATGCGTTAAGAGAACTAAAATGGATTCGTTGAGAACGAAAACTGATCGAAAGCGAGACCTCGGGCCTTGCGTTTCGTAACAAAAAGAGGGCCCGCAATGAGCAAACTGGAAAAATTGGCGAGAAATACGCCGCCCACTTTCGGCGATGCGGCGGCCATTGCGTTTTGTTCTTGCTTGGGCCCCTTTGCCATCAGCGCCTATATGCCGGGCTTCCCATCAATGGCCGAAGAATTCGGGACGTCCGTCGTGATGGTTCAGCAGTCGCTTTCTTTTTACCTCATTCCTTTTGCCTGCGGATCCTTGATCGTCGGGGCACTGTCGGATGTTTTCGGCCGTCGCCCCGTCTTTGCACTCGGCATGCTGCTGTTTATATTGGCAAGCATCGGTGCGGGACTCTCGAACAGTCTCGAAATGCTTTACTTCTGGCGTGTAATGCAGGGGCTCGGAGCTTCGGTCGGACCGGTCATCACGCAGGCTGTCGTTCGCGATTGCTGGGACGGTACCAATGCGACGAAGATGACGGGACTCATCTCCATCTTTTTTGCGATAGCTCCCGCCATTTCACCTGTCGTGGGCGGTCGCATCTTCTTGTGGGGTGGCTGGCGTGCGGTCTTTGTGTTTCTCGTTGTTTTCGCTGCGGGCATCGTTCTGACCCTTTTCTTCAAGATCGGAGAAACTCTCCCGAAGTCGAAACGTCAGGTACTCGATTTCCGCTCCATGGGAGAGGCATACGGCATCGGACTGAGGCACAAAGCCTTCATGGCCGGGGTACTGGCGCACGGTGCCTGCTTTATGGGCGGCATTATTTACAGTGCCGGCGGCAGTGATATCGTCATGAATATTCTTCAATATGGCGCGGGCGATTTTGCGTGGCTCACTTTTCCGCTGGTCGCAAGCGGCATGGTAGGGGCGTATTTGGCCACCGGAGCTTATACAAAGTATGGTCAGAAGATCGTTTCCGTGATGCTTCTGGTCATGATTGCGATGAGTTTCGTTTGTACTGTTCTAAACGCCGTTTTTCCGATTCAGTACCTGCTTCTTATCGTCGGACCGATCGTTTTTCAGTTCGGCATGGGACTCACTCGTCCGATTATGATGGTGATGAATCTCGATTACTTTCCGACGCGCCGCGGAATGGCCGCTTCGGTTCAGCAGTTTCTTCATACGGCATTTTTCGCCGTTTGCACCGTTTTTTGGCTCCCAATTGTCTACGGTGTCGTTTGGAAGTATGCGGCCGTGATGACGGTTTCGGCTCTTCTAACATTTTTCCTTTGGCGGATTTCGATGAAATCTCGCTCGCAATCCGTTGGTGCTTAGGCGAATGCAATGATCGAGTGAATGGTGGTTTACCCTAATAAGAAAGGGGTATCTAACTGATAATCACTCTCAATAAGATCTTAATAGAAGCGTAAGATTTCCGTCGTTTTTTCTATATTTGTAACCTTAAAGTTTCATAAAGCCAGTAAAGCTAACGAAAAAGATTGATTTGAATCAATCGAAAATAGAGACTAGAACCAAGGTTCAATCTTAAGAAAAAATTAAGTCCGTACCATGTACGTTGCATATTGGTTTACTCCGATATCTGCAAGCAGAGTCGGAAGACCTCCGATTCATTAAAAAATGACTCGCGCGTTTCGGAGGTCACCTCATCGACTCTCGAAACATACGACGCGAGCCTCAACCCACCAGAAGTTCGATTACCGACCGTAAGCCAAGCCTTTTACCGGCTCCGACTTACAAAAATCGGAACCGGACGGTTAGATCGAATGACAGGAGTTCATATGAGCAAAAGCATCAAAGTAGCGGCGCAAGTCGTGCTTTGCACGGCTACTCTTCTCGCTGCGGGCGCAACGACCGCTGCAGAAGTCCCGGGTTTGGGCAATAAAAACGTTAACGCTTTGACCCAGCCGGTTTGGGATAATCCCGACGGTGACCAAGAAACCAAGGGTGTGAAGACCCTCCAGGACTATATCGTCCAGGAAAAGGAAATCTTCGCTTACCTCTTTGAAAACCATCCGGTTTTCAAGTATGCAGCCGAAGGCCGCATCAAGGGTGTCTATAAGGTTTCTACTCGCGGTTCCGAATTCTTGGGCGAAGGTAATGCCCAGAAGTACTCGAAGATGGACGGTCTCGACAAGCCGGCCGCCTCTCAGTATCGTCTCGCTGCCAAGTCCATTCTTGACTTCCCCAACAAGTTTGTCGGTCCCGAACGTTGCGGCGAATGCCACGCTGTTCAGTACCAGAAGTGGAAGCGCTCCCGCCATGCACAGACGGTTCGTTTCCCCGGCGAACATCCGGAAGTTGACAACGATCTGAAGAAGAAGCTGTACGGTTCTGACGCTTCCATCCTTCCGGACGGTATCACCCCCGATATGATCTACGCCACGATCGGTACGCCGCGTACGAAGTACGGCTACATCGACGCTTGGTTGGTTCGCGGTTCTTACCATATTCGCGACGGTCTGTTGCGCGACGGTACGGGTACGCTCGTTGCCGGTGGTAACCAGTTCTCCCGCGGTTGGGCCTCTTGGCTCTCTCCGGAACGTTGTAAGGAAATTCAGAAGTGGATTCCTGACTTCCCGACTGAAATGAAGGACTTCGGTAACTCCGGTTCTCACCAGTGGGGTGAAACGTCCTACGGTTCCAAGTACGAAAAGGAATTCCTCTTCCAGCCGGCTTCTTCTTATTGCGAAGTCTGCCATGCCTTCAAGTTCGACTTTAAGGATAAGAAGGAATTCTTCGCCGCTCTCGGTAATCCTGAAGAACTCCAGAAGCACACCATCTCCAAGGGTATTGCTTGTGAAGAATGTCACGGTGCAGGCGGCCACTTGGTTGGTGCCGAATCCAACGGCTTCCAGTCTAATTGCGAACGCTGCCACCAGCGCTCCAACTTCATCCCTGAAGACGTTAACGCTGAAGGCAAGGTTGAAACCGGCTTTAACGTTAAGACGAAGTCTTCCTGCCCGTCCTGCGGTACGGAAGGTTCTCAGTTGATGATGTCCGTTCACTACGAAAAGGGTATGCGTTGCACGACCTGCCACGACCCGCACGAAGTGACGTCCAACGATTGGAAGTCCTACTACACGAAGCCGAATATTCGTAAGTCCTGCCAGGACTGCCATACGAACCAGGCTGACGTTGTGGCTCAGACGAACACCCATGACAAGATGGACTGTATCGACTGCCATATGCCGTTCACGATGTCCTGTGAAAACTTCACGGCCATCCAGCGTCCTGACATGGCCGGCTTTGACGCCGTCCGTCGCTCGCACGTCTTCAACATCAAGGTTGACCCGGTCGCCAAGATGATGAACCCGGCTGAAGGCCAGTCCCGTGCTTCCAACTCTAAGGGTTGGCGTATTGCCAAGGACGAAGAAGGTCACGGTTACCTTGACCTGATGTGGACCTGTGCCCGTACGGCTAACGCCGAAAAGGCTGTGACGGATAACAAGGGTTGCCATAGCCCGATCATGTCCGAACTCGAAAAGGGTCTCCAGTACACCGATCAGAAGCAGATATACGGCGAAGTCATGAAGTGGCAGAACCCGGTCAAGAACGGCTACGAAGCTGCTCTCGCTTCTCAGGAACGTATCGCCAAGCTCCTCGAAATCACCAAGATTTCGATGGAAGACAAGGCTGAAGTTCTGATGCTTTGCGACAAGGCTCGCGACATCACGAATGAAATCGCCAAGGACGGTTCCTGGGGTGTTCATGCTCCGAAGTACCTCAAGCAGCGTGTTGAATCTGCTCAGGCTTACCTCGCCAAGGCTCAGTCGATCCTCGACCGCCAGGCTAAGTAATCACACTTGACAGTCAACTTGACATACCGTCCGGTTCTTAACCGAACCGGACGGACCAACCGAAAAACACTAGGAAATGAATAAATCGCATCTTTTGGGAATGTTCGCGGCACTCAGTCTGTTGCCTACGGCAGCTATGGCTGGTGCGGACGGTCCGATTGAGCCCGCTCCCGTTTACGATGAAGTGCTCAATCAGATCTGCGTTCGCGAAGCTGAAATTCTTCACGACCAAGGGGTGCTCTTCTACGACGCCAACACGCTTGAGCAGTGGGCAACGGGTTATATCCCCAATGCCATCTTCTTCGGCGTGGCGGACTGGAAAGCACTTCTGCCGAAAGACAAAAGTACGCCGATGGTCTTTTACTGTGTGAATCCGCTTTGTACCTCCAGTGAAATGGCGGCACGACAAGTGATGAAGCTCGGTTATACCAACGTGTACCAGATGCCGGACGGTATCATCGGCTGGCGAATGACCGGCCACCGTGTGGAACTTCCGTAGCCCAAAAATGATGCGAATCAATCGTTCGCATGAACCGATTAACCTAGAAACATTGAGAAAAAATATGTTTGCCCTTAAAAAAGTCGTTCTTTCTGCCTCCCTCGCACTGTGCATGAGCACCGTTGCTACGGCGCAGCCCCTGCAAACGGAACTCCAGAAAGAGTCGTACGCAGTGGGTGCTTCGGTCGGCAATTACCTTTCCGCCCAGATCGACCGTCAGTCGAAACTCGGTGCCGACATCGACATGAAGTTGGTGATCGAAGGCTTCGAAGACGCTCTGCAGAACAAGGCCCAGCTCAAGACTGATGACCTTATCAAGGTTCTCAACGCTCGTGCTGAAAAGTTGAACGATCTTGAAGAAGCCGCCAAGGCCAAGATCGCCAAGGCCAATGCAGAAAAGTCGAAGGCTTATCTCGCCGAAAACGCCAAGAAGAAAGGCGTGAAGGTGACGAAGTCCGGTCTTCAGTACGAAGTCGTGAAGGAAGGTAAGGGTGATAAGGCCCGCATCGAAGACGTGGTTACGGTCAACTATGTCGGCAAGTTCATCGACGGTAAGGTGTTCGAAAGCACCTACGAAAAGAAGGAACCCGGCCGCTTTGTGATGATGTCCGTCATCGACGGTCTTTCCGAAGGTATCGCCATGATGACTCCGGGCTCGCGCTACATCTTTACGATTCCCGCGAACTTGGCCTGGGGTGAAGACGGTGCCGGCAATGGTCAGATTCCGCCGGAATCGGCCGTGATTTTCGACTTGGAGCTTGTCAAGGTCGACAAAATCAGTGCTCATTCGAACTTCAGCAATGCCAATCTCAAGGGCATGGTCAAGCCGCACTGATCTTCGAGATCGGTAAGGCTTAAAACGTCGAATCCATCGGAGTAAAGGAATGAACGAACTCTTCGTCCCCGTCGCTCTTCTCTCGCTCGCTGCGATGGCTGTCTTTATGCGCTATCGCTCCGTGTGTGCGGAAGGTTTGACGCTCACGAACCGCAGCTTCGTTCCTTTCTTCGGATTCCTCGTCATCGTTGCAAGTCTCTCGCTTTACGCTGTGCTCGGCCGTTCCGGGGACTGGCAGGTGAAAAAGGCCGACGACTCCGTCGCCTACCTTGTCACCGCCAAGATCACCGAAGCCCAGCGTCGCGTCGAAGCGAACCCGGAAGATGCGTCCGCCCAGCAAGCTTTGGCCGTCCTTCACCTCGAAGTCGGTCAGTATGAGGAAGCGGTCGAACGCATCAACCGGACTATTGCGATCGTGGGAGAGCATGCCGACCTTTTAGGTCTCAAGGCGTTCGCTCTCTACTACCGCGACGGCAAGCAACTGACGAAGGAAACAAGGATGCTGATCGGTGAAGCGCTCGTCAAGAATCCTCTTGAGGTTCAGACGCGCATGCTCCTGGGTCAGGATGCCTTTACGCGGGGCGACTACGCCCAGGCGATTGGGCATTGGAAAGTCCTTTTGGATGCCGGTGTTGCCCCTGATAAGGAACGCCAATTGCGTAATGCAATCGGCAATGCTGAACGAATGATGACTCGGAGTCAAAATTAATTGGCGGAACAGTCTATTAAGACGGTTTTGCCTGTGGAGAACAACGTGAGCGAAAAGATCGACAGAAGAAGATTTCTCACCGGTGCCGGTGTTGGGTCTCTGGTTATGATGTCGCTCGGCGGTTGCGCTCAGCAGGAAAACGACGGCCAGAAAAAGCCGCACTACGGTATGGTCTTTGACCAGAACAAGTGCGTCGGCTGCCGCGACTGCCGCATCGCCTGTAACGAAACTAACCACTTGCCTGAAGGCATCAGCCGACTGTTGCTCGAGCTGCAAGACAGCCAGATCGACGCTAAGCGCGGTTACGCGGAAAATCGTCGATATATCCGTGTGTCTTGCCAGCAGTGTGAGGAAGCACCCTGCGTGACGGTTTGTCCGACGGGTGCGGCTCATCGTGATCCCGCTACCGGGATTGTGACGATGATTGCCGACAAGTGCGTGGGCTGTAAGTACTGCATCGCTGCATGTCCTTACAACGTGCGTTATATCAATGAGGAAACGAAGGTTGCCGACAACTGCGACTTCTGCTTGCATACGCGACTTCAGAAGGGTCTCGAACCTGCCTGTGTTGACGCTTGTAAGTACGATGCCTTGGTTTTCGGTGATCTCAATAATCCCAATTCGTATATCAACAAGCTCTTGGCCGTGAAGGACTCGGTACGTATCCGTCCGCAGCTCGGCACGAAGCCTAGCTTGAGATATATCCCGATTGTCAAGCAAGGAGTGTGAAGATGGACATCGCGTTGGACTTTACACTGGGTTTGAGTGATCCGATCGCTTGGCCGTGGCCGATTGCCGTCTACCTTTTCTTGGCCGGCATTTCCGGTGGCGCGGTTGCTATTGCGCTCATTCTCAATCTTTACCGTAAGCAGACACAGGTCAATACGCCGCTGTTGAAGGCAGCTTCGTTGATCGGTCTTGTGACCATTCTGCTCGGTATGGTTTGCCTTGTGCTTGACTTGACGAATCCGTTCAATTTCTGGCGAATTCTCATTTACTACAATCCGACCTCTGTGATGAGTCTCGGTGTGATGGCACTTCTTTTCTACATTCCGCTCGTCTTCCTGCTGACGCTGGTTGCTTGCCGTGAAGAAATCAAGAAGATCGGCTGTCTCGCCTGGCTCGACGGTATCATCGGTTGGCTCAACGGTGCCCGCGGCGCTTTCCACTGGATCGTGCTCGTTCTCGCCCTGACCATCTGTGCGTATACCGGCTTCCTGATCTCGGCCCTGATCCGTTATCCGCTGATCAACACCTCGGTTCTGCCGGCGCTTTTCGTAGCTTCCGGTCTCTCCGCCGGTGCTGCTTCTGCGAAGATCGTGGCTGCCGCCTGCTTCGGCGAAGATCAGCACAGTGCCGACCTCAAGATTCTGCATGGCGCCGAATGGCCCATCATGGCTGTTGAAGCTCTCTGCATCTTCATGATTGCAGTCGGTCTTATCAACGGCGGTGCGGCTGCTCATTATGCACTGCAGGCTTTTGTCACCGGTGGCTGGGCCACTGAGTTCTGGATTGGGGTTGTCGGTGTCGGCTTTATCTTGCCGATCCTGCTCAACTTCTGTAAGAGCTCGACGAGCTTCTACCTTGCCGGCCTCTGCAGCGTTGTCGGGATGATGTGTCTGCGACTCTTCATCCTCTACGCCGGTCAGATCTACGGTATGTAAAGCTTGAGTCCCTTTAGGGAATAAGACAGGTACGGATACTCTCACTGGGTACCGTACCTGTTTTTTGTGTATCAAGAGGAATGAAAAAACGGGCGTTTCACGAGCGTTCGTTTTTTGATTGTTCTGTCCTTTGGAAAAGAATCCCATGAGCCAATTCAAAAAGAGTGCCGCAGCAGTCGTTTTTTCGATCCTCGCCGGCCTATCATTTTCCCTTCAGGCTGAGTCTTTATCCTACGGTGATAAAGAGTCTTGTTCCGGTTGCGGCATGATCGTTTCGGCTTGGCCCGGTCCAAAAGCGAAAGTGGAAAAGAAGGGAGAGACGACTCAAACGTTCTGCTCGGTCCGCTGCATGCTTTGCAATACGCTCGATCGTGTGGACATCGACGAACTTGCGATTCGTGTACATGACACAGCTCGTATTGATTGGGAAAAGCCCGTTGACGGTCATGCGATTGATGCCAAATCCGCTTGGTTCGTCGTCGGTAGCCGTCGTCGCGCGACGATGGGGGCCTCGATTGCTCCCTTTGCAAGCAAAGACGAAGCACGACTCTTTCAAGAAACTTGGGGCGGCACGCTAATGAGCTATGAGGAACTCTCGACCGCTCGTCTCAAATGCCCTAAGAAACGCACGCTTAGCCAATAACAACAACCGGGACTCCTCAGATAGTCCCAAGACTGAGACTGATGATGAAAAAGACCCTTTCGATTGCCCTGTCTCTCGTAGCCGCTTCCGTCCTTCTGGCGGGGTGCGGCGGTGACGATAACGATAATGCTTTTAAGCCCGTTGCTTTCGATAAACATGACCGTTGTCATGTCTGCGGCATGGTGATTTCGCACTATGAAGGCCCGAAGGCCGAAGTCTTTATCAAAGGTGCCGACGGCGAAGCCGTGAAGTTCTGCTCCGGTCGAGATGCTTTCTCTTTTGCATTGCAGCCCGAGAACGCCCGTCGTCTCGAAGCCTTTTTCATTCACGATATGGCGAACGCCAAGTGGTCTACCCCTGAGGACAAGTATCTGATTGATGCCAAGAGCGCCGTTTATGTGGTCGGCTCCGATGCCGTCGGCGTCATGGGGCCCGAACCCATTGCTTTCTCTAATCCCGACAAGGCGCGTACTTTCGCTCAGAAACACGGCGGCAAAGTCGTGAGTTATGACAGCGTCTCGCTTGACATGCTGAATTAACATCGATTCTGAGACTCTCCCTATGCGACAGAGCCTAAGTTTCATAGCTTTTGCGTCCCTCCTTTTCGCTCTACCGATCGCGGCCAACGCGGCTGTGCTTACGGTCGCGACCGTTGAGGAACTCGACGAAGCACTTGAAGAAGCGGACGACGGCGATACGGTTTTTCTCAAATCCGGTCATTACGAGACTCAAGTTGATGTTCTCTATCCGATTCATTTGGACGGGGAAGCGGGAGCCGTGATCGATGCGGGCGGGGAAGGCTCCGCCGTGCTTGTTCGCGTGCCGGACGTCACGATTAAAAACCTCACGATTAAAGGCTACGGACAGGATCTCTATGCTCGCGATGCCGGTGTGCGTGTTACGGACGGGGCGGACAATGTGAAGCTTGAAAACCTCACGATCTCAGGCCCCGGCTTCGGGATTCGCGGAGATCGTATGGAAGGGCTCGAGGTCAAAAACTGCCGTATCACGGGGGAGAAGACTCTCCATGTGCTCGATCGCGGTGACGGCGTGTACTTGAATTACGTCAAAAAACCGATCTTGACCGGTAATGTCGTGAAGAACGTTCGCGACGGTTTCTATTTTGAAAACGTCGAAGGGAGCGTCTCGAACGGCAACAGTTTTACGGGGGCGCAGTACGGCATCCACTGGATGTACACTCGCGGCGACAGCGCTACGCAAAACAAGGCGTACGGTGTGCGCGGGGGCTATGCCTTGATGAGTTCCGAACGCATCACGCTGACCGATAGTGAAGCGGGCGCTAACATCGAATTCGGTATTCTCTTGAATGTGGCGGACAAGTGTGTCGTTCAGGGCAACACCGTTGACGGCGTAACGAATCCCAAGGGGAATCCGGCACTCAATACCGAAGGGAAGGGCATTTTCATTTACGGACCGGGGGCAAGCCGCATCAGCGGTAATCGTATTGCGGACGCCGATATCGGGATCGGTGTGGCCTTAGGCGGAGAAGGCAACGTCCTTTGGAACAATGCTTTCGTCGACAACCGCCTGCAGGTTCGCTATGTGGGCGAAACGCCGCTTGAATGGAGTCTTGACGGCACGGGCAACTATTGGAGCAACTACCTCGGATGGGACTTGGATCGAGACGGTCGAGGCGATCGCGCTTTTCAGCCGAACGACTCCTTGGATCGATTGTTCTGGATTTACCCTGAAGCGCGCTTCCTGATGGACAGCCCCGTTGTTACGCTGATGCGTTGGATGGGCGAACAGTTTGACATTGACCGAGGCAAAGGTGTGACGGATTCTCATCCGTTGATGACATGGACCGACAACAACAAAAGAAAGGGCGGTAACTGAGATGCAAACGAGCATTCTTTGTGAGAATCTGACGATGAAGCGCGGTGAAAAGACCGTGCTCGACAATCTCTCTTTTCGGCTTGAAAAGGGCGAACTCTTGGCGCTCGTCGGTCATAACGGGGCCGGCAAATCGACCTTAATCAAGCTGATTCTGGGGCTCATCAAACCCGTCTCCGGTCAGTTGACCGTTCTGGGCGGCGAACCCGGAAAGTCGCCGCTTGACGTCGGATACCTCCCCGAAAACGTGAGTTTCTACGACGCGATGACGGTCGAAGAGCATCTTGCCTATTTTGCCGGTCTCAAGGGGATCGGAGCGGAACGTGTCGCCGAACTCGTCAACGAACTGGGACTTGACGTTGTCTATCGCCAGAAGTTGGGCCGATGTTCTAAGGGGCAGCGACAGCGCTTGGGTTTGGCTCAGGCCTTGCTTTCGAAACCGCGCCTTCTGATGCTCGACGAACCGACGGTGGGACTCGATCCGGCCGCAACCGCATTGATGTATCGCGAACTTTCTCGCCTTCGTGACGAAGGTTGTTCGATCGTCGTTTGTACGCACGAACTCGCCTTGATCGAACCCTATCTCGACCGTGTGCTGATGCTCTCGGGCGGTGAATGTCGAGGGTTCGGCACCTTGGACGAGCTTCGTCGCAAAGCGTCGCTCCCGGTCTTTATTTCGCAGTTTGCCGACGAACGTGTTTTGGACGACAAACGTCTCGCCGGTTATCGTCGCCGAGCCCGTCTGATGGTGCCCGAAAACGAATTGGCCGCTGTCATGAAGATTGTGACGGCCGACTACGGTCTCTATGACTGTCAGGTGCGTAAGGCCGATCTCGGCATGATCTTTGCCCGTTTTGTTTTGGGACTTTCCGTGGAGGAATTGGCATGATGGACGTCGTAAAAATGCCGACCCGCGCCGATCGCATTCGTTTGGTCGCATCCAAAGAATTCCACGATTGTCTGAGGAGTCGCTGGCTCCTTTTCGGAACCGCACTCTTTGCAATTTTGGGGACCGCCGTCTTTTTCGGTACGGCTGCTTTAGGCGGATCGCTCGACTATCAGCCCTTGTCGACGGTGATAAATTCACTGCTGTCGCTGACGGTCTTTCTTTTGCCGTTGCTCGCTCTTCTCCTGAGCTATGACGCTTTTGTGGGCGAAGCGGAATCGGGGACACTCCTTCTGATGCTCACGTACCCGATTGATCGTGTCGACTGGTTGCTCGGCAAAGCGATGGGGCAGGGCGCTGCGATCTTCTGTGCCCTGGGCGGTGGCTTTGCCTTCATGGCTTTGGTGGAAGCTTTCCTGCCGGTTCCCTATGCAATGACGGAACTTTTGGCGTCGCTCTCAATGTTGCTTGTGTCCGGTTGGCTTCTGGGGCTCGTTTTTATGTTGGCGGGCTTCTGCGTGAGTCTTGTCGTTCAGTCCAAAGCACAGGCGCTGGCGTTCTTGTTGCTCATATGGTTTGTGTTGGTGCTTCTCTACGACTTGGCGCTTTTGGTTGCGGCCGTGGCCGGTGCGGATCTTTTGTCGCGTGAAATGCTAACGATCCTGATGCTTGTCAATCCGGCGAGTCTTTTCCGCCTCTTTAACCAGGCGGATTTGGGCATACTCACCTTTGACGTGCCGCCTAAAGCGGTGCTGCTCGGCATACAGCTTATTTGGATTGCCGTCCTCTTTTTCGTTGCTCGCCGTTTGTTGGCCGGGCGCCGTTTTTAACCCCTTTCGAGATCAGACATGCTTCCCGAAGTAGGTCATTTCCTGTTGGTTCTCGCGGCCGTGACGTCGCTCTTTTCCGCACCCGTCGTTTTCGCGGGCATTGCTAAAAAGAAGCCTTTTTTTCGAGATTTCTGGCGTCCCGCGCTCGTGGTGACGATCGTCTCGCTCGTCGTCTCGACGGCCATTTTGTCCTATGCTTTCATGACGGACGACTTTTCCGTCGACTATGTTGCGGATAACTCCAATACGCATCTGATGACGGCCTATAAGTTTGCGGCTCTCTGGAGCGGTCATGAAGGCTCGATGATGCTTTTTACCGTGCTGACGGCATTAGGGGCCGGCGTTCTCGCCCGTCTCTTGAAGAAAGAAGCGGTCCTGGCGGCTTGGAGCGAAGGCTATATGCTCCTTATCACGGCGGGTTTTTCGTTCTTCTTATTGCTCACTTCGAATCCCTTTTTGCGTAATCTTCCGAACGTCCCCGTTGAAGGACGGGACTTGAATCCTGTTTTGCAGGACATCGGGATGATCGTGCACCCGCCGGTGTTGTTCACAGGGTATGCGGGGCTTGCGCTGATGTTTGCTCTCGTCTGCGGGTTGCTATCCATGAAGCGCATGTTCAGGAACGACACGGCGCTTTTGGCCGTCGAAAAGCTCGCGCTCTGGACCTGGGCTTTCCTAACGGCCGGCAATATGCTCGGCTCTTGGTGGGCTTATAACGAGCTCGGTTGGGGTGGTTGGTGGTTCTGGGACCCGGTAGAAAACGCATCCTTCATTCCCTGGTTGACGACGGGCGCGCTGTTGCATGCTCTGATTGTGCTGAAGCACCGTGCACAGCTGCAACGCCTTTCGATTCTCTTGGGGTTGACGGGCTTCGCGCTCGTTTTGTTCGGCACTTTTGTGGTTCGTTCGGGTGTCATGCAGTCGGTTCACGCTTTTGCGTCCGACCCGGCTCGCGGCACGGCGCTCTTGACTCTGATGCTGGTGATCCTGATTCCGGCTGCGCTCCTTTATACGGCTCGACTGCCGTCTTTGCGCACAGCTTGGGATAAGCCCCTGACGAACGACGATATCCTCTTGATGGGCGGCGTCTTTCTCTTGTCGGCCGCCGCTTTTTGCGTTTTCTTCGGATCTGTCTATCCGCTGATCTACGAAAGTCTTGCCGGACGGATGTTGACGGTCGGTGCCCCGTATTTCAACAGCTTCTTTGTCCCGATGACGATTCTGGCGGCGCTGGCGATTGCGCTGACGCAAACGGGCGTTGAGAATTGGAAGAAGGCTTTGCTCTCGGCCAGTCTCGCGGCTATCTTAGCCGGTGGAATCGTGGGCTACGCCAAGCCTTTGGATTACACGACCGCCTTCGGAGCTCTCTTTGCGGGTTTCTGGATTCTGACGAGTGCCGCAATCGGACGTCGTTTGTCAAAGATTGCTCTTCTTGCCCATATCGGTGTGGCAGTGAGCATTTTCGGTGCGACCGGCGTCGGTCAGTATGAACAGGAAGCACTCGTTCGTATGGGCCCCGGCCAGGGGAGACCCTTGGGTGACGTGGTTTTCGTTTACCGCGAAACCTTGCCCGTGGAGAAGCCCTCCTATTACGGCGTTGCGGCTTATATTGAAGTCCTGGACCTCAAAACCGAAGACGTGATCACGGTTTTGTTGCCCGAACGACAGACTTTCCGGGCTAACGGCATGCGCATGTCCGCCGCCGGCATCGACCATGGAGTTCTGAAGGATTATTACGTCTCGATGGGCAATCAGCTCTCGGACGAAGAATGGCTCGTTCGTCTCACGATCAAACCGTTGGCGAGTTGGATTTGGGGCGGCGGCTGCCTCATGATTCTCGCTGCTTTTGCCGCACTCTTCAAACGCCGTAAGAAGGCGATCGAGAAAGAAAAGGAAATCGCATGATTCACCGCTTTTTTGTCACGATAGCGACGCTCTTCGCGTTCACACTCGGCTTTATGATGCCTGCAGCGGCAGGAGAAGCTCTCTCGGGCGCCGCGCTGCAGCAGGAAGCCATTGCCATCAGTAAGCTCCTTCGTTGTCCCGCTTCGCCAAACCTTACGCTCTACGACAGCGAAACGGCGATTGCGAGCGAATTGAAGGGACAGATTTACGAGAAGCTTCGCGACGGGATGAGCCGCGAAGAAATTCTCACCTTTATGGCCGAACGTTACGGCGAATCGATTCGCTATAAGCCCGATTTGAATGCCGGAACGGCGATCCTTTGGGCCGCCCCCTGGCTGGCCTTCTTGGCCGTGATCTTTTTCCTCGTGCGTCGAGTACGCCGCACGCAAAAACAACAGTAAAAACTTTAGGGAGAACCAACCATGATGAAAGAATGCGTGCTTGCCATGACTCTCGCACTCGGGATCGGTTTGTCGGGCGCCGCTCAGTCGGCACTGCCGTCCTTCAATCACAAGATTTACAACACGGGCGAACAGGTCGCCGACAAACCCATGGTGATGCGAGATTTCATTGAAATGCACAACGCCCGCGGTTTCGAAATGTCGCACTTCATGACGCTTGACGGGAAAAAAGTGCCGATGAAGGACTTGGAAGGTCGTCTGACGATGCTCTTTGTGTGGGCGACTTGGAACGAACCCACGAAGCGAATGCTGCCGCAGGTGATCGACCTTCAGAAGACCTTTAATCACAAGGGCAGTAAGGTGAAGATCTTGGGGGTTTCGGTCGATAAGAAAGCCAAGCGTGTGAAGAACTACCTCAAAAAGAACGGATTTGAAAACTTTGAAACCCTTCAGGATCCGACGCACCAGATGAAGGGCGCCGCTCCTTTGGATGTGATCCCGACGATCTTTGCTTTGGACGGAAAGGGCAACCTCGTGGGATTCGTGCGCGGTTATGCACTTGACTGGTCCGATCCCTCGATCGTGCCTTACCTCGAACGCATGGGCGAGAAGTACGCTCATCCGAAGACGGACGTGGCGCCTAAATAATCCGAAGGCACACGAACGAAAAAGGACGCTAACCCTTCATTGGGATAGCGTCCTTTTTCTTTGCGTGAAAGCCTGTTGAGAAGCTTTTTGCAAACAATAAAAAAAGGACGATGTTTCGAAAAACATCGTCCTTAAAGGCTCACTACAGATTATTCGGTCTTCGTATGGACCTGAATAAGTTCGCCTTCGGCGTCGTCAGCCTGCGGCGCGACGTAGGGGCGCCCCGCGTAGATCACGGGCGAGTAGTCGACGGGCTTCACGAGCTCGGGGCGCGTGTGAACCTGTTCGAGCGTACCGTCGGTGTCTTCTGCGGCAGCGTGCTCGACAACACGACCCGTGTAGCGGACGAACTCGTAACCGTTGTAGTCAACGAGTGCCGGGTTCGTGTGAACCTGAACGAGACCCGCACGAGCGAGGTTTTCTTCAAGGCCTTCGGCGACGGCCAAGTGAGCAAACGGGTTGCTCAAGTTGTCGGCGGCGACGACTTCGGCTTCGGCCTTCGTTTCAACCATAACTTCAACCGGAGCTTCCGTCTTGGTTTCAACGGTCGTTTCGACTTTGACCGTTTCGTGAGCGACGGAGTCCGTCTTCGTCACGGCAGCGATTACCTTGTCGATCGGGGTAGCCGGTTCGGCAACCATTTCAGCCACAACTTCCGCGATGGGCTTCAATGTGGTATTGACGCCTTCGGGCTTCGGGTGACGGTTGCGGCGAGGACGACGCGGACGGCGTTCGGCCTTTTCGAGGTTTTCACTGATGATCTGAGCCACATCGTTGATCGGATCGGCAACCTTCACCGTGTCGGCCTTATCGGCGTCTTCGGTCTTGGTTTTCGTTTCGATCTGAACGAGGGGTTCGTCCTCAACTTTTTCTTCTCGAACCGGACGCGGACGGCCCATCGGGACGGCATCGTGGTAGTCGGAAGGATTGGTCGGAACGGTCGTTTCGATCTGGATGAGACCGGATTCGGAAGCGACGGGTTCTTCGACAACCTTAGGCGTTTCAACCGGAGCGGCGGCCGGAGTTTCGACCTTGACTTCAGCGACGACTTCCGTCTTCGCTTCGGCAGGCGTCACCGCATCGGCTTCGACAGCCGGAGCGGCCACTTCTTCAGTCACTTCGGTCTTCGTCTCGACGACGGCTTCTTCACCGGCAGCGGACTTCGTACGACGACGGCGGCGAGGACGGCGACGACGCGTTTCGTTCGTCTGTTCGTCACCTTCTTCAGTCGGATGT
>JAHHRG010000069.1 GCA_020025965.1 Sutterella sp.
CCGCTGACCTCTTGCATGCCATGCAAGCGCTCTCCCAGCTGAGCTAATCCCCCAGGAATTCGAGCGAGTATAAATCATACCCTCTCATAAATAGCCAAAACCCGCCAAGCGCTAACTTGACGGGTTTAAAATTGGCGTCCCCACGGGGATTCGAACCCCGGTACCGACCGTGAAAGGGTCGTGTCCTAGGCCTCTAGACGATAGGGACCTTATTCTGGTGGAGGATAGCGGGATCGAACCGCTGACCTCTTGCATGCCATGCAAGCGCTCTCCCAGCTGAGCTAATCCCCCAAGAGGTGAGGACGAAACTATATCAGATATTTCTAACCTGTGTTGAAGTTCATGTAACAAATTGTAATGACCAGAGAAAGATTTTCATCTTTTTCACTCTTCTCCTTTTCTTGCCGGTTCGCTAAGATAGACAAATCTCGTTTTCTCTCCAGAAGAGAGAAAAACATTTTTTTCTAAAAGGCCCTTTCTTATGAGTCGCGAGAACCAAAAGAAGACCGATGAAGGCCGCCACGACACCATCCGTATCCGTGGAGCCCGACAAAATAATCTCAAGAATCTCAACCTTGATCTAAAGCCCGGCGAATTTACAGTCGTCACAGGCCTGTCGGGTTCAGGGAAAAGTTCGCTTGTTTTCGACACACTTTATGCTGAAGGGCAGCGTCGTTATGTAGAAACCTTCAGTCCTTACGCACGCCAGTTTCTCGACAGAATGAATCGACCGCACGTAGACCGAATCGAAGGCGTGCCACCCGCAATTGCAATTGATCAGAATGGTGCCGTTCGCACATCACGTTCGACGGTCGGTACCCGCACAGAGTTGAGCGATCATATAAAGCTCCTCTTTGCACACAATGCAAAACTCTACTGCCCTTCCTGTGCCCGCGAAGTCCGGGAACATACTCCAGGCTCCATCTGGGATGATATTCGCGAACGTCTCCTCGTCACACCTGACGGGCTCGACAGCCGACTCTGGATCACCTTTGATGTGTCCGTTCCTACCGCTCTGCCCGTTGAAACTGCTGTTGCTGGTCTCTCAGCTCAGGGCTTTACTCACATTCTTAAACAGACCCCACAAAAAGAAGGCCAGCTCCTTACCGTCGTCTCCGACCGCTTCCGCGCGTCGGGCGTAGAACGAGCGCGTGCCGTCGAAGCCATCGAACGTGCACTCGACAAAGGTAACGGCCGTATGGCAGCCTGGTTCAAATCCGAGTTAGAAGAAAGACTCCTCGGCCGCTGGAAAGTGGGATTCCGGTGCGGTGACTGTGATCGAACCTTCAAACGTCCCTCATCCGCGCTCTTTAGTTTCAATTCACCCATCGGCGCCTGCGACACCTGCCGCGGTTACGGTCGTATCATCAGTGTCGACCACGATCTCGTTATTCCCGATCAGCGTCTTTCGCTCTTGGAATGCGCTGTCAAACCCTGGTCGACTCCCGCCTTTTCCGGTTTTCTCAAAGAACTGATTGCGTTCGGCAAAACTGATAACATTCGCCTTGACGTGCCCTATGCGGACCTCACTCAAAAAGAAAAGGACTGGCTCTGGAAGGGTAACGGCGGCTACCTCGACAAACACGGTACTACCCGCGGGAAGGGCTGGTACGGCATCGACAAATTCTTTGAGTGGCTCGAAACCAAGAACTACAAGATGCACGTTCGCGTCATGCTGGCGCGCTATCGATCCTATACGCCCTGCCCCGATTGCCACGGTGCCCGCCTGGTACCCGATGCCCTCTACTGGCGTTACGGCACAAATGAAGAACGAAATAAGGCACTGACCGATTCGCGTAAGGGCGGTTACTTCATACCACGCGGATTGAGTTTCGATGAAACAACATACCGTTCGCTCCCGGGCTTCAACTATCACGAATTGATGACGCTCCCTCTCAATCGTTTGCGGGACTTCTTCAAACACCACCGTGACGGTTTAAATGAAACCGTCAACGACGACGAAGCGATGCTTCTTGACGAGACACTCTCGCGCCTTAACTTCCTGTGTGACGTCGGTGTCGAATACCTAACACTGGATCGTCAGAGTCGTACTCTCTCGGGCGGCGAAGTACAGCGTGTCAACCTAACAACAGCGCTCGGCACTTCGCTGGTCAATACCCTTTTCGTTCTTGACGAACCGAGCGTAGGTCTGCATCCGCGCGACATGGACCGCGTCAATCGCGTCATGCGACGTTTGGCCGAGGCTGGCAATACGCTTCTTGTTGTCGAGCACGATCCGCAAGTTATCCTCGCCGGCGATCGATTGATCGACATGGGTCCTGGCGCTGGAAGTGCCGGCGGCAATATTGTCTTTGACGGTAAGACACGCGAAGCCCTCAATGCCGACACACAAACGGCCGCCTATTTGTCTGGCCGCAAACGTATCGAACGCGCTCACCCCGTTAAGATCGACATCAGCACACCTACGCTCAAACTCTTGGGGCTTCGAGAACACAACCTCAAAAACATCGACGTGAAAATTCCACTCGGCACCTTCACTGTCGTTGCTGGTGTCTCCGGTTCTGGTAAATCCACACTCGTCACCGATATTCTCGTGCCGGCTCTGGAAAGGAAGCACGGAACTGGAACAACCAAAACGGGCGAATTCGACGGTCTTGAGGGAGATACCCCCTCTGGAGTGATCTTTGTCGACCAGAGTCCCATCGGCAAAACGACGCGCGCCAACCCAGTAAGTTATGTCGGAGCTTTTGACAATATCCGGCGCCTCTTTGCGGCAACACCCGAAGCTCACCTTGAAGGACTCAAAATCGGCGACTTCTCGTTCAACTCCGGAAACGGCCGTTGTCCCGTCTGCGGCGGTTCTGGTACCGAACACGTCGAGATGCAGTTCTTGTCCGACGTCTATCTTCCCTGTCCCGAATGTGGCGGAAAGCGCTATCGCGAAAAGACGCTCTCTGTGAAACTACGCCTCACGGACGACCATGACTACAGCATTGCCGACGTTCTCAATCTCACCGTTGACGATGCCTGTCATCTCTTCTCTTTCTCGGGCCATGTCCGTCAGGATCTTTTGGTCCTCCAAGAAGTAGGTTTGGGCTATTTAACACTCGGTCAACCGCTTACCACTCTCTCAGGCGGCGAACGTCAACGTCTCAAACTTGCCGCACACCTCGCTCAAGGTCTTCGCGTTGCACGCGGAGGCGGAAAGCTTTTTGTCTTTGACGAACCGACAACGGGCCTGCATTTTGCGGATATTGCTGTTCTAATGCGCGTCTTCGATCGCCTTGTCACGATGGGTCATTCGGTGCTCGTCATTGAACACAACCTTGATGTCATCAACTGTGCTGATTGGATCATCGAACTCGGTCCCGAAGGTGGTGAAGAAGGTGGCCGTCTTGTCTTTGAGGGCACGCCAGACACCATCGTTCACCAAGAATCGACACATACAGGCCGAGCACTTGCCGCCTGGCGACGCACGCTGTCTGGCGACAAATCCCGCGAAGACTTCTTCAATCTGCCTTCTCTTAAAAAGTCGACAATCGAAGAAACGAACGACATCATTATTACGGGTGCCCGTGAACACAATTTGTCGAACCTCACAGTTCGCATTCCCCGCGATGCTTTTACTGTCATCACCGGCCTCTCTGGTTCCGGTAAGTCAACACTTGCATTTGACATCGTGTTTGCCGAAGGTCAGCGCCGTTATCTCGAATCGATCAATGCCTATGCGCGCTCTATGGTGCAGCCTCCACCTGTACCAGACGTTGACAGTGTCAAGGGCATTCCCCCCACCGTAGCAATTGAGCAACGCACATCTCGAGGCGGTATGCGCTCGACTGTCGCTACGATGACCGAGCTCTATCATTTCTTGCGCCTTTTGTTCGTAAAATTCGGCGTGCAATACTGCCCTGACTGTCACGTCCCCGCAAATCCGCAAACTCGGGATGCCATTATCAAGACCATTGCTGAACGATATGCCGATCACGATGTGGAAATTCTTGCGCCCATCGTGCGTCTGCAGAAAGGGATTTTCCGTGCAGAGCTGACGGCACTCGCAGAAGCGGGTTTTACCGTTGCCCGTATTGACGGCGGTTATGCAGTCATCGAACGCCGCACACCGAAGCTCGATCGCTATACGGTACACAACATTGAAATCCCTATCGGTACCTGGCGTCGAGGAGAAGATGAAAAACGTCTTGAAGAACTGGTGAAACTTGCTCTTCTTCAGGGACACGGACGGCTTCTTGTATCCAAACACATTCCGAGCACCGACAACACGGCTGGTATCAAAGTTTCAAGTTCACAGTTTGCCAGTCCGACCAATATCGAAGCAGACGTACTCTTCTCTACCCTTTCGGCATGCCCTATCTGTATGAAGAGCTTCCCTGAACTCGATCCTTTCCTCTTTTCCTACAATTCGAGAGTTGGTTCCTGTCCCGATTGTTCCGGCTACGGGATCATTACCGAGTCGCTTTTAAAGGCTCAGAAAAAGGACGAGGCCTTCGTCGATGAACTCTCAGGCGAAGATGAAGTCGGGGGTATCTGTCCGACCTGCCACGGCGCACGATTAAATCCACTGGCCTTGGCCGTCAAGTGGAAAGACAAAAATATTGCTGAGTTCGGTCACATGACGATTGACGAAGCCTCCGACTTCTTTGAAACTCTCGAATTAAACGAACGTGAAGCAGCTATCGGTCACGATGCAGTGACAGAAATCCGTTCTCGTCTCAAATTCCTACAGAGCGTTGCTTTGGGTTACCTCTCGCTCGACCGAAGCGCTCCGACACTCTCGGGTGGAGAAGCACAGCGCATTCGTTTGGCCGCACAGTTAGGGAGTAATCTTCGAGGTGTCTGCTACGTGCTTGACGAACCGACAATCGGCCTTCATCCGCGCGATAACGACATTCTCCTCAATGCCATTGAACGACTCACACATCAAGGCAATACGCTCCTTGTGGTCGAGCATGACGAAGAAACAATTCGACGCGCCGATCACGTTATCGACATTGGGCCGGGCTCGGGTATCCGAGGCGGGAAACTTATCGCCGAAGGTTCTGTTGAAGACGTAATGGCCAACAACGCTTCCATCACAGGCCATTACCTCAAGCATCCGCTTACGCATACGGGACACCCCGAAAAACGCTTCAATCCGAAAAAGGATCAGAAGAAGCTCACGATACAAGGGGCCCGTCTGCATAACGTGCAGGAAAAATCCATCGACATTCCGCTAGGTGCACTCACCGTCATCACGGGCGTATCAGGGTCTGGCAAGTCCACGCTTGCACGAGACATCCTCTTTGAAAATTTGCGTCGAAACGTGGCTAATAAAGAGGCATACGAGTGGACCGACTGCGAGGGCATTGAGGGAGTCGAACAGGTTCAACGCGTTCTGGAAGTGGATCAGACGCCGATTGGCAAAACTCCTCGCTCTTGTCCTGCCACTTACGTGGGCTTCTGGGACGCTATCCGCAAGCTTTTTGCGTCGACCCCCGAAAGTCAGGCACGAGGCTATACAGCAAGTCGCTATTCATTCAACAATAAAGGCGGTCGATGCGAAGCCTGTGGCGGCTTCGGAATGCGTACGATTGAAATGAATTTCCTGCCTGACGTGAAGGTCTCCTGCGAAGTCTGCAACGGCGCACGTTTCAATCCTGAAACGCTTGACGTGTTTTGGAAGTCAAAGAACATCGGTGAGATTCTGCAAATGCAAGTCGACGATGCAGTGGACTTTTTCTCCTCGATGCCAACAATTACACATCCGTTGCGTTTACTCAAGGATATAGGCCTCGGTTATCTTACTCTTGGTCAGCCTTCGCCCACCTTATCGGGCGGCGAAGCACAACGCATCAAGCTCGTGAGTGAACTCACCAAGGTTCGAGATCTAACAGAAGTGCCGTCTGCAAGATCACCCCATACCGTCTACGTCTTAGACGAACCGACAGTGGGTCTCCATATGGCTGATGTAAAGCGTCTCATCGACATGCTGAAGCGTTTGGTCGCGGCGGGGAATACTGTGATCGTCGTTGAACACAATCTCGACGTCATGGCCGAAGCCGACTGGATCATAAATATGGGACCCGAAGGCGGTGAAAACGGCGGTCGGGTAACCAATACGGGCACTCCTGAAGACGTTGCCGGACAAGAAGGTTGGACTGCCAAGTGTCTAGCAGCCTTCTTAAAAGAGCATGCGCCTGACTAAAGAATAAAAAAAGCGGGAGCTTTCGAGCTCCCGCTTTTTGAGCTTACACTTATCGCTAACGTCTTTCGACAAAAGCAAGTGCTACCCCAGCAATGATCATCATCATAACGGTCGGGAAGAGACACACAGCGATTGGCGGCCACGTATTGAGAACACCAAGGTAGGAAAAGACATTGTTCAGCGCATAGAAAGTAATACCGAGAATTACGCCAACAAACATCTTGATGGCCATCCCCCCCGAGCGAGCGTTCATATACGCAAACGGCATAGCCAAAGCGAGCATTACGAAGGTTGCGAGCGGATAAAAGACCTTATTCCAGAAAGCGACCTCATACTGAGCGGATTTCTGATTGTTCTTCTTCAAGTGACCGATGTAACGATTCAAATCGCGCATTGACATCTTTTCTGGTTTCACCGTCATTACACCGAGAATATCCGGTCCCAAAGAAGACTTCAGAAGGAAGTCGTCCATCGGTTCCACAACCACGCGCTTATCGGTAGGCTCCGTTTCACTACGAGCAATTTTCGGATATTGTGTTCGCACAACCTGATGGAGCATCCAGCCCTTACCTTCAATATATGAGGCGGACTGAGACTGAATGAGATACTGTAGGTGGCCATGAGCATCAATTTCAAAGAGACGCCATCCCCCCGTTTCTCCCGTCCTACCTGCAAGCAAATATTTCACGTTGATATAGCGCGAAATCTTTTCGCCACTGATTCCCTCCGTAACATCACGAATCCAAACACCCGAATCGTAGCCACGAACATTGAGTGTCGTACGGTGCGACCCCATTGCCTTCACTTCTGTCGTATACCGAGCGGCAGGGGGAGCAAGAAACTCACCAAAGAGATACGTAAAGCCCACGAGAATAATTCCGGGAATCAGAAGCGACTTTGCAAGGCTCACCGGCGACATGCCGGCTACACGAAGAACCGTAAATTCAGAAGTCGCTGCCCAGCGGGACATAATGTAGACGGATGCGAGCAAAGCCGCAAGAGGCATCACCTCATAAATGCGCTCAGGTAAAGAGAGCAAAGTGAGGATTACTGCCTGGAGCATCGTACGATTGCGGCCTACGTCGTCCAATTGTCCGATGAGATCAAAGAACGCAAAGAGTGCCACCAAGCCGACCAACACGAACAACGCGGAGAGAAGAACTTCCTTCGTAAACTGACGAGTAATCACACGCATCTTAACAATCCTCCTTCTGAGAAGGCTGACGGCGCGAAAGCAAGCGGTGATACCATGTCCACGGACTAGTCCACACAGGCAACCAGCGCATCATGTATACACGGCGAACAAAGAGTAAGAGACCAATGAGGAAGACTAGCCCGTTAAGGCCAATAATCCCTGTCATATAACCGAACTTTCCGTGTTCAATCCAGGTTTGCACGATCGAGATGCCGTTGAGGTAAAGAATGAAAACCAAAACTGCGGAAATCATGTTGAGGCTACGACCAGCACGTGGACTAGTCGCGGAAAGCGGGATAGCTATGAAGGCCAAAATCATGGCAGCTAGAGGCCAAGAGATACGCCAGAAGATTTCCCCCTGCTGTTCCGGTTTCATGCCAGCAAAGAGGACGGACATCGGTTGAGAAACCGTCTTGCTCGCTTCCAACGGAGCATCTACCTTAATGTCGAGACGAAGCCCGTATTCATCGAATTCGACGATACGTGTTTCAGGACTTCTTTCTTCGGTTTCATAACGCCGGCCATCATGAAGAACGAGATAACGATCTCCTTCGGCATTGGTCTCAACCCGACCACCTTCACTCGTCACGACGGCTTCTCCCGACGAAGTTGTTTCAGCTACAAAAACACGACCAACTTCGTTCGAGTTATTCCCCATAGACTCAATAAAGAAAACACGTTTACCGCCCATTGTTTCAATAAAGCGACCGGGAGCCAGACGGTTCACATCGTCTCGCTGCGTAAATTGCGTACGTGTAACTTCAATCTGAGAACGGGCCCACGGGGAAACAACGATAGAGAGCACGCCAATAGCGATCACAATTGGCACGGAGAATCGCATAACGGGTGCAACCCACGAGAAAAGAGAACGCCCACCAGACGAGAACCAGACAACCACTTCATTGTCTTGCCACCAACGGAGCATGGTGACCATCACCGCAATGAAAAGCGAAAGAGTTAGTAAAGTGGGAAGGTTCGTGAGAACTGTATACAGAATCATCTGAAGGATGGTTCCGTTATCGATTCGACCGCCGGCAGCTAGGCCAAGGATACGGACCATACCAACCGCGAGAACGATAGTGAAGAGCACGGTGAAAACCGCCCCAGCACTGTTGGCCAGTTCGGACACCATGGAACGCTTGAAGATCATGAAAGAAGTTTTCCGCGCAAAAGACTGTTGTTCTCCATCACTACGAAAGTCATCTCACCGAACTCAAAAGCGGTAATCAACACATGCAGTCCGAACAACAAAAATACTGACAGATAATAATGGCCTCATTTTAGACGAAACATTGTCTGTCTGTAAGAGCAAGAACGTGCTCTAAAGTGTGAAGAATTCGTATCGCTCTTTATCTGCAGATTTAGAGTTCTGTCAATAGGGAGTTTTCCACACTGTTGAGAAGTGCTGTGGATAACCAATACAAAAATGCATTGATCATTCTTTAATCTCCCTCTCTTAGAGGGAATTTAAAGATAAAGCATAACGATTAACAACTCTGGAGTTTTGTGGAAAACTATTTTCCAGAAGAGTTCTGTCTGTGGATAACTCTGCACTGCGGGAAAACAAAGCCCTGAGCCAGTAACCAAACACAGCCACCGGAAAAGACAAAACCCCGACATCTTTCGATATCGGGGTTTTGAAATGGTGAGC
>JAHHRG010000070.1 GCA_020025965.1 Sutterella sp.
TACTGTTCGCAGGATCTCCAGAATCCCCTCCCAAAATTTGGGAGGGGAGCATCAAGTGTAGCGCGACAGATTAATATCCCACTAAATGAACCGCCCCCAATTTTGCGACCCTCTCTAAAGGGAGTTTCATGATGCTAACCAAAGAACTACGCCAGAAAATATCGTCGGCACACCATGTGTGTTCCTCGCTGTAGCGAGGAGAAATACACATGATACTCTGGACACTCACAGTTACGGTGCATGTTCCGGAGAAGCATGGAAATAGGCCACCTTCGGAAGGGGTGTTGGTGGTCAGTTAATAAAATTAACCTTTAGTCTAAGATTTCTCTCGAATTGCAATGGTTTGGGCTTAACTTTTCGACTAAGGCAGAGTTCAGGTTTGGTTATGGTCAAAGCTTAATTCTCCCGAAGAGAGCTCAAGACCGCACATTGGAGCGTAGGCTTAGTCGACAGCCGAGCGACTAGTTAACTAATGAGTTCAATCGGCGAACGAAGCATATCTCTGTCATTATCGTTGGCCTCGAAAAGATAATTTCTTTGACTACTACGGAAAAGAGAAAAAAGCGGCATTACAAATGGTCTCTGCACGGCACATTACAAACTTGCTAAAAATTGAATAATTAGTTTAACCAAAAAGACTTAGCTCGGAATTACCCTGAAAAATAGTTGCTGTCTATTAATAATTTGTGTGTGATAGTTTGTTACATGAGTATGCGAGTGAACTATGCTGGAGCTTAGTAAGGAGTGTGATAAGCGGAGAAAAAAGTATTAATTTTCAATACGCTACCGAGTGTCAAGTCGGAGTGTACGGCTATGTAACTTCAGCTCGATACACTCGTCGTGTGAAAGACGAGAATAAGGCGGAATACATTCTGTCAGTAGGGTTCGATGAAATACTAGAAAAAAGGGACGCGTATCGAAAATTTAAAAGTATACACGATTGAAAATATATAATGGTATATATGGCTTTTATGACATACTGTTTTTCATCCTGCAAAACTTAGGTGTAAACCACTAAAGCAAAGAACTTTGGATATTTTTGCGATTCGTTGCCGATTAATCTTACCGATGTTGTGCGTCATTAAGCCTATCGATGCATGACCGATCAAGGACCAAATGATCGTTATTTATTTCTGGAGATTTTCCCTATGAATCGTATATTCAAGACCAAGTGGAGCGAAGTACACCAACAGTATGTGGTGACCAATGAAACCCAAGCAGGTCGCGGTAAGAGGACCAAGTCTGCTGTTACCGTAGCTGTTGCTGCTGCTATGTTTTCCGGTATGGCTGGCGCAACAGTCATGCCTGTCGGCACGGTTCACGGCTATGCCGGCGATCCGGGCGTGATCGGTAACCAGGCATCCTGGGAAACCGCCGAATATCAGAAAGACTGGGGTCTTTCTGCTATGAACGCTTCCAAGGCTTATAGCCTTGGCTTTAACGGGGCTGGCGTGACGGTTGGTGTCATGGATTCTGGAGCGCTAATGCAGATTCATCCGGAATTAGCAGGTGATCGTTTCTCCGGCACACATGTGTCGGGCGAATACGGATCATCAGGCAATCGTTATCCGCAAGCTGTTTCGGGTGAAGACAAGGGGCTCCCGTACGAAAAGGGCGAACACTATGACGTGAGTGGTCAGTGGATGGAAGGTGTCAACGACTCTCACGGTACTCATGTGACCGGTACCGTTGGGGCTAATCGTGACGGTAACGAATTCCACGGTGTGTCCTGGGGATCCGATATCGTTGTTGGAAATACCGGTGCGACCGATGATAATAATTACGGTCCTTTTCAGGATTATGCCTACTTCAAGGCGGGGTGGACGGCCTTGGCCGATCATCTCGTGGCTGCTAATGGCGAAAAGCGTGGTGGCGTGATCAATAATTCCTGGGGAACGAATACTCGAGTGAGTGGTAAAACGCCCAATAAGGAGGGTACTCAAGATACCGTCGGTAATGACGGCTATAAAACTACCGTTCATCTCGACGTAAATACCCGTGCCGAATCCGAATACGAGTACTATCTCTTCAAGAAGATGTACGGTGACAATCCTAGCTTTGTTGATGCTGCTTATGATGCAGTTAAGGATAAAAATGTTGTTCAAGTGATGACGACGGGTAACCGCGACATGAACAATCCGTACTATCGTGCTGCTTATCCCTTCTTCAATCCCGAAGCAGAAAAGCATTGGGTCGCCGTGGCAGGGTTGAAGCAATCCAAGACTCCAGAGGGGCAAGTGATCGGCGGGCATTATGAACTGATCCCGAACTTCAACGAAGCTGGTCTAGCTAAGTATTGGACCGTTGTAGGTCCAGGCGACTCGATTTATTCGAGTACGACGGGCGATCACGGAGAACCGGGGTTTGCTGCTTGGGGCGGCACCTCGATGGCTGCGCCGCATGTCACCGGGGCGATGGGGGTTCTCATGTCCCGATATGATCAGATGACGGCTCTTCAGGTCCGTGATGTGATGTTCACGACGGCCAATCATAAGAATGCTGACGGTACAAATATGAAGGGCTGGGACAACCGCGACGGTTCGACCCCGTTGGATGGTCAGGTTTCCGATCGTATGGGTTGGGGTGCCCCTGACCTTGAAAAGGGCATGTACGGTATCGGTCAGTTCCTCGGCGAATTTGACTATGACATGGCCTCTGGTTCGCTTGACGTCTGGTCCAATGACATTACGCAGGTTGCACTTGATCAGCGTCTCGCAGAAGATCAAAAGTGGATGGCAGAAACCAAAAACGGTACCGACATCACAGCGGGCGGTGACTATGTCCTCGGGGATAAATTTGTCGTAAAGGACGGTATCGAAGGCGATGACAGTCACGTCATTGCACAGGCGGATGCTGAAAAGTATCGTGCCGAACTCTACGCCAAGCAGGCCGCTGCGATTCAGAATAAGCTCGATAAGGGGCTTTACAACGGCTCACTTATCAAGCGAGGTGAAGGCACGCTTGTTGTAACGGGCAACAATACGTATCGCGGCGGCACGACGGTCGAAGGTGGTACGCTTCTCGGCTTCAACGATTCCTTTGGTGTGACGGGGAACGATTCTTCGGCAACGGCCAACGGTAAGGTAACGGTGAACGGCGGTACGTTCGGTATCCTCACGTCCTATAACGATCAGTTGACGCAGAAGGGCGAAATCAAGGATACGGCGACGGATCACTCTGTTGATGTTACCGTTAATGCCAACGGCAAACTCATGATCATGGCCGGCCAAAATGCCGAAATGGGTGATCTGAAGCTTGCAGAAGGCGCAACGATTGTCGTGGGTTCTCTTGACGATGCTACATTGAAACAGGCCTATAACGGCAAGGCAGCTGAAGGTACTTTGAAGGTTCAGTCGATGGACGGTGAGGTCAAGGTCGCTTCCGACCTCGCTTTCTTCGAATCAACGGTGACACCTGTTGCAGTTCAGGCTTCCAGTGGTCCGACGACTCTCAATGTGACCTTGGAGCGTAACGATAAGGTGAACTTTGCTACGTTTGCTCAGAACGCAAACGGTTCGTCTATTGCTAACGCGATTGAAGCCCAGGGTAACGGTACTCTCTTCGATACGCTTCTCGGTTCTTCCGCTTCCGATGTAACAGCGACCTATAACTCTTTGGGTAACGACGTTTATCTGAACGCTCAGAATGCCGGAGTTGTTAATGGCTTGACCATGGTTCGCGTTATTAAGGATGAAGCGAACGGTATCGGTGAAGGCCGTTCTGCTGAAATGGCAAACGGTACGGCCCGCCTTTGGGCTACGGGTGTCGGCAGTTGGGGTAACTTCGACTACGGCATGTCCGATATGGACAGCGATTTCTATGCCGGCTTGCTCGGTGCGGAAATTGATGTTGCCCAGAATACCAAGGTTGGTCTCTTCTTCGGTGCCGGTCAAACTGATAACAAGGCCGGTGTGAACGGGAAGGTCAAGACTGACGATCTCCACTTCGGTGTCTACGGTATGACGAATATCGGTGAAGTGACGACTGTCAACTTCGGTATTGCACGTACGCATCAGGATGCTGAAGGCTCCCGTCTGCTTCAGGTCGGCAGTCAGGTTGGTCTCAATGGTTACAAGGGCGACACCGATATCACGCAGTTCTACATTGAAGGCAACTGCAAGGCGATGAACACGGCTGCCTATCAGTTTGAACCGTATGTCGGCTTCAACTGGATTCACGTCGAAGCTGATGGTTTCAACGAACAGGTTGGCAATGTGAGCATTGCTTCGACTCTGGAAGATCGTGACATGCAGGTTACCACGCTCGGTGTCCGAGCCGGCGCTCCGTTCACGATCGGCCAGATCGGTATGACCGTGAAGGGCGATCTCGCTTGGTCGCATTTCTTCGGTGACAATGCAGCCACCTCCGCGATGAATCTTGATGGCGTAGCTACCAAGATCGAAGGCGGAGAACTCGAAGACGTTGCCTCTGTCGGTCTCGGCGTTGAAGCCCAGCTGACGAAGAGCACAACCTTTGGTCTTAACTACACGGGTACGTACGATAGCGATATCGCCGCACACGGTGTGTTTGCCAATGTTCGTATGAACTTCTGATAAGCTGACACTGGCTTTAAGCAATAAACTTGCTAAAAAATCCCTGTCGAACGCTAAATGTTCGGCAGGGATTTTTTTATTGGTATCGAATTGTGAAAAAGCGCCCGAAGGAGAACGCTGTATGGGAATTGAGATGTCCCTTGTTGAGGCAATATCTATAAAGGTGGAGACGTTTATCGCAGTGTGGTCTTTCCGAGCGTCGAGCCTCAAAAGTAATCCGTTGTTCGGAAAGTTGCCGAATGTCGATAAGAGAGTCAAAGATCGGTTAACTCATTCGGAAGCAAAGAGTTGTAAATCCATTGCGCTGATATTTAGTAATGGATCGTCACCGAAAACGGTGGATTGGAATAATGACTCTGAGCGAATAGACGAGATCAGATGGCTGATAGTTGGTGTTCTGTGATCAAATCATTTGATGACTTGAGAAGTCAGAAGTTTCTGATATTGAAGAAGATCTTATGAAATGACAGGGAAAAAAACGAGGGATAGGCAATTCACATTGGTTGATAAAAAGGTATTAGTTTTTCCAAAGATCTGTTAAAGCTACGGAATGCCTTGAAACGACCGTTATTCAAATACTTCTATCTGAGTGGTATGGGGATGTTTTATAGATACAAATTTATAACTATACCAATAAAAGGAGGGTAAAGTTCAATATGTATTTTATATGGTTCATCTGTGTTGTTGCCTGGCCACGGGTAAAAACCATTAGGTAAATAAAGCTAGTGTTTTTTCTTGCTTCTTTGTGATTAATCTTTATTTCTGTCATTGCGACGCAAATGAATTGTGTCAAAGCATGACCGATCATGGACCAAATGATCGTAGACTTTTTAGGAGAATTTCAGAAATGAATCGCATCTTCAAGACCAAGTGGAGCGACGCTCACCAGCAGTATGTGGTGACAAATGAAACACAGACCGGTCGTGGTAAGAAGACGAAATCTTCCATTGCCGTAGCTGTTGCAGCCGCGATGTTTGCCGGCGTTGCCGGTGCTGCTGTTATGCCTGCCGGAACCATTCACGGCTACTCTAACGATCCCGGTGTAATTGGCAATCAGGCATCATGGGAAACGGCGGAATATCAGAAGAATTGGGGACTTGTGGCTCAGAAGGCTTCGGCTGCTTACGCGTTAGGCTACCATGGTCAGGGTGTCAAGATCGGTATGATGGACTCGGGTATTCGTGTTGATCATAAGGAGTTGTCAGGTGATCGTTGGCATGTTGTGACAGCTAGCGGCGAATATTCGCAGGACGGTGAGCGTTATCCGCAGTATGCGTATGGTTCTAAACCGAAGGATACGGGGAAGTATCATAAGGGCGATAAGTTTGAAATCGATGGCAGCTACAATCCTGAATACAACGATAACCATGGTACCGGTTGTGCAGGTGTGATGGCTGGTAATCGTGACGGTCAAGGCATGCATGGTGTGGCTTGGGGGGCTGATGTTTATTCGGCTAATACCGGTGGTACTGACGATACAAACTACGGACCGTTCCCTGACTATGGTTTTTTTAAAGCAGGTTACGATTCTTTGGTCAATGCCGGTGTGAAGATCATTAACAACAGTTTTGGTACGAACCTCAAGCAGGTTGACGAAAACGGTAATATTCTCGACTACTATCACAGCGGTCCGGAACTGACTACTGTCAACGATATCGAATACGAATACTTCCTCTTTAAGAAGAACTACAAGGAAGGTAAGTCTTTCGTTGACGCAGCCTGGGATGCCGTTAAGGGTAAGGATGTTATTCAAGTCTTTACCAACGGTAATAATGACCGTGCCAATCCTTACCATCGTGCGCTTTATCCGTATTTCAATCCGGAAGCAGAAAGCCAGTGGATTGCTATTGCGGGTTTGAAACAAAACAACAAGAACACTGATCCGGATAACTATCAGCTTGAAGCCTATTTCAATGAAGCCGGTTACGCCAAGTATTGGACTATGGTTGGTCCGGGGCAGAACGGTTACACATCGAACATTAGCGGTGAATACGGTTCATATTCTGGAACATCCATGGCTGCTCCGTTTGTGACAGGAGCTTTTGGTGTGTTGGCCTCTCGTTATACCGACATGACTGCTGTTCAGGTTCGCGAAGTCCTTCTGACAACTGCCAATCATAAGAACGCCGATGGTTCGGATATGCAAGGTTGGAATAATGCCGACGGATCTACTCCGGGCGAGGGGGAAGTGTCCGACCGAATGGGTTGGGGCGCTCCTGATCTTGAAAAGGGCATGTACGGCGTAGGTCAGTTGTTCAGCCACTTTGATTACAACCTGAAGAGTGATCATTTAGATGTCTGGTCCAATAACATCACTCAGCAGGCTTTGGATCAGCGTGAACGCGAAGATATCGCGTGGTTGAAGAGCGTAACGAAGGATGGGACTGTTGATGGTGAAATTGTCGTTTCTGACAATCCTGACGATTATAAATTGACGAATACCAGCACTGGTGAAGCCAACCGAGATGGTCAGGATCACAATTATGATCTCGCCGGCATAGATAAAAACATTACGTTCGAAGATGCTAAGAAGTGGCGTCTTGAGTATTACCAGAAACGCGCTGCAGAAATCCGCAACAAGATCGCCAATAACCTTTACGATGGTGCTCTGACTAAGCGCGGTACAGGTACGCTCGTGATGACCGGGAATAACATCTATCGGGGTGGAACGACTGTTGAAGAAGGTACTCTTCTCGGCTTCAACGATTCCTTCGGTGTTACCGGGGACGATGCTTCGGCAACAGCCAACGGTAAGGTAACGGTGAACGGCGGTACGTTCGGTATCCTCACGTCCTATAACGATCAGTTGACGCAGAAGGGCGAAATCAAGGATACGGCGACGGATCACTCTGTTGATGTTACCGTTAATGCCAACGGCAAACTCATGATCATGGCCGGCCAAAATGCCGAAATGGGTGATCTGAAGCTTGCAGAAGGCGCAACGATTGTCGTGGGTTCTCTTGACGATGCTACATTGAAACAGGCCTATAACGGCAAGGCAGCTGAAGGTACTTTGAAGGTTCAGTCGATGGACGGTGAGGTCAAGGTCGCTTCCGACCTCGCTTTCTTCGAATCAACGGTGACACCTGTTGCAGTTCAGGCTTCCAGTGGTCCGACGACTCTCAATGTGACCTTGGAGCGTAACGATAAGGTGAACTTTGCTACGTTTGCTCAGAACGCAAACGGTTCGTCTATTGCTAACGCGATTGAAGCCCAGGGTAACGGTACTCTCTTCGATACGCTTCTCGGTTCTTCCGCTTCCGATGTAACAGCGACCTATAACTCTTTGGGTAACGACGTTTATCTGAACGCTCAGAATGCCGGAGTTGTTAATGGCTTGACCATGGTTCGCGTTATTAAGGATGAAGCGAACGGTATCGGTGAAGGCCGTTCTGCTGAAATGGCAAACGGTACGGCCCGCCTTTGGGCTACGGGTGTCGGCAGTTGGGGTAACTTCGACTACGGCATGTCCGATATGGACAGCGATTTCTATGCCGGCTTGCTCGGTGCGGAAATTGATGTTGCCCAGAATACCAAGGTTGGTCTCTTCTTCGGTGCCGGTCAAACTGATAACAAGGCCGGTGTGAACGGGAAGGTCAAGACTGACGATCTCCACTTCGGTGTCTACGGTATGACGAATATCGGTGAAGTGACGACTGTCAACTTCGGTATTGCACGTACGCATCAGGATGCTGAAGGCTCCCGTCTGCTTCAGGTCGGCAGTCAGGTTGGTCTCAATGGTTACAAGGGCGACACCGATATCACGCAGTTCTACATTGAAGGCAACTGCAAGGCGATGAACACGGCTGCCTATCAGTTTGAACCGTATGTCGGCTTCAACTGGATTCACGTCGAAGCTGATGGTTTCAACGAACAGGTTGGCAATGTGAGCATTGCTTCGACTCTGGAAGATCGTGACATGCAGGTTACCACGCTCGGTGTCCGAGCCGGCGCTCCGTTCACGATCGGCCAGATCGGTATGACCGTGAAGGGCGATCTCGCTTGGTCGCATTTCTTCGGTGACAATGCAGCCACCTCCGCGATGAATCTTGATGGCGTAGCTACCAAGATCGAAGGCGGAGAACTCGAAGACGTTGCCTCTGTCGGTCTCGGCGTTGAAGCCCAGCTGACGAAGAGCACAACCTTTGGTCTTAACTACACGGGTACGTACGATAGCGATATCGCCGCACACGGTGTGTTTGCCAATGTTCGTATGAACTTCTGATAAGCTGACGCT
>JAHHRG010000071.1 GCA_020025965.1 Sutterella sp.
TTAGAGGCGGGTCAAATCCTGTCGTTTAGTGGGATATTAATCTGTCGCGTAACACCATCCCCACCCAATGCATAGCATTGGATGGGGAATTCCGCGAGAACTGTTAAACGTACGCGTTGTCAGGGACACCACCGGAAGATCGGGCAGTCCGATGTCTTTCAGAGCCCAGCCCAACAGTGTCCCGTAATTCGTCGCACGGCAGGGACCGCAGGTTTGCGCGAGCAAAAAGGCGGAGTTCTTTGCATCGAATCCGGGTTCTTTCGCCTTTTCAAGAAGCTGTCCGATCACGACGATCGCCGGATAGCAGGCGTCGTTATTGACGTAGCGAAGCCCCAAATCGATCGCCTCGTCGGACACGTCGGGCAAAAGTTCGATGTCCACATGGAAACTCTTCAAGGCCGCGGCCAAAAGCGGGAAATGCACCGGCGCCATCTGCGGCATGTAGATCTTTCGGTTTCGCACGACGTCGAGCGCCGCCACGGCATGAGGAATCAGACGAAAGGGGATCACCGTGCGAGTCTTCGACGGCTCGTCGGCATGGACGGACCTCATCGGGCTCGGGGTCATATGTCCGCCTTCAATACAAGGTTTCGCAGGCAAGCCGTTGGGCCCCACAGCCTGCATCACGGCTTCGCCTTCGCGATCGGCCACGGCCGAGAAGTGAGAAGCCAAACGGATGCGGGCGGAGCCGAGGCTGTCTGTTTCGTCGATTTTGAGCATCGTATAAAGGCGACCGGCATCCGACATGATGCGTTTGACCTGTTCGCTCGTGATGGCATCGATCCCGCAGCCGAAACTCACCATTTGAATCAATTCCGTGTGCGGTCTTGTGACGGCCATATGCGCCGCACGATAAAGTCGGCTGTGGAAAGCCCACTGATTGACGACGTCGATCTGACCGGCATCCTGAGCGAGATAGGCGACAGCATCTTCCGTCAAAAGCGTATGCCCCATGGAAGCGAGCAAATCCGGAATCCCGTGATGCACAAACGGATCGAGATGATACGGGTGCGCCGCCAGAATAACGAGCGGCTCATCGCTCTCCCAATGCGACCGAGCTTCTTGGGCAATCGCTTCGCGATACTCCGCCATTGCCCGTTCGCCTGCCGCCACCGCGCTCTTCAATTCGCTCTTGCTCGCGTCTTTGATCCAGCCGCTCAGGGCCTCCACGACGGTCTCCGGCTTATCGATTCGCAAAAAAGGCGTATGAATCGTGAGCCCTTCGGCCGTTTTTTCCAAATTCAGTTTCAGCGCTTCCGGATAGCCGCCGACAATCGGACAGGCGTAGGAATCGTCCGTTTCATGAAAGAGCTGCGGTTCGCGCGGCGCACACGGAACCAGATGTCTTTGACGCCCTCTTTGGCGAGCTTCACGATATGGCCGTGCGCCAATTTGACCGGCAGACAGAGACTCTGAGACGGAATCGTATCGGTCGCATCGGTCAGCATCTTCTGGGTCGAAAAAGGCGTCAGTTCGACGTGGAAACCGAGTTCTTTGAAAACGGCCGCCCAGAAAGGGAAATACTCGTACATATTGAGAACGCGCGGAATCCCGACGGTACCGCGAGGCGCGTCCTCAACGGGCAAAATCTCGCGATCGAAAAGCAAAGCGAGTTTTTTCTCGATGAAACCCTCGTTCTTTTTGTGGCCGCCCTTCCCCTTTAAGGCAAAGTCGCAGCGATTCCCACTGATAAATTTTCGCCCCGAGGGGAATCGGTACATTGTCAGCTGACAGCGATTGCCGCAGCCGCCGTAGCGATACTCGATTTTTCGCGCTTCCTTTAAGTCAAAAGCCACCTCGTCGGGGTTCCAATCGGGGGCTTCGGCCGGCGTTTTATCGCGCGCCAAGAAAGCCGCGCCGTAAGCGCCCATCAAACCGGCCAGATCGGGACGAATGACTTGAAGTCCCGTATGCGTTTCAAAAACGCGCAAAACCGCATCGTTCAAAAACGTGCCGCCCTGCACGACCACGTGTCCGCCGAGATCGTCGGTACTCTTGAGACGCAGGACCTTGTGGAGCGCATTCCTCACGATCGAGACGCAAAGCCCCGCTGCAATGTCGTTCGTCGCCGCCCCTTCTCGCTGAGCCTGACGGACCTTCGAGTTCATAAAGACCGTACAGCGGGAGCCCAGATCGCAGGGGGACTTGGAGGAGAGCGCTGCGTCAACGAATTCCTTCGTCGTCATATTGAGCTGCCGCGCGAAGGTTTCGAGAAACGCCCCGCACCCCGAGGAACAGGCTTCATTTATAGTGACCGACACGCTTCGCCCGTCTTCCACTTTCAGGCACTTCATATCCTGACCGCCGATATCGATCACAAACGTGGTCTCAGGGTCAAACGCGCGCGCCGCACGCTGGTGCGCAAGCGTTTCCACTTCGGCTAACTGGCCGGCAAGTGCCGATTTGGCGAGATTGGCACCGTACCCCGTCGAACAGACGTTGCGGATATAAGCGCCTTCGGGCAAGGAATCAAGGACCGCTCGCACGAAACCCAGGAGCTTTACCAAGGGTTCCCCGTCGTTACTTTCGTACCAGGTTCGGCAGAGTTCCCACGCCTCGGTCATCACCGCGCCTTTAACGGTCGTGCTTCCGAGGTCAACACCGAGATAAAGCGCGCCCGTCACGCTCTCCCAAGGAACGGTCGGGACTTTTTCCTTCGCATGATGTTAGGTAAAGGCTTCGTAGTCCTTTACCGACTCAAACAACGGCGGAATTAAAGACGCCTGACTCGGCTTTTTCGCCGCCTCGTCAATCGCATCAGCCAAAGCCGTGAGGCTCATTTCTCCCAAGGGTTCGCCCGTTTTGAGCGAATGGAGAACGTCAAGAGTAGCTCCGTGCGCGACGGCGAAATGCGCGCGCGGCGTTTCGAGAAACTCGGTCTTCGTCTCGCCGATTCTCGTTTTAAAAGCTTCGCGAAGTGCCGGTAAAAAAGAGAGCGGTCCGCCGAGGAAGGAAATTTTTCCCCTGAGCGGTCGTCCACAGGCGAGCCCGCTCACGGCCTGTTCCGCAACAGCCGCAAAAATCGATTTGGCGATATCGGCTTTCGATATCGCCGGTATTGAGCAGATTAATGAAGTCGGTTTTGGCAAAGACACCGCAACGCGACGCTACGGGGTAAATCCGTTTGGCCTCTCGGGCATAGGCATCAAGCCCTGCCGCATCCGTTTTCAGCAGCGTCGCCGCCTGATCGATAAAAGCGCCCGTTCCGCCCGCGCAGGCTTCGTTCATTCGAAGCTCGATACCGTCCCGAAGATAGAGAATCTTCGCGTCTTCCCCGCCCAATTCCACGCAGGCATCAATATCGGGCGTGTCGTGGCGAAGGAAGTCGGCCGCAGCCACGACTTCCTGCACAAAAGGAATGCCGAGCGTTTTCACCAAACTGAGTGCGCCCGAACCAGTAAAACGAACAGCTGTTTGTCGGAAGGAAAGACCGTTTTCTTCGGTAAAACGGGCAAGCTCTCGGATCATCTCCGCCATTGTCGGCAAAACGGCACTGCCATGTCTTCTGCAACACTCTTTAATGACGATATCTTTTTCGACGTCAAGAAGAACGTATTTCACCGTGGTCGATCCCAAATCGCCCCACTAAAGCCGCGAGCCCTTCCCGTTTCATAAAAGTTCATCAGCCGCTTCCTCCGTTGTCTTTCTCTCATTCGAAAACAAATATTGTCCGGAAGAATCGGTTGCCCGCCACCGTCTCTTCATTCCTCCGAGAGAAGGGACGCGAACATCTGTCACATCGTCAAACGTTTCCCGTTTTTTTCTATTCTGAGAATTGAACGTTCGAAAAAGCGATATGACAAAAGTATTCTCTTTTTCAATCATACCGCGCAGAAGCGTCAGAAAACGACGGAAAAAAAGCGACTTTCAAAGAACATCCCAAAGAGACGGGAGCGTGGAGCTTAAGCCTTCGGGTTTATCCCAATCGGCTTCGCGTATTTCGAGATAAAAAGATCGGTGAACAGCGTCATTTTGTTCGAACGCAGGCACCGCCGTCAAAAAAGGCCTTCATTCACTAAATCTCCCTGACGATAGACGCGCGTCAGTGCTGCTTATGTCTCAACGGACAATTTCGGCAATAGCACGATACCTGGTAACGCAAACAGCAGGTCTTACGGGTACGGTAGCCGTATTCGTCATGAATATCGAATTTCTTGAAAGGATTGAAATCGAGCCCGAAGGTTTCGGGAGCAATGCCGTTCATCAGGTAATCGAAGTCGGTCTTGAGCCGCACAAGCGCTTCGAGCGAAATATCGTCCATCTGACGTTCATAAATAGGATAGACGCGTTCGGCCATATTCTCCCAGAGGATCTGCGCATTGACTTTACTCGTCGCCTTTAGGGTTCCAAAGAGCGGCGTGAGATGCTCTGCAAAGAGTTCGCGTATCAGTTTGTCAATCGCGGCGTGGCGGGCTTCCGGATCCATCGCGTCGGGCAGATCCTCACAAGTCCAGTCTTCGAGCGGGACGCGGGTTCGACCGGGCGCACCCACGAAATCCAGATCCGCCCAACAGTTTTCGGCCTTGAAGTTCAGCTTGACGTTAAGCACGCTCATGGCGAATAAAGCGGCCGCGGCCGTATGAATCGAATAGCGCTTCGTGAAGGTCGAGGCCGTCACCTTCAAATTCGGATAACCGCAGACTTCCATCACGCGGTTGAGTTTCTCTAAACAAACCTCTTCTTCGATGAGATCCGTGACGGGCAGCGTTGAATCGGGATTGCGTTCGGCGACCGGGCAAAGTGCAAAGTTCTCGGTGAGGGTCCAACTTTCGTCGAGCGTGAGCTGTCTTGACATCTTTTTTCCTACTTTTGTGTGCCGAGAAAATCCGGGCTAAAGCAGGGACGGTCGGCAAGAATTTATCCGACTATTTTAATCAAGTACTCACCACACCGCTAAAAAAAAGACCGATTGAACCGAGATTTTTCCATCCGATCCAATCGGCCTTTTGTACGCCGGAAAATTATTTCCGCGTTTTCTTTTTAACATCGCTCGGCAGATATTTTTCCGTGATGTACTGCCATGTTTGTGTCTTGAGTGCCGGATCGACCAAATCGAGACCGAGCTTATGAGACGCAAAGAAGCCTTCGAGCGCCATGATGACCAGGAGGGTCGGAATGCGCCTTTCTTCCGGCATCGCGGCAATTCTTGCAAAAATGGTCTTGTACCAGTTTTTCACAGGCGCAATGATCTCTTCGTCATAATAAAAATGCGAAAGAAGCGCAATCCCTACGACGGCCCAGCCTCGGTCGTCTTTGTCGAAAGCCTTGAACCATTCCACATAGCCCGGAACAAAAGTCTCCGTTGCTGCCCCCTCAAAGCGGGCCTCGTAACTGATGTACTGATGCATGAGATGGTCGGCATATTCCTCAAGGAGTGCCTTGTGGAGCGCTCTTTTATTCTTGAAGTGGTACATGACTGCGCCGGTACTCATCTCAACAACTTCCGCGAGTCGAGCAATGCTCAGTGCATCGATACCTTCGTCGCGAATGATTTTTCTCGCAGCAGCCAAAATGGCCTTTTTGGTTTGTTTGCCTTTGTCTAACGCCATATCGTTTCTTGTTCGTTTTCTTTGTCGGTATTGTCCGATCGAGATTTTTCTGGGATTGTAACGCAATCGTCCGCCGCGCCCCCGTCTTGGAATCGCTCCGTCCTCCGTCAATCCTGCCCGCCAATCTGCGCTTTCTCGAGAGACTTCACAAAACATTATGTTTATTCGGTTTTCAAATACGATAAAGAAAGCGTCGCACAGGACTCTCTTACGGAAAAACGACGAGATTTGACTTTCCGACACAAGAGATCGTTGATTTCCTGTTTTTCCCTTTTTTACAGCCCATTAGATAAATGTGTAAAGATCTTAAAAAAACATGGTTTTAATCAAAAGGAGGGAAAACACCTAGAAAAAACACTGCATAAAACAATACGCCCATTCGGTTTTTTCTGTTATTCTCTCGGCCGTTCTCATTTCCTACTCCGTTTGACCCAAAGGGACCAACCATGAATCTGAAAAAAAGCGTATTGGTGCTCGGCACCGCCCTGCTCTTGAGTTCTTCGGCCTTTGCCGCTCCGATTACCACCGAAGGGACAGCAGTCGGCAAGCACGGTGACCTGACCGTGGCCGTGACGTTCGACAACAACAAAATTCAAGACATCCGTATTGTGAAGAGCGCCGAAAACCCGATTCTCGCGGGTGAAGTCTTCACGACGCAGCTCGAAGCCGTCAAGGCCTCCAACTCCGTGGATATCGATACGATCTCCGGCGCCACCTTCTCCTCGAAGGCCTTCCTTGCCGCCGTCGCGGATGCCGCTCAGAAAGCCGGCGTGACGCTCAACAAGGCCAACAAAAAAGCCGTCAAGAAAGTCGCCAAGGAACTTCCCCTTGTCTCCGACTATGACGTCGTCGTCATCGGTGCGGGCGGTGCAGGTTTCTCCGCCGCCATCGAAGCCAAGAACGCCGGTGCCAATGTCGTGCTGCTTGAAAAGATGCCGGCCGTGGGCGGCAACTCTCTCATTTCCGGCGGCGAAATGAATGTGGCTCAGAACTGGGTTCAGCCGGTTCTCGGCATCATGGACGACACGCCCGAACTCCACGCCCAGGACACGTTTAAGGGCGGCGACGAAAAGGGCGACATGAAGGTCATCAACGTAATGACCGAGGAAGCACTTGATGCGGCCAAGTGGTGCCGCGACTATTTGGGCGTTCGCTTCGAAGACGACAATCTCTTCTTCTTCGGCGGCCACTCCCGCAAGCGCGCTCTGATTCCCGTCGGCCATACCGGTACGGAATTCATCACCAAATTTTCCGCCAAGGCTCGCGAACTTGACATTCCCGTCATTACCAACATGAAGGCCGAAGAGCTCATCAAAGACGCTAGCGGCCGCGTTGTCGGCGTTAAGGCCACGATGAACGGTACGGAATACACCTTCAATGCCCGCGGCGGCGTAGTCCTTGCGACCGGCGGTTTCGGCGCCAACAAGGAAATGGTGAAGAAGTACAACCCCAAGATTGACGAACGCTTCATGACGACCGACGCGCCGGGTTCTACGGGTGAAGCCCTCTACATGGCGGAACGCGCCGGTGCTGAACTGGTCAACATGGGTTATATCCAGACCTACCCGATCTGCGACCCGATCTCCGGTGTGATCGAACTCATTGCCGACGCCCGCTTTGACGGCGCCATCATGCTCAACCAGGAAGGTCAGCGCTTTGTCGAAGAACTTCAGCGTCGCGACGTTCTGTCCGAAGCCATTCTCGAACAGACGGGCGGCTACTGCTGGGTGCTCTGGAACGACACGATCGGCAATATCTCGAAGACCGTTCAGACCCACACGCACGAATACGAAGCCTTCACGAAACAGGGCATCATGACGACCTGCCCGAATTTGAAGTGCATCGCCGATTTCACGAAGATCGACGAAAAGGCTTTGAACGCTACGGTCGAACGCGTCACCGCCATGCAGGGCAAGGGCAACGACAAGGACTTCAATCACCGTTCCGGCTTGAAGGACATGTCGACGGGCTCCTACTACGTCATCAAGGCCGTTCCCTCCACTCATCACACGATGGGCGGTATCAAGATCAACGAAAAAGCCGAAGCGCTGACGGCTGACGGCAAGCTCATTCCGGGTCTCTGGGCCGCCGGCGAATGCACGGGCGTCACCCACGGCACGAACCGTTTGGGCGGCAATGCCTACACGGACATCATCGTCTTCGGCCGCATCGCCGGTAAGGCTGCCGCCGCTGCCGTGAAGTAACGATCTCGATCAAGGAGAACGGGGGCGTTCAATCGCCCCTACTCCTTTTGATGTCTTTTTAATTGAGAAAGAGGCTGCGTTTAAGTCGGGTGATCACCGTCGGCAGCCGCTTTCCTTTACTCGATTTCATTTTCCAAGCTCGGACGCCGTCCGAAAAACAATCGACTATGAGCAAAAACAAAAAGTGGTATGCCGCCGGCATTGCACTGATCGGTGTTGCCGCCGGCATCGTCTTTTGCGGCACCTTCTCCAACGTCATGCATTGGGCCGGATCGACACAGTTCTGCGGCGAATTCTGTCATTCGATGGACGTCACTTACGCCGCCTACAAAAAGGGGCTTCATTACAACACGCGTGCCGGTATGCATGCGGGCTGTTCTGACTGCCATCTCCTCAATTACGCCAACGAACACAACAATCCGATTCAGTACACCGCCATGCTTTTTGACAAGGCTCGTGCAGGGACGCACTCTCTGATCGGAGAAATTCAGGGCTCTTTAAGCACGCCGGAAAAACAGATTGCCGAGCGCGAACGCATGGCGAAAAGCGTCCGGGAACAGATGCTCGAGCGCAACTTCTCCAATTGCCGCGCCTGTCACGACGTCACGGCCATGAACAATCCGAACAAGCCCTTTGTGTCGAAGTTCCATCAGAAAATGACCGAAGATGCGGAGCCCCGCGTCGACTGCGTTTCTTGTCATAAGAATGCCGGCCATGAT
>JAHHRG010000072.1 GCA_020025965.1 Sutterella sp.
ATGGAATCGAATGTTTTGATAAGAAACAAAGATAGACCTTTTTCGGGAATTTCAGGCAGACGACATTAAGAAAAAATATTGAAAGGTTAAAACAAAAGACCGTATATTTTTTATACGGTCTTTTGTTTTGAGATAGAATCTTCCTCGATGGGAGATTCTATTTTTGGGTGTCTTTCCAAGTCCCCCACCAATCGTAGTATTCGTGGAAGTAACTCTTCATCGCCTCTATTTGGGCTGTGGTAGCCCAGATCTGTTTGATGTTGTACGAAGGGATAAACTTTTCTGGATTGATTAGTTTTGGGCTGTTGGCAATCGAGATCCAGCATTCGTTCTTGTCTCCCTCGTCACCAAGCCAGTACGGAACGAACGAATCGACAATGTTGAGTGCCTCCAGATTGACGCAGTCGTTGATGTCCAAAATGATCATCTTGTGGCAATTCTTCACGGTCAGATCCGTCAATTGAGAACATGCTTTGAATTCGATGCGTTCGGGACCGAGTTCCTTCTTGATTTCTGATCCGGAAACTTTGTTCTCCATATAGAATTTGGTCATCTTCGACAAATCCTTGCACTGAATGTGAGGCATGCCGTATTTCAGTACGATCGAAACAGATTCCAAATGAATATTTTCTGACAGGTTTGTATCGTCGAGCGATTCCAAGCCCGAAACATTCAGTTTCTTCAGGTTGCGGAAGTAGCGGATTCCGTTCAGTGAACGAGTGTTTGGAGCCGTGTTGTTATTGACGATCAGTTCGGTGACCTGATCGGCTTCTTCAATCGAAATCTGTCCGTCGCCGTCCTTGTCGTAATCGGAAAGGATGTAAGTGCGGAAATTGGGGTCGGTCAGTGCATCGACAATGTTTGTCTTGACAAGTTCTGTGTGAGCATCCTTTTCGATCTGAATCTGCTTCAGGTCGAGTGTGCCGACCAATACCTTCTTCAGATTGGGGCAGTTGGTCATCTTCAGGGTGCGCAGCGACATGTTGCCGGTAACATCGAGTTCGGCAAGTTGCGTTCCGCCGACATTGAGCGATTGCAGTTTGGTTCCGTAGCCCGGTCCGTAGGTGTGAAGATCCATCAGTGGGTTCAAACTCAAGTCCAGATTCTGCAACGAGGTGAGCGACCAGAGTTGGATGTGTCCGATCTTGTTGTCGCTCAGATTCAAATCGGTCATCTGATCGCAATTGTGGATGTTGATGTGATCCTCCGTGAGTAGGTTCTTTTCCAGATTCAGACGTTTGATTGACATGGAGCCCTTGAAGTCGGTCAGTTCGTTGTTGCGGACGGAAACTTCTTCGGCGGCGTCGCACATGTCGCCGATGGCGGACAAACGGTTGTTATCGGCATTGAGCGTGCGCAACATCTTGTTCTTGATGAAGTTGAGCTCGCCAACCAACTCGTTGTTCGAACAATCGATCTGCTCGAGTGCGGGGAAGAAGACCACAGCCTTGAGCGACTTGAGTTTGTTGTTGGCGCAATTGAGCGTTCTGAGGTTCTTGAATCCGAAATACTCCACACCGTCGATGGACGAAATGCCCATGCCCTTGATGTTGATGTCGGTGATGGCAAGAACTTCATCCTCTGAGAGTTTATTGTCTTTATTGCTGTCGAAGTTGCCAATCAGATACTTCTTGTAGACGGGATCCTCGACATTCATGATAGCATCTTCCGGTGCCGTCCATTTCTTGTATTTGATGGCGTGGTCGATACCGAACGAATGCTCGATGACCTGTCCCTCCATCAGCCATACGGTCTTCAGCGAGTTGGCGTTGTAGGCATTGACCGATAAAAGCATCAGATTGCGCGAAAGGTCGATTTCGACAACAGGCGTAGAACCGAAACTGAGTGCGGTAAGTTTCGGACAACCGCCGAGGTCAATTTCTGCGATCTTGGAATTGGCAAACGACAGAGTCTCAATTTCTTTGTTGGATGAAAGATCCAACGAGGAGATTAAACCGTCAATTTTGAGCGAGTTCAGTTTCTGAAGCATTGATACATCGACCGATTTGAATACATTACCGCCTAAAACAATTTCTTTTAATTCGGTGTTGTGGCTCAGATCAATATCGGGGAAAGAGATGTCTTTCAAACTCAGAATCTCCATTTTAGTATTCCGTCTTAAATCAGGTGCTGAAGACAAACCGCATCCCGAAGCCATCAGAGATTTGAGTTCGGGACAGTGGGTCAGATCCAGATTCTTTAGTTTGTTACAATAGGCAATGCTCAGATCCTGCAATTTGGTGCAACCCTTCAGACCCAGCGAGGACAGACCGCGAGACCAGCCCAGATCCAGAGAGCGCAGGTTGGCTACACGCGAGAAATCGACTTTGGTCAGCTGACCCTGCGAAAAATTGACCTCCTCCAAGTTCGGGAAGTACTCCAAACCGTCGATCGAGCGGATTTCCTGTTGCGGGAAATCGATGACTTTGACTTCGAGTGCCTCTTTTTCGGAGATCTTGCCGTCACCGTCCTTATCGAAATTGCTTAAAATATAGGTCTCCAGTTTGGGGTCCTTAATGACGGCGGGATAGGTTAGTTTTTCGTATGCGCTCTGGCGGACAGTGATCTGCTCGGCAGCGTCGATGTTCGAGAAACTGATGGTCGCTTCACGCTCCGTGCCGGTCGTGTTTTCGGCAATTTCAAACGTAAATTCCTTGTCAATCATGGCACGGGTGGAGGTCTCCTTGATCCAGTTGATGCCGTCTTGAACTTTGGCGGTGACGGGTTCGATGTTGGTTTGCAACTTGATGCGGACGATTCCTCCCTCCTTTGTGAGTTCCATCAGGCGGGATGCCTCATCAAGTAGCAACATACCTTTCTGGTTCTGGGTGATCTCCAATGTGGCGATTCCTTTGCGTCCGCAATGGAATGTGATTTCGGCCTTGCGCGGAGTTTCGGTCTCTTCGAAAGCGGCAACGGTAAAGGTTACCTTGGTGTCGCCTTCACCCGATTCCTTGTCAGCTTTGATCCACGGCTGAAGACCTTCCAGTGTCCACTCTTTCGAACTGGTCACCGAGATGGTCTCTTCTCCGCCCTTGCTGGTGAAGGAGATGATCTTCGGCTCGATGCTGATGGACTCCGCCAAAGGCATTTGCGTGACCGTAACCTTCAGAGGAAGGGCATCGCGATAGGCGATGGTCACTTCGGCTGTACGTTCGCGGGACGAATCGGGATTTTCATCGGCAAGGAATGCAATGTAAGAGGGTGTATAGGTGAAGTCGTGAATCCATTCTGCATCACAGCGTGCCGAAGGCATGGATCCCTCCACGGCGTTTTCCAATTTATAGAAAATCTTGTTCTTTCCCTCTTCCGCGGGAATAGAGAGATCTGAGGCTTCGATGACGGGGGTTGGTGAGACCGTTTCCGTGTCATCATCACTACAACCCGTCAGCTCGAAACCAAGCAGGGCGAAGAGGGTCAGTAATAAAAATGATGATTTTTTCATATTTTCATATTGTTTGATGGGAAAAACCGCCCGAAGAGATTCGGAGACTTCCCTGAGATTGAAGTTTTTTGTTTTTTAGAGGGCAATTTCTGCGGAAACAGCTTCTTAAGCGAGTTCCCGCAGATGTTTGCCATGAGGTGTTTATTTGACGATCCAAGTGATGTCGGGGAATGCGGCCGAGAATGCGGCGGACTGTTCTGTGGTGCAAACGACCTCCTTCAAGGCGTTGCCGGGCTGGAATTTGGCCGGATCGGTCAAAGCGGTGCATTCGCTGATGTCGATCTTTCGAAGCATCGGGTTATTGGTCGAGAGGTTCAGCTCGGCCAGAGCAGCGCAACCCTTCAAAGTCAGGGTCGTGAGCTTCGCCGAATTGGCAATCTCGAGCGTAGCCAGAGCCTCGCATGCGGTCAGATCGAGCGTACTTGCCGAGAGGTGATCCGTGACGATGCGGCGCAGCGTTTGCAATCCGGCTACATTCAGTCCGGCCAGCTCGGTCGTCGGCTTGAGCTCCAACTCCTGCAACCAGGCGTTCTTTTTCAGGTCGGCAACCTTGAGCGATGTGGCATCCGAAATCTTGAGGATATTCAGATAGGGGAAGATGTCAAGACCCTGCAGGTCGTTCAGACGGGCAACGTCCGGGCAGACGCTCTTGTCGATGATGATGGAATTGGTCTTCTTGGCCTCCACTTTCGAAATCTTGCCGTTCTCGTCCTTATCGTAATTCTTGAGGATGAAATCCTTCAAAACGGGGTCGGTAATGCTGCCCGAAATGTCGGGTGCATCGACAATTGCCCAAATGCCGTAGAACGAACCCTGCCATTCGGTCAGAATCTCGTAGAATTTGTCGTATTGAGCTTGTGTCAGAACGAGTTTCTCGACCTTATCCGAGCAGACAAACTCCTCGAGTTTCGGGCTCTTGCTGATGTCGAGCGTTACGAGTTCTTCACCGGGCAGCGACTTTTCGAACGAGTAGGAGATGATCAACTTGCCCAGATTCGAGGCGTCGTCGAAGGTCAGTCGTTTGAGGAATTGCAGGTAACGAGCCTGGATCTCCGTCAGCTGGGGACATCCGTTCAGGTTGATGTCGGTGAGCTCCTGTTCGTTGAACTTTTCGGAGGTATCCCACGGGCTGAGACGGCTGAGTTTGAAGACCGACAGCTCCGGCAGATTCGAGCATTCGATTCCGGCGATACCGCAACCCAGATTCCAGAAATTGATCGAGATCAGTTTTTTGTTCTGGCTCAGATCGACGGCTTCGATGGGGGCGGTGACGCGGTTTACTTCCAGCGAAATCAGGTTCGGGAAGATGTTGATACCGTTCAAGGACTTGATGTCTTTCCAGATGGGATTTCCCGACGATGCACTCGAGGCATCCAGCGTAATTGCGGTGACGGATGCGGCCTCCTCCTCGGAGAGCATCTGGTCTTCGTCGGCATCAAAATTCTGGAGAATATACTGACGGAAAAGATCGTCGGTCAGTGCTACGCTCAAGTCGGGACGCGAACTGGGCTGTTTTACCACAAACTGTTCGAGTGCATCGGCGTTCTTGAACGTGAGGACGGCCTCTCGTTCCTTCGGCGTTTCGTTGGCCGAAACCGTGAAGGTGAACTGACGGGTGGTCATGCCGCGCGATGATTCGTTCTGCTTGATCCAGGTCTGTGCTTCTTCCGGAATGGAAACAGTCACAGGGTCGATGTTGCTTTGAATCTTTACGATCAACTGACCTCCCTTGCCGTCAATGTTGGCGGGCGATTCGGTTTCCAATATCAGTTGGCCTTTGGCGTTTTGTGAAATGGTAAGAACAGTCTCGACCTTTTTACATTTAAACGTAAATTCGGCATTGCGCGGGTCTTCGTTTTCGTTTTGAGAGGTGACCTCAAATTCAACTACATCGCCATTCTCGCCCTTCGTAACCGAAGGAGTTACCCACGACTGAGTCGTTGTGCACTCCAGCGTCCAGTGGTGAGTGCTGGTGACGGTAACTTGTTCCTTACCACCCGTGTAGGCGTAGTTCAGTGATCGGGGCTCGATTGAAAGTGATATGCTTTCCGCCGGTTGTTCGACATGGATGGTCAGCGGATCGGCTCCCTCGTAATTGAGGGTGATTTTACCCTGACGGGGTGTATCGCCTTCATTGGTGTCAAATTGGAAAACAATAAAATTCCCGGTCGATTCGAAATCATGCATCCACGGATCTTCCGAATTGGCTAATGCAATCTGATAATCGACGGGGTTTTGGATGGTATAGAAGAGTTTTTGTTGGCCGCTTGTCGCAGGAAGTTGAAGATCTTTGGCCGAAATCACAGGCGGATCTGCCACGGGCACCACGTCGTCGTTATCATTACAACTGCCGAATGCCAATAGCATAATTGAAAAGAGTAGCGAAGATGTAAAAAACGAGTTGATTTTTTTCATGGTCGGAATAGAATTTTCATGGTTCTGAAAAGCGTTCAGTGGCAATTACTAACGTGAAGGTTATGTGGAACTTCCCGCCAATTTTTGTTTGGCGGGAAGTCCGTATGAACCTTTTTTGTGTTTAGAGGGTGATCTCTTTAGAGAATTTCTTGGATTGAGGTTTGCTGACCGATTTGAAAATTTGGGGCTCTTGACGAACAGGCATTGCCATTATGGTTGTTTGAGCGACACTTTCCTTTTCGATAAATTCGCCGACGGGAGCATTTTTGGCATCGCTGTATTCGGTGACAGTGATTTCCTCATAGTGAAGAGTTCCCCAAGCCCCTTGGGCATCTTGTCCTGCCCAGAAGAATCCGAAAGGACCGACACCCGGAGCACGGTAACGTCCCAATTTGGAGTCTTTCCAGCCTAAGGGGTAGTTCTCGAAGTAATCGAAGATCAACATATCGGGCAGTTCCATGATACTGCGAGCCTGATGCAGCAGACCGTAGTAGTGAGTGGTTTCGGCGTTCTTGGGAGTCAGTTCGAATACGAATACGGTAGGCTCGCTGGCGTAATCTCCGTAAACATCAGGATGGAGGGCTGCCAGTTCGGAACCGCGGTAGAAGCCCCATTTGGCATCGACATCCACGTTGTAGTTTCGGGGAAGTTCCTTGGTCTTGAGACGATAACTGAAGTATTCCGACTGAGCCTTTCCGTTGGCGTAAGCGAAGCCGAATACGACGTGCTCGGTGCCGGGAGTGGCGTTGGTTTTGATGGTTTCGGGGCCTACGGTAGTGGGTAAATTGACTCCGTTGGCATGAATCAGAGCTTCGAGGAAGGCGTTCCAATCACCGTGATACTGATCGAAGTTTTCGGCGGTTGTAAGTCCGGTGTAGTACCAAGTTTCATCGTCTGAAGGAATGACATTCACTTCGATGGTGCGCGTGCCGAGTTCGACAACCTCAAAGTCGAGTTTGAAGTCTTCGGTCGGCGTATATTCGGTTGTAGAGAAGTCTTTGACGGCAACTTCGGTGGTGCGATGACCATAGTTGTCAAAACCGAATATAATCATTGTGTAGGCTTTGCTGGGTTGCAGATTCCAACCCTCGCCTTTACCGAGTTGAGTGGTCAGTTCGCCGCGGTGAATCCAATGGTTGGTCTCCCAGTCGAGTATGGTACCTTCCTCGTCGAAGTGCCCGAGGTCGATACGTTGCAAAAGACGTTCGGCACAGGTGCTTGCACCATATTTGCCGACCATATGACCGGGATAAAGACCGATGAAGTACTTGGTGTCGTTATTGGTGGGAGTAACCGTGAAATCGACATCCTGCGAAGAGATTTTGTTTAGACGAATGTCGAATTTGCAATCATCCAAGATGGGAATTTCGTTCGTTTTGATGGTTTCCTTCTGTATCTTGGTGTTGATGTGGTAGTTGGAATCGGTGCCGAATAACCATACATAATATTCGGTTCCGCCCCATACACGCAGACCACCCATCATCTGTTCCAGAGTAAGGGTCTGTTCGCCGACAAACATTACGGGTTTTGCCTGTGCGATGTTTTCGCGGATGAATTTTTCATACGATTCGTCTGTCCACTCGTCCATTGAATATACGTAGGAATTCATAGGTGCATAAGTCCAAGGAATTTCGGGGTCACTGGGCGTGATGGTTACCGATACGTTATAGACATTGTTATCGGGATAGGGAGCGACATTTTCTTGATGGTAGGTTAGTTTGAATGTGCAGTTCGAATCCTGAACTTTGGTCGTTGAGAATTGAACTTTATAGAGACGGCTGAGTATTTCGCCTTCGTAAGATACGCCATATACATAGCCGTAGTATTCGGTTTCAGGGTTAAGGTCGTTCACTGTGCGGGTTGATTCGCCCATTACGGTGAATTGTTTCAGTGCATCTTGAAGAGTGGCACCTTGAGATTCTGCGAGTTCTTTCCAGAACTGGATGTCTTCGGCGATAAATTCTTCATCGGAAGCGCAACGATCAATGGCTGCTTTATTGATGAAGGCTACCATATAAGGTACATCGGGTTCCGAGGGGATGATCTTCATTTCGCAACCTATGGATGAAATGCTTTCGGGAATGATGGTTACTTTGAACGTGAGTTTGTCCTGAGTCTGAAGCAATTTTACTTCTACGGGAGAGGCTGTCGCATAAGAAAGAGTGAGTTTGCCTTCACGGGCTTTGGCTCCCTCCAGTGCTTCGTATTTGAATTTGATGGTGTTCGATCCTTCGTTGCGGATTTCGGAAATCCAAGAATCATCGGATTCTGCCAAGATCTCTTCTCCTTTGACAGGGTTTTCGATCGAATAGGTCAGCGAGTATTCTCCGCCGTCTCCTACCAAATTGAGGGTAGTCTCGGTTTGGATGGATGGCTCCTGACCGGGTTGGGGTGTGGGCGTGTCCGTGTCGTCGTCGCTACAACCTGTTGTCATCGTCAGCAGGGCTGTGCAGACCAACATCATAGTGAAAAACTTTTTCATAACATTGAT
>JAHHRG010000073.1 GCA_020025965.1 Sutterella sp.
ACGCGAGCTCTTTGGCAAAGATTTTTTGACGCTGAATATAGGTTGCCTGATTGCCGATTTTACGAGCAAGCGAACACAACCGATGGCACGCCGCATAATGCGTATGCCCCGGTTTGATAACAATTCTTTCTACTCGTTGAGACATCTTATGACAGACCTTCGTCACGGCGCACATTGCGTCTATAGCATTAACGTACACTTAGTTCTTGTAGTTGCTTATAGACGCAAAGCTATCTCCAGAACTATTTGAAGTACTATACAAGAAGTTCTTCACAAGTGTCTGGATCGGCTCGAAGTTCGGATTCTGGATTTTCCGGGGTAGCAGACCATATTCACCTTCTAATATCAATCCCCCCGAATTATTCGATTTCGGACCTGGTTAATCGCATCATAACAGCAACAAGTCGAACCATCCGCCATAAACATATGAACGAGATTTCTCCTTTACTCTGGGGAGATCGTTTCTGGTCCAAGAGTTACTGCGCTGTTTCTGTAGGAGACGGACGTTCTATTGAATCTGTCAAAAAGTATATACAGGGTCAAAAACTACCGAGCTAAGCTCGGCTCGCTATCCATCCCCACCCAATGCATAGCATTGGATGGGGAATTCCGCGAGAACTGTTAACGATAGTTCTCCTCTAAAGTTTGAGCCTTCATTGCATATTCCGCACAGGCCACAACATGAGCGAAGGTCTACCCCGAAGCCATCATCTGATTGCGACTCATCTCACTAAGGTAAGTGAGATAAGCGTGTGTCAATGCGGGGTTATCTCACTTACCTTTGCCCGAACCGAGTGTATATTTTAATATATATTTCCTTCGATCTAAAGGGTACAGAGATGAAAAATATGAATCCTTTTTCTTGGCACGGAACTATCGGTCGATTGCAATGTTTCCTCACTTGGGTTTCACTGCTAATTGCGGCTTTTGTTATTGCTTTTATTGTTGGCATGACTTTTAGGCTTTCCGAGTCTGATTTAAATATCTTCTTAGTGATCCTCATGGCTCCTTATGCCTACATAATGTTTTGCACGGCGATTAAACGCAACCGAGACATCGGAATCTCTGTTGGTGCATCGCTTTTGTTGCTCGTTCCTTTTGTTGGATTTCTCTACCTTTTATACCTTTTCTTCGCGAAAGGAAAAGACCAAAAAAATCAAGATCAATGTCTCGCCTCCCTTCCAAAAATCAGGAAGAAGTAATTGACTTGCAGTCTTATATTGTCCAACAAGAAAATAAAGATTCTTCCACTCCAAGTAAGGAAGAAAGCGGTAGAGAAATGCTTGAGCAGTTTCTAAGCTGGGGATTCGGATTGATCAGTATTGGATACACCATTTTTTCCCTTGTTATGTTCGGAGCAACTATCGATTGGTTCTTTGGAATTTATAACTTTTTCTTAGGGATATGCGCCTATGCTTTCGCCTTCATTTTTATGATGATTCCGTTTGGCTTTTTGATCGTTCAAGCAATCATCTCCTATTACATGGCTGAGGTTTTAGACTGGGGTTGGATAATATCTCTTTGCATCACCTTCCCTGGCATTGTAATTGTACTATTTATCGGAGCTGGCTCATTCGTTGAAGGTCTCCGCGAAAGATTTCGTCGTTAATTTGATTTAATTTTTTTCACAGGCACCGCTTTATACGGTGCCTTTTTTATTAAAAAAGAAAATAAGACTAGCCGCCGGGCACTTCTCATACAACAACTAGCTTTAGGTGACTCATCTGTTTTGCCTAGAAAGGCGATTTGAGCGTCTTTGTCCTTTTCTGTTTCTGCATTCCTAGGTGACGGATGAGGGCGCTCAAATAACCTTTTGCATGGAGTCAAAAAAGCGAAAGAAATGACGATTGCATCTGCCTGTGCTCGACTGATCTGATTGATTCAGTGTTCAAAAGAAAATCGCCTGATTTCGACAGCCCTCTTAGAGGTAAATCGACTCAAGCGATTTATCGAGAGCGCATGTGAAGAATGTGTAAACGAGAGAAGCGATTACGAAACGAGGCATCCCCGGTTTTCCAGGAGACAATGTCGCGGGGTTTGATCGTGACGGTATTCCTCGAAAAATTACGATCGATCTCCAAGGGTACTGACGTTGCCGCCCTCCTCGGTCTCAACCCGTACAAAACGCCTCTCGATCTTTGGGAAGAAAAGACCGGCAAGCGTGAAAGCGCCCCCGCCAGTGAAGCCGCCCACTGAGGCAAGATCCTTGAAGACATCGTCACCAAAGAGTTTCAGGCCCGTACCGGCATGAATGTATAGCGCATGCTCACTAAGGGCGAGAACAGATGGATGCGAGGAAACCTCGACCGCGCAGTTATCAATCCCGAAATCGCCAAGCGTGTAACCGTCCTCGACGAAGATAAGGCTAAGGAAGCAGGCCGAATGCTTTCGACTGACACGGCCTTGAATACAAGACAGCTAATCAATACATGTCGGATTACTAGAGCCCGTCGCAGGAAGATGAGATCGTCTCCGGTCACATTGTCACCGAGCACAAGATACCGCTCTACTACGAGACCCAAATTCAGTGATACATAGCGATCACGGGCATCAAGACGTTCTACGTTGCCGTGCTGATCGGCGGTCAAGACTTCCACATGTACCATGACGTCATCCAGGCGATTGCGGCCAAAGCCGAAGACTTCTGGGTGAACCACGTACTGAAGGACATACCGCCCGCTCCCATCAATGTTGACGACATCAAGAAGCTCTACGCCCGAGACAACGGTGAGCTTCGCAATCTCAAAGGTCAGATCACGGAGCTTCAGGAACAGGAAAAGGCCGTCGCAAGCCGACTCATCATGACCATTGCCGACAAGACCGGTATGACCATCGGTGCTTACAAGGCTCAGAACGCCACTCGTTTCTCCTCCACGGCCTTCAAGAAAGACCACCCTGATTTGTTTGAGGAATATGCGAAGACCACGTCAACGCGCATTCTTCGTCTCGCTTAAAAGGAAACAACATGTCTACTACCGACCAACTCAAGTCTGCAGTCGTTCCGGCTGCCCCCTGCTCCCGTCCCTGCTCAGGCGGCCCGTCCAGTGACGATCCTCGATACGATACGATACGATACGATCCGCTCCCCTGCTTTCCGACACCAAATGTCAATGGCCTTGCCGAGTACGCTCACGGCCGAACGACTGACTCGAATCGTGATGACCGAGTTCAAGCGACCCCCTGCACTTTACAAGTGCTCTCCCGAGTCGATCTTCGGTGCTGTCATGCAGTGCGCCGCACTCGGTCTTGAACCGGGAAGCGCCCTCGGCCATTGCTACCTTTTGCCCTTCGGGAGTGGCAAGGACACGCAAGGTCGATCTAACAGTCAGCTCATTATCGGTTACTGAGGCATGATCGACCTTGCCCGTCGTTCCGGCCAGATCGTTTCTCTCAACGCCTACTGCGTGTACCAGAAGGACGACTTTAAGTACACCCTCGGTCTTGATCCGAACATCGTCCACGCCCCGTCCGATGAAGCCGATCGCGGTCCTGTCACTCACGTCTACGCAGTTGCCAAGCTCGTTGGCGGCGGAGTGCAGTTCGAAGTCATGAGTCGCCCCGAGATCGAAAAGATCCGTGGCCAATCCAAGGCCGGCAAGAGTGAACCGTGGGTTTCTCACTGGGAAGAAATGGCCAAGAAGTCGGTGATTCGTCGCCTTTTCAAATATCTGCCTGTATCTATTGATGCCGTCCGCGCAGTCGAGGTCGACGAAAAAATCAGACCGTGGCGAAATCGCCACGCAACAGGACTGGATCGAATCCGAGTTCGTCGATAAGGGCGTTGAGGTTGAACCTGCCGCCCTTCCTGCCAAATAACCGCCTTTCCCCTTCCGTGCGAAAAAAGACCGGAACGGATTACTGGTCGAGTTCACCTGACGTACGGGAGGAGGCCCATCAACTTTGGCTAAAAAACAACACTTTTCGGCACAAAGTAGTAGTTAATCAGTAGTTAATCTGGCAAAATTCGGCATTTCGTAAGTACCCCGTTAACAAAATGTAAAGACTAGAGGGGTATTTTGACTTATCATAAAGGTGAGAATTTTTCTCATCTTGATCATTTTTAACCGGAGGAGGACACAGTATGACGAACGTTTTATTCAGCCCTATTGACAGCCTCCAGGTGGCCTCCTATATCATTAAACAATGCAATGAAAGAGACATTTTTCTTAATGTCACGAAGTTGCAAAAGTTAATGTACTGTTGCTACGGAACGGTGCTTGCTAAATATGGAGAACGTCTAACAAACGAATATCCTGAAGCTTGGCCGTATGGTCCCGTCTTCCCAACGGTACTAAGATCAATCCAATTTTTTGGACTTTTACCGTTTTCAAATAAACCCACACCAGACATAGCAAATATTCCAGCGGAGATTATCCAACTAATTAACCAGACGTTGGAATCGTTCGGGGACTTTACTGCGAACCAGCTGTCTCAATGGAGCCACAAGAAAGATTCGCCGTGGTATCGAGCTTCGAACAACGGTAAGCTACTTTATACGCGTTTGTCAGACAAAGACATTCAATCGTATTTTGCTGAAAAGGTTCTTCGATGAGCGATAACGATCTCAATACCTCCTCTGTCACCGAAAATGACGGAGTAAGAGGTAAAGATGCTAAAGACGATGACAAACCTCTTGTTGGTGATGTTGATGCAAATTGGAAAAACCTCGAATACAGTCAGGCTCATTTATTCCGATGGCTTGCTTTTAGCGCAGCGGGTATTATGACCATAGGATTGGGAGGATTATGGGTTTATGTTTTTTTCACCAGCTGGCCAGATGCAACTAATCTCCCTACAGGGCATACTGAAACCTTCATTTTGAAGTATGCAATCATTTTGGGATTAAAAGTTTCTCTTGTGACAGTTCTTTTTATCACCGTTTTTGTAACCACGATGAGGTTTGCAATTCGTTGTTTTGGTCATCATAATCCCAAACAACAAGACAATGATTCATCGTTATCTGCTTTTGTTTCCGAATTGCTAAAGAAGACGCTTTCCTCCCAAAATCCTAATTAATAAAATTTAGAACTATATAAGCCTCGCCTAACCCGCGAGGCTTTTTTTACCCTATTTCTGGAGCTCTCAATGTCTAGTAATAAGAAGCCCCGCAAACCCTACCGTCCCAAAAGAGCCAGAACCCCATCAATCGTCTATCGCGTCACTGGCGATCTCACCGAAGATCAGCACCGTGAGATCGATCTTCTCGGCCTAGTCCACCTAGACAACATTCGACGTGGTGACGGAACGGAAGAGAACGTTGCCTTTGTTCAGGGAGGAATCCGTGCTTGCTACGTTTTGGCCACGGCCTTCGAGGGGAAAGAAAAGCTTCAAAGGCTCTGCCGCCTTTCAGCAGGTAGCACTTATGCCATCAACCGCTTGCTCAGAATCGAGGCCGAAAAGAGAAAGGACCCAACCGACAAGTTGCCGATCGAAGACTTTCTGCTCCAACCGGCACAGGCAGTTTTGGAAATTTACGGAGAAATGGCTCGAGACAGCGACAGGTCGATTTTGGTCCGCGCTTCTCGTGCCAACTACGACTCAGGCCGTCCCGTTTTAAGTGTGGACAAGGGAGTCGGTTTCGTCGTTGAACCCGATTTTGATCCAAACGATGCAACAACAAAAACTCTCGAGAGTCGTCTTGGATGCGCCTATCTGCACGGCGCACTGCGACACGGCTACGTTCGCATGAACCACGAATTGAAGCGGAATGAGTTCTACGATCCGGACGACGACATCACCGTGCCAATCACGGAGAAAGTCACCGTTATGCTCGACAAGCCCATTAGCGAGAAGCTTCAAAAGAAACTTGCTCATTATTGAAGCGACAGGAGACAAGAAATGACCGAATTCAATTACCACGGCTGGAACGATCTCAAAAAGGTCGAGTTACCGACGAATGAACTTTTCCGCGTCGAGCTTAGGCTGAGAGAGGGCGAAGGCCCCGAAATGAGATCAACAGTTTATCGGTTGGTCGGAAAAACTGATTGGAAAGGCGAACTCTTTGTCAGCGTCGTCGCGGACCGGTGGAAAGTCTTTGGCACCAGCAAAGAATTGCACTCAGACGATATTGATGCCAGAGCTCGGCTCTGGGAGGAGGACTAATGACCGGTACAGCAAAGATCGTATTCGAGCATTACGGCATGATCAAACTTATGGAAGAGTTAGGAGAGTGCCAAACGGAAGTTGCCAAAGCCGTCCTAATTCACATGGAAGACGGACGTTTCGATTCGGTTCAGCTTAGAAAGTTGGCCAGTGAGATTGCAGATGTTGAATTTCTATTCGACCAAATTCGGACGATCTCGCGTATGTCAGAGTGGATCGATCGAGAACGAACCTACAAAGAAAATCGGCAGTTGAATCGAATAAAAGAGGAGTAGAGCAAATGATGAAAGGACGCATAATCGACATTGCCACCGCCGACGATTCGACAGCGCTTGACACTTACGACGTGATGGAAACGTTTGGCGTAAGTCGAGAAACTATACGAATACGGATGCGAAAAGGAGTCCTACCTCCTGCACTCGACCGTGCTGGCAAACGCCTTCGCTGGACCGTTGGTTACCTCAAGGAATGGGATCGACTAAGAGCCCCAAAGGCAATTGAATCACTTGCCAACAAAAAACATTAAAATAAACAAGTGCATCGGTTCTTCGGAATTCGGATAGGGCACGAAAAGAAGCAAGAAAAGATGCTCGATATCAAAGTCGGGCATCTTTTTTTATGACTGCGGAGAAATTTTTGGGACAGAATGGAAACGCGTTCATTAACCTCCCGCACTTTAACCTTGTGACAAATTAGAAATTACTCTCTCACAATCACATAACTGCGTTGATTTTTTGTCCATCATCGATTCACTATTGCATCTGCTTTTCCCATCAGTATCTTGTTCGAAACAAACCGAGAACGATACTATCCGGCATACAAATGGCGGTACCGCCTCGGTGTTTACAAATTTCATTTCAACACCTCCTGCCAGGCTTTACACGCCTTTGCCGCAGACCAAACGTTTGCCCACATCAAAATCCCCAAAAGCAAGATTAAAAACATGAAAGCCTGCCAAGTTAAATCGACCGACATTAAAAGCGCTCCAATATTCAATACTGTAAACATCAAAATCGTTGTCATATTGTTTCCTTTAAGAATAAAAATGCCGTCAAACTCAATCAAAAGACGGCGGTTGTGAACATAAGAGGCCTTGAGTTCGTACCTCAAAGGCCCCTGTCTTTTGGAGTAGATGTCTGTACTCCAAATTTTCTCCCACTTATAGTACTTATCCATTAAAAACCATTCTCTAACACGCCTCTTTAACGTTGATATTCCTTCTTTAGACGATTGTCCATGCCCTATACACAGAGATTCTTATTCAACGCGCATTAAAACTACGGTCGCGGTAAATACAAGAAAGGCCACCGGTCAGCATCTCGGTGGCCTTTTTTTCCGGAGATGTCTACGTTATCGTTTGCCTTTTACAGAGTAGGTCTCGAATAGGGACATCTTCATATCTTCTCTCTAATAGGATGCACAAATTCTCTCTAATAGAGTACCCTTATTATTTTCGCCACTCGTTACTAGCGCTATAAATCGCACTCTAACAGACCGAGACAGCGTCAACATTCCGTCTTCCCCTCCTCCTGCCAAATTTAATGCAGAGCATTGGAAATGGCGATGCAGCTCAATGATTTGACGTTCGTTTCTTCCAAGGGCAGAATCTTTCCTTTTCCCTTTATCCAGAAGCCCGCCCTATGGATTTCGCTTCCGCTTTTCTTCTTACTGCCGTTGCTCTCTTCATCGCGGGCTACATTCTTCAGAAACACCGAGCGGACGAAGAGGCTCGTCAAGCGCGAGAAACCCGACTTCACGCTTTCGAGGACGCGTGGGCTAACCGCTTTTGGGCCAAGGCCGACGATCCGCTCACCCGTGTCCTCTCCTCGTGGTTCAAAAAGACCGACTATCAGTCCGTTTCGGACTTCGAGCGTCTTATCGAAGCCTGGAACAAAGCGGCCGCATTCGTCTCGACCTATCCCGATCTGGTGCCGGCCCGTCTTACCGACACGCATGGCCTCGAAAAGACGCTTCTCGAAAATCTTCTGAAAGGGAAAACCGCCCCCGACGAGCAAGCCCGTTTGGCTTACAACCGTCGACGCAATCTCAAGGAAGCCGACCGTGCCCGTGACATTCTGACCTCGCCCTCGGGTCGCACGCCCAATACCAGTCAGTCGA
>JAHHRG010000074.1 GCA_020025965.1 Sutterella sp.
CGGGCGGCTTGTCGAACTTTCCCATGCAAAAGTGGACTGATCGGTACTCTTTCCGCGTTAAAATTCAGCTCGTCGTCGAAGTGACGGCGGGCTGAACTAGTTTTAATAGACACTAAACGCATGCGACCTTTGAGTGATCCCGATTTCTGGGCGGGCCTTCTTTTCATTATCTTCGGACTCGTGGCTGTAGTAGCGGCCGGCGAAAACGAACTCGGCACGCTTTCACGTATGGGACCCGCATACTTCCCGACCTTGGCGGGAGGATTGTTGACGGGGCTCGGTGCCTTGGTGTCGATTCGCGCTGTCATTGCGCCCGAGAAGCACGTTAATGGCCCGGCTATGCAATGGGGCGTACTTCTTTTTATTTTGGGGAGCGTTGCGGTCTTTGCCTTGGCATTGATTTATCTGGGGCTGATCGCAGCCGTCATCTTGCTCGTTTTGACAGCCTCCTTTGCCAACAGTGCCGCTCGTCCGATTGAAGCGCTGATTCTGAGTGTCGTCCTATCAGTTGCCGCTTGGCTCATTTTTATTGAGGGGTTGGGGTTGCATATTGCGCTTTGGCCTGCGGGCTATTAAGGAGGGGCGATGGACATTCTCAGTCATCTCATCCTCGGCTTTTCGACGGCCGTTACGCTTCAGAATCTTCTTTATTGCTTTGTGGGGGTTACGGTCGGCACTCTGATCGGTGTCTTGCCCGGCATGGGGCCGGTTGCGACCGTTGCCATGCTCTTGCCGGTCACGTATTCGCTTGATCCGTCAGCTGCACTCATAATGCTCGCCGGGATTTATTACGGCGCGCAGTACGGCGGTTCGACGACCGCCATTCTCGTCAATATTCCGGGGGAGGCCGCAGCCGTTGTCACTTGTCTTGACGGACACCGCATGGCCAAAAAGGGCCGAGCCGGTGCTGCGCTCGGCATTGCTGCCATCGGGAGTTTCGTAGCCGGGACATTGGCCACGCTTTTGATTGCGGCTTTCGCCGCACCGCTCACCGAACTCGCCTTTCAATTCGGTCCGGCCGAATACTTCAGTTTGATGGTGCTGGGATTGATCGGAGCCGTAGTGCTCGCGAACGGTTCCGTTTTGAAGGCTCTTGCCATGACGGTCTTGGGCGTGTTGCTCGGGCTTGTCGGCACGGATATCAACTCGGGGGCTCTGCGTTTTACCTTCGGTATTGACGAACTCATGGACGGCTTTGACTTTGTCGCCATTTCGATGGGGCTCTACGGACTTGCGGAAATCATGCGAAACCTTGAGGCGGGGACGGCAAGAAGTGTTGTACCCGCCAAGGTTGAGAGTGTCCTGCCTACGAAAAATGAATTAAGGAAAAGTGCGGCCCCCGTGATGCGCGGGACTTTTTTGGGGGCGCTATTGGGCGTGCTACCGGGCGGCGGTGCGCTCCTTTCTTCTTTCGCGTCCTATACGCTCGAAAAGAAATTGGCCGGTGACAAAGCCGAGCCCGCGTTCGGGACCGGAAATATCCGCGGCGTAGCAGGACCTGAGGCGGCCAATAACGCGGGCGCACAAACGAGCTTTATTCCGATGCTCACGTTGGGCGTACCCTCTAATGCCGTGATGGCTTTGATGATCGGAGCCATGATGATTCACGACATTACGCCTGGTCCGCAGGTGATGTCGACCGATCCCGCACTCTTTTGGGGCCTCATCGTCTCAATGTGGGTAGGGAATTTCTTCCTGATTCTCTTGAACCTTCCTCTGGTGGGAATTTGGATTCAGCTGTTGCGCGTTCCATATCGCTGGCTTTATCCGGCGATTTTGGTCGTTTGCTCCATCGGGGTCTATTCGATCAACAACAATGTCTGGGACGTCTGGATGATGTTGGGTTTCGGCGCGCTAGGGTACATCTTTAATAAACTCGGCTGCGAGACGGCCCCTTTGATTCTGGGCTTTATTCTGGGCCCTATGATGGAAGAGAACATGCGGCGCGCGTTGTTATTGTCGCGCGGTGACCTGTCGGTCTTTGTGACAAGTCCGCTCTCGGCGGGCTTTTTGGGGGTCTCGCTTCTCCTGTTGCTATTCGTGTTGGCACCCGCGTTCAGACGCGGTCGTGAGACGGCTTTTAAAGAAGATTGATCGTCAAAACCAGATTTCCCTGAAAAAAGGCAAAAAAAATACCCGCAACCTTGTGTGGTTGCGGGCTAATCCTCATCGTTTTGACTCAACCCATGAATCAGGAGTTTCACAACATGAAGTACATTCATGTTGCTGTCAGAAGAATAATAGCGGGTTTTCCCTTGAGGGTTGTTTCGTATATTTGAGCATGTGTAAACGTATGTTACCTATGAAGGCAGTAGGAATCATGCTATTCCAAAAGAACGGGCGACCCGAAGTACGAGTCGCCCGTCTTTTTCATTCCGTCGCGAAACAGATTACCACTGCTTGTAAGAAGCGCGTTCTTCCGCAATGAGCGCCATGGCGTTCGGAGCAATGTCGCTCGCGGTAAAGCCGGCTTCATAGCCTTCGGCAGCGAGGCCGTGGAAGTAAACGGCAGCGAGTACGGCTTCGACCATGTCAAAGCCCTGAGCGAACATGGCACCGATCATGCCGGCCAAAACGTCGCCGGAACCGGCGGTGGCGAGCGCAGCGGAACCCGTCGGGTTGATCCAGGTGCGGGAAGAGCGCATGGAAATGACCGTACCGGCTCCCTTCAAGACAACGATGGCACCCGTCTGAACGGCGAGTTCGCGGCAGGCGGCAACGCGGTCAGCCACAACTTCCTTCACGTCGCGGCGAAGAAGACGAGCAGCTTCGCCTTCGTGCGGCGTCAGAACGGTCGGATAACGGCGCGTGAGGATGATGTCCTGCAGTTTCACGTCTTCGGCAATGATGTCGAGCGCATCGGCATCGAGAATGAGAGCGGTCTTGCATTCGAGAAGTTCGACCAAGCGAGCTTTTGCCTTTTCATCGCGGCCCAAACCGCAACCGACGACCACAGCCTTGAAGTCTTCGGGCGTCACGGGTTTCGTGGCGTACTTGATTTCCGGATAGAGCATGTCGACGCAGGGCGCATTCTGAGCGGCGGCTTGGCATTCGAGCGTGACGAGGCCGGCACCGGAGATAAGCGCGGCGCGAGATGCGAGGATGGACGCACCGATATAGCCGTCGGTACCGCCGATCACGGCGACACGACCGAAGTCCGTCTTGTTGCAATTGTTGATGCGAGGACGAAGAACGTGTTCGATTTCGTCGGTACCCAATACGGACATGGAGGTGAGCGGCACGGAAACGTCGAGTTCGTTCAGAACGATTTCACCGGCGGCATCGGCACCTTCGCGCATGTAGAGCCCCGGCTTCACGCAAAGCAGAGCCAGCGTGATGTCGGTACGGCAACCCGGATACGAGCCGATCCAGTTGCCGGTATTGGGATTGAGGCCGGACGGGAGGTCGATTGCCACCTTCAAAGCGTGACGTTCGTTAAACCAAAGCACCGCGTCCAAGCAGTCGCCCGTAATGGGTTTCGAGAGCCCCATGCCGAAAAGGGCGTCGACCACGCAGTCGGCTTTTTCGGTCATGTAGGGATCGTCGTAGCAGAAACCGCCCTTCGAAGTCCAGCGTTCAAGCTGAGCGAGAGCAAGGGCGGACGTCGGACGCTTGCCACCGGGGAGGACGACATTGACGTCAAAACCCTTTTCACGAAGCTCGCAGGCGCAGGCAAGGCCGTCGCCGCCGTTGTTGCCCGGACCGCAGAGAACGGTCACGCGGCGACCGTCGCCCATGGCTGTGAGGCGTTCTTCGATCAATTCGGCAGCAGCCAGGCCGGCACGCTTCATCAAAGTATCGGCGCCGAGCTGGTTGCAGGCACGCATTTCAAGATTCTGCAGATCATCTGCAGCAAGAATGGTGAGACTCATTTTTCGTTCCAGAGTTTTGGTTAAATGTGTTCGAGCGAAAGCGTCGGAGGAAACAAACGGACAAGCGGGGTCGGTATATGTTCGTTTTCCGAGACGGGAAGGAGAGGCGGTACTCATCCTTACGCTGACGCGAATGGGTTTGGAAAATGTGCGGAGAAGCCAAACGGTATGGCTGCGAAAACGCAGGATTTCCTAACGGGAGAAGCATTTGAGATACCTAACTTTTGATTAAAAAGATAGGTCAAAGTGCTTATCGCGAATCTATTAATTCTACTCCTCGGAAGAGGCGGAGAAAATGCGTGAAATCGAGAAGCCCCATTCGGTCATTCGGGAGAGACGCAAGGCGTTTCGGCGAGCGGCGCTATACTTGGCGAACATTTTTCGTTCAAGACTTCGAAGAGGCAACCATGTCTGCGACCGATTATCCGCTTTTGCCGTCTCCCGCTCCTTTTGCTGAAAGGGACAATGATCCGCTGACCGAAACGACAGTCAGCGAAACGATGCTTGTTGATACCCCTTATATCAAGGCCGTTGAGGAAAAGGTTTCTCTCCCGGGCGGCGGGCATTCGAGCCGTTTTTGCATCCGTCACTCGGGGGCGGCCGGGATGATTGCACTCGACGAGGACGGCACGATTCTTCTCGAACGTCAGTGGCGTCATCCGATGAAACGAAGCTTTTGGGAACTTCCGGCCGGAAAACTTGACCCGAACGAATCCGAAGACGTCTGTGCAACCCGCGAACTGATTGAAGAATGCGGCGTCAAGGCCGAACGCTGGACTCGTCTCGGGGAACTTCACAATGCGATCGGTTATTCGAATGAGCGCTTGGTGATTTATTTAGCCGAAGGACTGACTGCGTGTGAGCAGCAATTGGACGAAGGCGAACATCTCGAGGTGTATCGCGTTGATTGGCGTGAAGCGCTTGAAATGTGCCATGACGGCCGTATAACCGACGTGAAGACGATCGTGGGGCTTTTCTGGCTCGAGAGATATCTTGCTGAGCGGAACTGATAAAAAAGGGAGAGAGTTCAAGTATTGAACTCTCTCCCGTTGGTTTTATTAGCCGATCGGTAATTTCTGAGTGACTCTGGTCAGAAAACTGGGATCTGGGAGAAGTCAATGAGGTTGACTTCAGCCTCCATGTGTTTCTCCACCTGACCTTACGAAAAAGGGAACGGTGTGTCGAAATAGAAAAGCGGAAAAGCGCAATCAGGAAAAGATATAAAAAAAGCGCCTCATTGATGAGACGCTTTTTTGTGATGTTTTGGAGCGGGTGAAGGGAGTCGAACCCTCGTCTCTAGCTTGGAAGGCTAGGGTAATAGCCGTTATACGACACCCGCAATTTTTCTTTATGAGCAACACTGATTTGTTCTTAAAGAAAAGGCAGACAGCCAGTGAATGGAGACTGTCTGCCGAGTAAGCTGGCGGAGAAGGGGGGATTCGAACCCCCGAGGCCCTTATTCGGACCTGCACCCTTAGCAGGGGTGTGCATTCGACCTCTCTGCCACTTCTCCGCAGGGATCCTTCCGGGAAAGCAACGCGGTCGAAGCGTTGTAAACCGGGATGACGATCAAACAGTCTGCGATTTCGGATCAAGTTCATCGAGACCTATCGGCATCAGGGAAACGAAGGATAGCACGGTTGCGGGAAAAAAGCAAAAACTTTTTTCTTGAGCACCGTTTCGAACTTCGCTCTCTATAAAAAGCAAAACCGCCGAGACTTTTGATCTCGACGGCTTTTGAATTGGGTGGTGCGGATGGCAGGATTCGAACCCACGACCCTCTGGTTCGTAGCCAGATACTCTATCCAACTGAGCTACATCCGCACTGGAGGATTTGAATCTTAGACCTAATTTCCGGAAAAAGAAAAGGTAGGTCTCAAAAATACCGTGAATGCGGTACTTTTCGAGGAGGCGATGGGGCCTGATGCTCATTTTGTTCGGCTGAAGATGCTTCATCGAAGGAGAAATTTGTTGCGATTTCGGTGAAAACCCCAGACATACGTTACGGCTCGAAACCGTTCAGACAGGCGATAATTAAAAAATATTGCCCTCAAAAACAAAGACTCCCTTTAGGAAGCAAAAATTGCCTGATTTTCCCATTATCACCACACTTGTGACGGCCTTCGGGCTGGCCTTGGTCTTCGGTTGGTTTTCGGAACGATTTCTGAAAACCCCTGCGCTTGTCGGCTATATCATCGCCGGCGTTTCCGTGAGCCTCTTTCCTTGGCTCCCTGAATTCAACCGGGCGGCGACGGAGCAGTTTGCCGAACTGGGCGTCATTCTTCTGATGTTCGGTGTGGGGTTGCATTTTTCCGTCGGTGATTTGGTGAAGGTAAAAGGCGTGGCGGTCACGGGGGCGCTCGTGCAGATGACCGTCTCGTCGCTAGCCGGCTGTGCAATTGCAGTTGTTGCTTGGGATTGGGCACTGCCGGCCGCGATTGTGTTCGGGTTGACGCTTTCCTGTGCGTCGACCGTCGTTGTGACGAAGGCTTTGGAATTACGCCATCTGACGAGCGACATGAACGGGCAGGTCGCAATCGGCTGGCTCGTGGTGCAGGATTTGGTGACGGTTTTCATCATGGTGTGCTTGCCCTTGCTCGCACAGGTGACGTTGGGTGAAGGCACGCTCGATGCCAAGGCTTTGGTGATCTCGCTCTCGAAGACCATGCTCTCTTTGATCGTGTTTGTGGCCGGTATGCTTATCATCGGTCGACGGGTCTTCCCTTGGATTTTGGCGAAAGTGGCGGAAGCCGGCTCTCGAGAACTCTTTACGCTCTGCGTCCTTGCGTTGGCGATCGGTATTGCCTACGGCGCCGGGGCGATTTTTAACGTGAGTTTCGCTTTGGGGGCTTTCTTTGCCGGTATGGTTATGCGGGAATCGAGTTTCGCACGTCAGGCAGCCAAAAATTCTCTTCCCCTGCAGGACGCTTTTGCCGTGCTCTTTTTCGTGTCGGTGGGCCTCATGCTCGACTGGCATATCTTCTTAAACGAACCGCTCGCCGTTCTTGCCGTTGTCTTGGTCATCATGTTGGTGACGAGTACGGTCGGCATGCTTTTGGTCGTCGGACTCGGTTGGCCGCTTGATACGGCCATGATTCTCGGGGCTTGTTTGGCGCAGGTGGGGGAATTTTCCTTCATCCTTTGCGGTCAGGGAATTGATTTGGGTCTTGTGACGTCCGAGACAATGAGTCTGATTGTTGCAGCCTCGATCATGACGATCGCGCTGAACCCGATCATGTTTGCACTCATTCCGAAAAATAAGCGTTTCTTGGTCGGCAAATTCGATTACATGCGCCGTGCCGGCA
>JAHHRG010000075.1 GCA_020025965.1 Sutterella sp.
CCTTTATGACGGTCCTCATTCTTCAAGACAAACCTGCCGAAGCAACGCGCTTTTTCGAAGCGCACCCCGCACGATGGCTTCCCGCTTTTATCGAACGCATCCGCGAACATCCCGATGCGCTTCTTTTCCGTGTCATTGCCGACGTCCTCTATGCGGCCCTCGACATTGAAAAAACGCTCCGAGAAGAAAGCCGCTGATTGACGCCAAGCGTATTTTTCCAACGCCAAATCCGCTAAAATCTTCCGCACAGTCTTTTTCATTACCAGATTCACCATGACCGACTCTACGAACAGCGGCAATCGCCGTCAGGTTTTCATCGTCAGCGACGGCACGGCCATTACCGCCGATACCCTTGCTCGTTCCATCCTGACGCAGTTCCCCGACATCGACTTCCACCAGACCCGCCTCCCCTTTATCAACACGGTTGACAAGGCTCAAGAAGCGGCTTCGCAGATCAATCAGATGGAAAAGGAAGACGGGGTTCGTCCGATCATCTTCACGACCTTCGTGGATCCGGACATCATGCGTACCTTTAACGAACACGTGTCCGGTCACATCATCGACCTCTTCCGTAAGTTCGTGGGGCCGCTCGAAACCGAACTCGGTACGAAGAGCGTACACAGCGTCGGTCAGAGTCACCGTATCGTCGACGACGAACGCTACAACCGCCGTATCGCCGCCATCGACTACACGCTGACTCACGACGACGGTCAGACCAACCGCGGTCTTGACGAAGCCGACGTTATTCTCGTCGGCGTGTCCCGCTCGGGCAAGACGCCGACGTCGCTTTTCCTCGCCATGCAGTTTGCCTTGAAGGTCGCCAACTATCCTCTCATTCCGGAAGACTTTGATCGTCATACGCTCCCGGAAGCTCTGCTCCCCCTTCGTCACAAGCTCTTCGGCCTTTCCATTCGTCCCGAACGTCTCTCTGAAATTCGTAACGAACGTCGCCCGAACAGCCGTTACGCAAGCCTTGAAAACTGTCGTGAAGAAATCCAGAACGCCGAAAACCTCATGGCTCGCGAAGGCATCCGCTGGCTGAATTCCACGACAAAGTCGATCGAAGAAATTTCTGCAACGATCATTTCCGAATTGGGTCTTGATAAGCGCCGCGTGTCCTAAAGTTCACTAGAGCCAGGAACAAGAAAGCCGACAACATAACGTTGCCGGCTTTCTGCTTATTGGCTTCGATAAAAGGCACTGATCAGGCCAAGACGTCAATCTCGGGGCACCGGCACCCAGTCGCGGGCTGCCGCTTGTTGCGCCGGCTCCAACGCATCGATTTGTGTCAGGACCTTCGCCATCCTCTCTTCGTAAGGAGCCGAAATGTCCAACACTTCTCCCGTCTTCGGATGACGAAAACGCATGCGATCGCAATGGAGCATCAGACGGTCGACGCCGAAGTAAGCGGCCAAGGCTCTGTTCAACGGTCCTTTCCCATACGTCGCATCTCCCACGATGGGGTGCGCGAGCCACTTGAGATGACGTCGAATCTGATGCCGCCGGCCGGTTAGGAGTTCGGCTGATACAAGCCCGAGCCTCGTCGTCTCAAAACTCCCGGTTTTGACGGGCACTTCGCACGCAACAACGGGGGTAAAAATCGTCGACGCTTCCTGCGCCTCGACTTTTCGATGCTTTAAATAAGGATCAACAGGCGGTACAAGAGCATGATCGACTCGTACCGGATTCGTGATCCAGCCGCGTGTCAGAGCCGTATAACGTTTGCCGACGTCCCCCGCCATCAGGCTTTTTCCGAGAAGACTTGCCATTTCCGAATCAAACGCAAAAACGAGCACACCGGATGTTCCGCGATCCAGCCGATGAACGGGCCAAACGCGGCGTCCCGTCTGGTTTCGTACGCACTGAACGGCAAAGACCGTATCACCGTTGGCAATCTCGGTGCGGTGAACAAGCATCTGTGCGGGTTTCGAAACCACAACGATGCTTTCGTCCTCGAAAAGGATGTCTAAGGTAGGCGGATTGTCGAGCATATACATCTGAAAGAGAAAAAAATCCCGGAAACGATCAAGAGATCGAATCCGGGCATTGTAGCGGTTGTCCCGCGCGGCCATGCATTAGCCGAGCAACTTCTTCGCGATTTCAACGAAAACGTCGACACCCATGTTGAGGTGCTTGCTTTCGAAAGCCATGTTGGCGGCATGAAGCCCCGGCGTAACGCCGACACCCACACCGAAATAAGCGGCCTTGGCCGAAGGCTTCGCGAGCTTGTAGTAGTGGAAGTCTTCACCGCCGCCACCGCAAGGCTTGGCAAGGTTTTCTTCGCCGACGACCTTCACGATGGCATCGGAGACCATCGCCACGAAGTCGTCGTCATATTCGGCGGCCGGGCAGGAAAGCCCCTTTTCAACCGTCGCCTTTGCGCCGTGGGCAAGTGCCGTATATTCGACGGCCGCCTCCAACTGGGCAAGATAGCTTTCCATGCCGGCATTCGTCTGCGAACGGCAGTCGAACGTCAATGCGGCCTTGGACGGAATGGAGTTCGTCGCACCTTCGTCAGCGTGGAACTGCGTGCACTTGGCACTCCAGGATTCGTTCGGATTGAGCCAAATCGCCTGAACGGCCTGCACAATGGCGGCACCGACATCAATGGCGTTGTGCCCCAAATGCGGACGGGCGGCATGAGCCGAAGCGCCTTCGACCTTCACGAAGCAGGTGCAGGAAGCACCGTGCTTCACGGCCGGGCACATTTCGCCCAACTTAATGTCCTGAATAGGACGGACGTGAGCGCCGAGCACATAGTCGACGTCGTCCATCACACCGGCCGCCACGAGAGCCTGCGCGCCTTCGAGCGTTTCTTCCCCCGGTTGGAAAACGAGCTTCAGGGTACCCTTTTTGACAGCCCCCGTCAGACGGCTCGCCGCCGCCAACAAGGTAGCCGTATGGCCGTCGTGACCGCAGGCGTGACGGGCACAGGGTTTCCCGTCAATCACAAAGGGGAGCGCATCCATGTCCGCACGGATCATTAGCGTAGGACCCGCTTCTTCACCTCGGATATAACCAACAACACCGTTGGTGCCGCCGAAGTGAGCGTGCGTTTCAATTCCGAGCGCTTCAAGCTTCGCAACAACGTAGTCGTGCGTCTTTTCAGTGGCCATGCCGAGTTCCGGCATTTCATGCAATTCATCGCGGAGAGCCGCGGCTTCATAAATCAGTGCCATAAAAAATTCAACTTCCGTTTCGAGTCAGACAGATTGATAATGATCGACAAAATGGTTTGTTGCTCATGTTTTCCAATAAGACATCCGCCGATCACCGTTTCCTATCATACATAGTGAATGAAGGCTTGTGCCCCGTCCGCCACCCGTATTGGTGGAAATCCTCGGTTCGTCGATCTTCGACGGCGACAGTTTTACCATTTGCTTGTAACTAATTATTTCAAACGCGTCATCACCAAATTGACATCTATAATATTTCATCAATTTGGCCTCGAAAACGTAAGTCCGAAAAACGCTGTATGAACGGCTCTTTTTGGTACCAAATGGCTATTCCCCCCTTTTAAACCTGTTTTCACAATTACCGCGAAGGAGATGTTCGTAAATGTCCACGCCTAACGCCCCCCTGACGATTCGCGACATGATTGAACCGGCCATTAAGGCTGCCGGTGGCTGGGTCAATACCCATGCCCATGCCGACCGTGCCTACACGCTTTCCCCCGATGTACTGGAAATGCGTCGCACGTGTACGTTGCAGCAAAAGTGGGATGCTCTCGATGCCCTGAAGCGCAACTCGACGGAAGAAGACTTTTATCGTCGTTTTTCCATGTTCTTTGAAAACCAGATCGCCCAGGGCGTGACTGCGCTAGCCACCTTCGTCGACATTGACCCGCAGTCCGAAGACCGCGCCATCAAGGCCGGCCTGCGCGCTCGCGAACATTACCAGGATCAGTTGACGATTAAGTTCGCCAACCAGACCCTGAAGGGTGTGATTCACCCCGAAGCCCGTAAGTGGTTCGATATCGGTGCCGAAATGGTTGACATCATCGGTGCTCTCCCGAAGCGCGACGAACGTGACTACGGTCGCGGTGACGAAGCCTTCGACATCATCCTCGGTACGGCCAAGAAGTACGGCAAGATGGTGCACGCTCACGTTGACCAGTTCAACGAAAGCTATGAATACGAAACCGAACAGCTTTGCCAAAAGACGATCGACTTCGGCATGCAGGGCCGTGTGGTTGCCATTCACGGCATTTCCATCGGCGCCCACTCCGCCGCTTACCGTCAGCGTCTTTACAAGCTGATGAACGAAGCTCAGATGATGATCATCTGCTGCCCGACCGCCTGGATCGATACACCGCGTTCTGAAATGATCGGCCCGATGCACAACTCCTTGACGCCTGTCGACGAACTCGTCCCGGCCGGCATCACGGTTGCCCTCGGTACCGACAACGTCTGCGACGCCATGGTTCCCTGGAACGCCGGTGACATGTGGCATGAAATGACCACGCTCGCCACGGGCTGCCGCTTTGACTATTTTGATGAACTTGTGAAGATTGCCACGATCAACGGCCGCAAGGCTATCGGCATTGCTTAATCAGAAGGTAAGAGAGTAAAGAGAAATGTTCAAATCTAGTATTGCTGAAAACATCCTCGCCGAGCACCTCCTCAACAACGGTGCCGTGTCCTTCATGACGTCTTCCCCGATGCGTCTTCGCTCCGGCCTTATCACGCCGATCTACGTTGACAACCGCGTAATCCCGGCTTATCCGGAAGCCTGGCGCGACATCATCGAAACGACCGCCACGAAGATTGCCGAACTCGGTCTCGAATTTGACATCGTCGCCGGTGTCGAAAGTGCCGGTGTTTCGCACGCCGCCGCTCTCGCTTACCGTCTCAGCAAACCGCACGTCTTCGTGCGTACGGCGGCCAAGACCTACGGCAACAAGAGCCGTGTCGAAGGCGGTTCCGTCAAGGGCAAACGCGTTCTCATCATCGAAGACCATATCTCCACGGGTCTCTCGCTTCTTGACGCCGTCGAAGGCATCAAGGCCGAAGGCGCTACCGTGACCGACTGCCTCGCCATCACGAGCTTCGGTATCGACGAAACGAAGAAGCTCTTCGAAAAGCAGAACGTCGTCTGCCACGAAATGATCGACTTCCGTAAGGTGATCAACAAGGCCATCGATCTGAAGATGGTCACAGAAGAAGAAAAGGAAACCTTGAACGATTGGCTCGCCAATCCCTGGACCTGGGCTATCCGCCACGGCGTGACCCCGGCCAACAACGAAAACTAATTCGTTCGAAGTTTGCTTCGCCCATTGTCTCCAAGCCCGCTTTTTCTAAGAAAGCGGGCTTTTTCTTAGCCCGTATCCAACTGCGTCATAAAATGAGGCAGACACCCTTAGCATTCACGACAGGAGGCTTCACTGTCAAATGAAAAAGGGCAACCAAGCCTATATCATAAATTGAAGTACCTCCCTATAAGCTAACTCTCAGAAGGAATTTGATTCCTAAAAAAGAGTCGAAATTCATAAAAACCGGGAGAAAATCGTGAAAGTCGTCGTTAAAAACGGGCGCTGCGCCGTTCATCGCGGTCAAAACGTTCGTTGGCATCCCATTACGCTACCGCTTGAGGATGTAGTCAGCGCGCACATCCGCTACGGTTACGTCGCCTGCATAACGAAAAGTGGCCGCTGCCATATTTATTCTCAACAAGGCGAACACATCCACACCTATCATTTCCATGACACGCGTTCCGCCGAAGTTACGGGGCCCGATCGCGTCGCCGTTGTACGCACCCGCGGCTGGACCGAAATATACAATTTCAAGGGTTTCCAGTTGGGTGTCCATTCCCGATGGACTGAATGATTGTTCGTATTGCTTACAGGTCTATGTAAGAAACCTTTAAAATTGTTTCTGCCCGACGATTTACCCCGCGAAACAATGCAGATTTTTCTGGAATGCAGTATTGTTTCATCAAGCGGCAATATTTTGCCTTCCTCACTCTTTCGTCCAAATTAGAAAAACTATGCAAAAGAAACTTCTCGCTACCGCCGTTCTTACCGTGACGCTTGCTCTCGCGGGTTGTACTACTGACGGTAACCGCTACCGCTCGGACGTCTATCGAGCCAATCAGGTCAATCAAGCACAGGAAGTCCGCACCGTCGAAATCATCGCCCTCAACCCCGCTCAGGTCGAAGTCAGCAATCGCGACCAGTCGAACCGTGCGAAGATGGCCGGGGCTGTGCTCGGTGCCATTGCCGGTTCTCTCATCGCCAGCCAGCATACCGACCATGATTCCTCCCGTATTGCGAGCGGCGTGGGCGGTGCAGCCATCGGCGGCATGATCGGTGACTCCGTCGCCGGTAACTCCTCCTCGAAGTTCGTTAACGGCGTTCAGCTTGTCTACCGTACGCCTCAGGGGAAGATTTATCAGTCCGCTCAGGTCGGCCGTCTCTGCGAATTCCGTACCGGTACGGCTCTGATGGTCTCGTCCGAATACGGCGAAACTCGCATTCAGCCGAACAACCCCTACGGTTGCAAGCCGATGAAGTAAGGAAGAAGCGCTATGAAAAAGTTTTCTCTTAGTCTTTTGGCGGGTGCTTTTATCCTCACGATGGCGGGTTGTGCCCAGGATAACCAGGCATTGCGCGATCAGCAGTATGCGCAGATGGGCGATCAGATGATCTACAACATCGGCGTCGTCGATGCCGAACAGAATCGCTTGAAGGCCGAAGCCGACGCCAAGGCCGCTCAGGACGCGAAGGAGGCCAAGATCCGCGCCGAAGCTCGTGCTCGTGCCGAGCGTGCCCGTCAGCAGGCCAATGCCAAAGTTGCAGCCGAGAAGCGTGCCCGTCAGCAAAAGCTTGAAGTCTATGCCGACCGAGAACGCGAACTCGAAATCCGTCTTCGCGAGTTGGACGTCGAAGCCCGTGAGGCTCAGGTGAAGAACATTGTTTCTCACGAAACGGAACGTGCGACCCGCGCCAAGGAAAAGGTGCAGTTGGAACTTGATGCGCTCCGCGCTCAAATCCAGAAAGAAAAGGCAGCGGCCGAATAAGCTCGCCTTCTCACGACTAACGTTCCGATAACAAAGGGGGGCGTTGATAAAGCTCGACGAAAAAAAGGGGGGCACATTTCGCCCCCTTTGTCAATTTTGGGTCTAAAAAATAAATAAAGTC
>JAHHRG010000076.1 GCA_020025965.1 Sutterella sp.
GGCTCTCACCACAGCGACCTCAACGCTGCGCGTCTACCAATTTCGCCACGACCGCATCTTCAAATTGTCCTCTGCTTGTTGATGATTGACTCTTGAGGAAGTTCGTCATCAGCAGAGGAGAAGCATTTTACCTCGGAATTTCGTTCGTGGGGGCATTATTTGCCGGCAAAGTGTCAGAAATACCGTGTTCTTGGGATGCTTGCGTGGTTTCGACCGTGCTGAGAACGCCGGATTCGGGCTTGACGGAGCCCTTGGAGAAGGCACCGGAAGCAAGCGTCAGAGCGAGCGTCGAGCAGAAGAAGATCGTGGCGGCAACGGCCGTGGAGCGAGACAGGAAGTTGGCGCTGCCCGTGGCACCGAAAACGGAGCCGGAGGCACCGGAACCGAAAGCTGCACCGAGGTCGGCACCCTTACCGTGCTGCATAAGAACGAGAACGATCACGACAACAGCCGAGATGATCTGCAGAACGAGAGCAATGCTAAGAAGGAAATGCATGGTAATTGTGTTTTTGAGTGTTGAAAATCAATCTGCGTCGATGGCGGCGCAAACCGAATGGAAATCCTCGGCCTTGAGAGCGGCACCGCCAATGAGGCCGCCGTCAATGTCGGGCTGAAGGAAAAGTTCACGAGCGTTAGCCGGTTTCACGCTACCGCCGTAAAGGATCGGGAGCGTTTGAGCGGCTGCGGCATCCGCTTCGGTGAGTGCGGCGCGAATGGCGGCATGCACTTCCTGAGCGGTCTCGGGCGTTGCAGTCTTGCCGGTACCGATGGCCCAGACGGGTTCATAGGCAACGGCGGCGAACTGAGCAGCGGGAACACGGGCGAGAACGGCACGGAGCTGACGGAGAACGACCTCTTCGGTCTTTCCGGCTTCGCGTTCTTCAAGCGTTTCCCCGACGCAAACCACGGGAGCAATTCCCTGGGCCACGAGTTTTTCGGCCTGTTCGGCAACGTTTTCGTCGGATTCGTGCCAGATGGTGCGGCGTTCGGAATGACCAACAATGCAGTAAGTCACACCGATGTCCTTCAACATCGAGGCGGAGATTTCACCCGTAAAGGCACCCTTGTCAGCGACGGAGACAGTTTCGGCACCGACGCCGACATCCGTTCCCTTCAAGAGTTCGACCATCTGGGAGAGGTAGACAAAGGGGGCACACACGGCCGTACGGCAGTGAAGATCAGCCTTGAGGTTCAAAAAAGATTCGACCCAAAGGCGATTGGCCTCGGCGGACCCGTTCATTTTCCAATTGGCAATGACAATAGGCTGTCGCACTTTATCAGTCTCCCTAAACAATCGGAAACGAGTAAAACTCGTTCGTTATCCTACGCAAACAATGCTTAACCCTCGCATTTTATACGCTTTTCACAACTCTATCAAAAGAAGGTAACGGAAAAGCTTAAACCGAGAGAAACACGGAAAAAAGAAACCCGGTCTTCGCCCGCAGGGGCGTTGGCCGGGCTTGGAGGAAGCCCCTTCATTTAGGAGCCTCCTGATTTCCAGTCGGTTGATTAGGCTTCGGCCTTTTCAGCGGACTCTTCCTTGAGAAGAGCCTTCATGGAAAGACGGACACGGCCCTTTTCGTCGGCTTCGATAACCTTGACGCGAACCTGCTGTCCTTCCTTGAGGTAGTCGGAAACCTGGTTGACGCGTTCGTTGGCGATCTGGCTGATGTGGAGGAGACCGTCCTTACCCGGCAGAAGCTGAACGATGGCGCCGAAGTCGAGCAAACGCTGGACAGTACCTTCGTAGATCTGGCCGACTTCGACCTTGGCCGTGATCGTTTCGATGCGCTTGCGGGCATCGGCAACGCGAGCCATGTCGGGGCTGGAGATCGTGACAGTACCGTCGTCTTCGATATTGATGGAGGTACCCGTTTCTTCCGTCAAAGCACGGATAACGGAACCGCCCTTACCGATCACGTCACGGATCTTGTCCTGATCGATCTTGAAGGTGACCATACGCGGAGCGAAGTCGGAAAGTTCCTTGGCACCGCCGCCGGCCATGTCGTGCATCTTGCCGAGGATGTGCAGACGGCCTTCGTGAGCCTGGGCCAGAGCAGCCTGCATGATTTCGACCGTGATACCTTCGATCTTGATGTCCATCTGGAGAGCCGTGACACCGTTTTCGGTACCGGCCACCTTGAAGTCCATGTCGCCCAAGTGGTCTTCGTCACCGAGAATGTCGGTCAAGACGGCGAACTTGTTGCCTTCCTTGATAAGACCCATGGCCACACCGGCCACGTAGTCCTTCAGGGGAACGCCGGCATCGAGCATGGAGAGGCAGCCGCCGCAGACGGAAGCCATGGAAGAGGAACCGTTGGATTCGCAGATTTCAGACACAACGCGGATCGTGTACTGGAATTCTTCCGGGGACGGGAGCACAGCCTTGAGGGCACGCTTGGCGAGACGGCCGTGGCCGATTTCGCGACGCTTCGGGCTACCGACACGGCCCGTTTCGCCCGTGGCGAACGGAGGCATGTTGTAGTGGAGCATGAAGCGGTCATGCGTTTCTTCGCAGAGACCGTCAATGATCTGTTCGTCCTGCTTCGTACCGAGCGTCGTGCAAACGAGAGCCTGGGTTTCGCCGCGGGTGAAGAGGGCGGAACCGTGGGTACGCGGAAGGATGCTCTGGCGGATTTCGATCGGGCGAACCGTACGGGTGTCGCGGCCGTCGATACGCGGTTCGCCGTTGAGAATGTTGGAGCGAACCAAGTTGGCTTCGAGCTTGAAGAGGATGTCATGAACTTCGTTCATGTCGGCGGGTTCCGTACCGGCTTCGGCAGCATCGGCTTCGAGCTGAGCTTCAACAGCAGCATAGACTTCGTGGAGCTTTTCCGTACGAGCCTGCTTGGAACGGATGGAATAGGCTTCCTTCAAGCCTTCGGCCGTGAGTTCGGTCACGCGAGCGATGAGAGCGTCGTTGGCGGGGGCAGGCTGCCAATCCCAGGCGGGCTTACCGGCTTCGGCAACGAGGTCGTTGATGGCCTGAATGCAGGTCTGCATGGCCTTGTGACCCGTCATCACGGCGTCAAGCATCGTCTTTTCGGGGAGGATGTCGGCTTCGGATTCGACCATGAGAACGGCACGTTCCGTACCGGCCACGACGAGGTCGAGGCGGGAGGTCTTCAACTGTTCCGTGGTCGGGTTGATGACGAATTCGTCATTGATGTAACCGACGCGGCAGGCACCGATCGGGCCGCGGAACGGAATGCCGGAAACGGCGAGAGCGGCGGAAGCACCGATCAAAGAGGGAATATCCGGATCAACGAGCGGATCGGCGGACAAAACGTGGATGATGACCTGAACTTCGTTCACGAAGCCTTCCGGGAAGAGCGGACGGATCGGACGGTCGATCAAACGGGAGGTAAGCGTTTCTTTTTCGGAAGGACGGCCTTCGCGCTTGAAGAAGCCGCCGGGGATCTTACCGGCAGCGTAGGTCTTTTCGATGTAGTCGACGGTAAGCGGGAAGAAGTCCTGACCGGGCTTCGGTTCCTTCTTGGCGACAACGGTGGCGAGAACGACCGTGTCATCCATCTGGCACACGACGGCGCCAGTGGCCTGACGAGCGATTTCGCCCGTGGTGAGCGTCACATCATGATCGCCGAAGCGGAAGGACTTGGACACTTTATTGAACATCGTCATAGAGTTTTCCTCAGGAGAAGTGTCGAGGGCTGACGTTTTAATTCCAATAGCTTCCGGATGCCGGTACGAAAGACTTCGTACGGCACGCTGCGGCATGAGGTTTCTCGTAAAAGGTCTCAAAAGACCTCATGTCGCAACGCTGTTGCCGATCCGGCCGCTTGTGAGAAAAGCGTCAACAATCGACGGTTAGTAGATGCGACGACGGCCTGTCGTCATGGCAGGCCGTTGTCTTGGAGAAATGTTCCGTCTTACTTACGCAGATTGAGGGCGTCAATCAAAGCGCGGTAAGCATTGACGTCGGTGCGCTTGAGGTAGTCAAGCAACTTACGACGACGAGAGACCATGCGAAGAAGGCCGCGACGGGAATGGTGATCCTTAGCGTGGACCTTGAAGTGGTCCGTAAGGTGGTTGATGCGGGCGGTCAGAAGAGCAACCTGCACTTCGGGAGATCCCGTGTCGCCTTCAGCGCGCTGGAACTTGGCAACGATCTCAGACTTGTTCATTTCAACGGACATTTGTTTTCCTGAAATAAGAAAAATGAATTAGAAACTTGCGGACACGAGCGTTGAGACTCGAGCCGTGAAAGCGGGCATTTTACCGATTCGGACAAAAAGAAGCAAGTGAAACAAGAGTTTTTTTGCTCTCTTTTTGCGACCCTCGGAGAGTTTAGCTGAAATTTGGAAAAAAGGTCCCGTCATCAGCCGGTGACGGGACTCGAATACGGTACTGAGAGCGCTTTGTCTTAGCGTTCGACAAGCTTGTTGCGCTTTTCCATCCAGCCCACGAGGCGCGTGATGGAGAGCGTCATGGCCAAGTAGAGAATGGCAACCGTCGTCCAGATTTCCATCGTGCCGTAGGTTTCGGCAATGATGAGCTGACCCGAACGCGTCAATTCTTCAAAACCGATCACGGAAACCAAGGAGGAGTCCTTCAACATGGCGATGAATTCGTTGCCGAGCGGCGGAATGATGCGGCGGAAAGCCTGCGGAAGAACGATGTAGCGCATCGTCTGCGTGTAGGTCATGCCGAGGGACAAACCGGCACGCATCTGTCCCAAGGAGATGGACTGGATACCGGCACGGAAGATTTCCGCAACGTAGGCACCGGAGTTGAGCGAACAGGCGGCGACGGCTGCGACGAACGGGTCGACGCGCGTGCCGATGACGTTCGGCAAGGCAAAGTAAATGATGAAGATCTGAATCAGCAACGGCGTGCCGCGCATGACGTCAACGTAGACCTTGGCAGGCCAGCGAAGCAGCGCGCTCTTAGAGAGCTGAGCCAGACTGAGGATGAGACCGATCACCAAACCCAGGCCGACGGCGAGAGCAGTAATTTCGAGCGTCAGGCCGGCCCCTTTCAGAAGGAGGGGAAAGCTGTTGATGATCAGGGAAAAGTCAAATTCCATCAGGGGACCTCTAAGTTTTTGTGTTTTGGCTTCGTCGGCCGTCGCAGGGGGAATGCGGTAAGGCCAAAAAAGCGTCTGTCGTAATAAGGCTTTGCGGGAATGTCTTTGTCAGGTTTCCCGTTGGACGCGGGGGAAGCGTCGGGCGGAGAGTTTACCTCACAAAAAAGGCATGCGGCACATTCCGAGCACGCATACCTTTTATTTTCCTCCAAATTGGAGACGGGGTGTTGTCAAATACCCTTAGTTATTCGGCAAACCACTTGGAGTGGATCTTGTCGAATTCGCCGTTGGCTTTCAATTCGGCAAAGGCGGCATTCAACTTTTCAAGGAGTTCCGTGTTGCCCTTCTTGACGGCAAAGCCGAAAGATTGTGCTTCTGCGACTTCCTTGCTGAGCTTGAAGTTCTTCGCCATGCGCGGCTTCGTCTTCAGGAAGTAAGCGAGCACCGGGCGGTCCATGACGACGGCAACGGAGTTACGGCTCGTCAGATCCATAAAGGCTTCGCTGGTGGTGTTGAAGTTGCTGACCGTCGTTCCCGGAATCTGGTGGCGGGCGTATTCGGCACCGGTCGTCCCGATCTGGGCGGCGATGCGAGTACCCTTTAGGCTTTCGAAGCTCGGATACTTGTCGGCGTTTTCAACTCGAACGAGGTAAGAGAGCCCGGAGGTGTAGTAGGGCGTCGTGAAGTCAACGCGCTTCTGGCGTTCCGGCGTGATGGAAATGCCGGCGGCGATCACGTCGATCGTGCTGCCCGTCAGTGCCGGGATAAGGGCATCGAATCCCATGTTCATGATTTCAACGTCGTAACCGGCCTTGTCGGCGACGGCCTTGATCAAATCAATGTCAAAACCGGTGAATTCGTTCTTCTTCGTATCGAGGAACTCAAACGGTGCAAAAGTGGGTTCCGTACCGACTCGGAGCAGGTCGCGGGCCATGGCATTCGAAGTGAAAGCGGCGGCGCAGGCAACGGCCGAGAGGGTGAGAAGTGCTTTCTTAAACGTCATAATGAATGAACCTTTGTGTGTCTTTATTGCTTGTCGTTTGCAGCCTCGGGCCTTGGGGAGGATGGACGGGTCACGGGTCGCAACGAGGTCAACTATAGCTGAAAGCAACACCGTCTGCCCTCGGCAAAAGTCCCTAGATGCGCGAAATAGAAGCAAAAACGACGGTTTTTCGAATATGCCGAAAGTTAGCCGACGAAAGCCGACAGTATTGTCAACAAAAGCTCTTTCAATTGTCGGAAGGAAGCTCCCAATGGTTGATCACCCAGTCGTTCTCGAGAGCGGCAGCCTTCAAGGTCGGATCGGGATTGACCGTTTCGCAATCACCCGAAAGGTAAGCCATCGGCAGGTCGTTACGAGAGTCCGTAAAGAAGACGATTTCTGCCGGCGTACGGCCGATCTTGGCGAGTTCTTCTTCGAGTTTGGCAATCTTTCCTTCACGGAAAGGTGCTCGGCCTACGATCTCGGGGGTAAGGTAACCGGCCGCATCTTCACCGATTTCAACCGCAAAGCTCTTTTCAATCCCGAAAAGCAGTCGGCCTATCGGGCGCGTGAGGAATCCCCAGGAGGCGGAAATGATCATCAGGTCCATGCCGAGCGCACGGGCTTCTTCAATACGGGCCTTGCCTTCGGGAAAGGCGAGCGGGGCGACGCGCTCCGTTACGAATTCGTCAACGAGTCGGACCAGTTTGTCGTGCCCCAGATGATTAATAAAGGGAATGATTGAGCGGAGATAGTCCGAATAGTCCATTTCGCCCTTATGGTAGGCCGTCACCATGTCAAGGTTCACCTGACGGTAGGAGATGTCCTTAATGAGACCGCGATCAAAGAGCCAGTCGGTCCAATAGATTGTGGTATCGGCGGCGATCAGGGTCCGGTCAAGGTCGAAAACCGCAACGGCGGGCATTTTCCCGGTGGCGGGGATAGGACGAAAACGGGTCATGGCGAAGGGTTCCGAAGAAAACGGGCGAAAAAAAAGACGCTGTCGGTCGCGACAGCGTCTTTTTAGAAATCCTGGCGGAAGGGGAGGGATTCGAACCCTCGATACGGAATTTCCGTATGCCGCCTT
>JAHHRG010000077.1 GCA_020025965.1 Sutterella sp.
AAATGACATCGACGGCATCGTTTCCTCAAGCGAGTTCAAAATCAACACTTCGGTTCTTGAGGGCGTCAATAATCGGATCAAGCAAATAAAGCGCCGTGCTTACGGTTTCCACGACGACCACTACTTTTACCGCGTTCCCCGGAATTCCAAGAAGAACCTTTTTTATCCGTCAGCCCGAAAGCCGCTCCGATTCCCGTCATGAAAAAGGCCGCCTCCGAAGAGACGGCCTTCACACTAGTTAACAGCCAATGTTAGAGATTCGCGAATAAATCAAGCGATTACTTCGCATCCTTCACGACCTGCTGACCTGCGGTATAACCGAAGACCATGCAGTCGGCGATGGCGTTACCGCCCAAGCGGTTCGAGCCGTGGATACCACCGGTGACTTCACCGGCAGCATAAAGACCCTTGATGACCTTACCGTCAGCACCGACCACCTGAGCGTGTTCGTTGATCTTGATACCGCCCATCGTGTGGTGAACGGTCGGGACCTTCTTGCAAGCGTACCACGGACCTTCGGTCAACTTCACGTCAGCCTTGTTGTTGGCGACGAAGCCGAGCGGGTCAACGGCACCGTCAACAAAGCTGTTGTAGTTGTCGATAGAGCCCTTCAGATTTTCGGCCTTCATACCAGTCTTTTCAGCCAAGGCTTCGAGTGTATCGGCTTCGACGACGCTGCCCTGCGCAACCATGTTCTTGATGGACGCACCGTTGCGGTCCACAAAGTCGCGGCTTGGGTAACGGACGTGGTTGACGACGATCCAATACGTGCTACCCGGCTGATCGATAATGCCCTGAGCAAGAACGTCACGCGGAGCGCCTTCGTTTACGAAGCGATCGCCGTTAATGTTCACGAATATACGATTACGACCCGACGTACGAATGTTTTCCATCAACCCCGTACCTGGGGTACCGCAAGGGTGAATCTGAATGTCGTCCAACCCCACCAAAGCTGCACCGTACTTTTCAGCCAAAACAAGACCTTCGCCCTGTGCGGAATTCTTGAGGTTCGTGCAACCAAGCGCTTCGTCAAGTTTCACGTGCTTCCAAACGCCGGTGTTGACTTCCTGGCGGAACTTCACGTTCGCACCGAAACCGCCCGTGGCGATAATGACACCCTGGTTAGCCGAAACGATCACCTTGCGGCCGAAATTGTCAGCAATAGCGCCGGAAATACGGTCATTGGCCATGATCAGGTCGGTGACATGCGCATCGGTAATGACTTCAATAGCGCCCTTCGAGTCGGCGATCACCTTTTCGAAAGTACGGATATAGGTGTTGCCCGACGGCGTGGCTGGATAGTGACTGCGCTGCCAGAGGGCGCCCGTTGCAGTCCCGATTTCATCCTTAAACTGAACGCCCAAGGATTCCATCCATTCGACGGCCTTCATCGAGTTGTCCGTCAAATACTTCACCATTTCAGGCGTTCCCTTGTCGTGTCCGCCCTTCATGGTCTGTTCGTAGAACTTTTCATGAGAGTCTTCAATACCGAGCTTGCCCTGACGCTTCGGGTCAACGGCGTTCAATGCGCCTTCGGAGACGTTCGTTGAGCCGCCCAGGAAGCCTTGCTTTTCAAGCACCACAACCTTCTTGGCCCCGGCCTGATGGGCGGAAATAGCAGCCGCCAAACCGGCACCGCCACCGCCGACAACGACCACATCAGCCTGAAGCTTGAGTTCGCCGACAGGATGCTGTTCGACCTGCTTATTCAAGGCCTTCATATCGCCCTTGGCTTCCTTCAAGCACTGGCTCACGCCGTTGCGAAGAGCAAAGCTGGAAAGCGTTGCGCCCGTCATGGCATCAACCCCCAGAGACTGATACTGAATAATCTTGTCGCTCATCTTCTGGAGCGCAACCTTCCCAACACCGATGGTTTCGAGGTTGTCGGAAACATCAATCGTTTCGATACGATCTTTAGAGACTGTAACCTTAACGGTCATAGGAGCATTGTGGCCGTTCACGGTCGCCGTATAGGTACCCGGCGTAAAGGTGCACGGAGCCTTCGTCACCTCAGGTTCCGACTGACTGCACCCCGCTGTCGCAAGCGCTACCAAAGCGGCCAAAACTAATGTTCTTGTTTTAAACATGAGAAAGCCTCCATAAAAATTCCTTACTTTCAAAGGCTAACCCCCTTTTTTCTCAATAGCTAGGTGATAAACCCTAATAGAACGGCTTCGAATGCTTTGGAGAGGCGATAAAAAGCAAACGGGCATGTTTTTTTAAACACGCCCGTTAACAGGATATTTCTTATGAAAACAAGGATCCTTCCCGTCCGTTTTTCTCCTAGGCAACAAAGAATAGAAGAAGAACAATCTGACCGGAAATGATGCGCAGGAACATGGCCAAGGGATAAACGGTCGAGTACGCGAGGACGGCAAGACCGCGCTCGGACAGACTGTTCACAAAGCTCAATGATGAACTGCTCGTCGAGCTCCCAGCAATGAGACCCGCAATTGTGTGGAAATTCAATTTCATGAAGCGACGACCGACGATTGACATCACAAGCATCGGAACTACGGCAATGACGAAACCGATGGCCATATACACCCAGCCGATGCCATTCGCGAAAGCATCGAAGAAGAGATGCCCTGCGCCGAGACCGACGCTCGCCAGAAAGAAGGTCTGCCCCCATTCGCGCAGCATCAGATTGGCGGAAACTGTCGTATAGGTCACCAAATGAAACCGAGGGCCGTAGTAGCTAAGGAGAATGGCCGCAATGAGTGGCCCACCAGCAAGGCCCAACTTGATCGCCACGGGCATGCCCGGGAAGCTGATTGGAAGGCTCCCAATCACCAGCCCAAAGGCAATCCCCACGAAAATCGCAAAGACGTTAGGGCGTTCCAAACGCTTTTCCTGATTACCCATCAAAGCGGCCAACCGCGCGACAGCATTCGTCGGTCCCACACAATTGAGCGTATCGCCCAACTGCAAACGCAGAGAATCAAACGGCAAAAGCGTCACTCCCGAACGATTCACACGCGTTATGTTGACACCGTCCATTCTGGAGAGATGCAGGTCTTCGATCAAAATACCGTTCACTTCTTCACGGGTGACTCGGATCAAGCGAGACACCAATGGCGAATGTTCGGTGGCCAAATCGATCTCTTTATCTTCTTCGCCACAGAAAGAACAGATAGCTTCCTTATCTTTGGGGGCCGAGACAATACGGAGTTTGTCACCATCGTGCACGACCGTATCGGCCGTCGGACTTGTAATTACGCCCTTGTTCAGAATGCGCGAGCAAATAAAGTGACGCCCCACGAGATTGCGGATTTCTCGCAACGTATGAGCATCCAGTGCATGGTTCGTCACGGTCGTGTGAAAATAGATCGGCGTCTGAGCGCGCTTTTTCTGATTTTCGACCCAGACCTCTTCTTCGGCCGCCATGTCAATATTGTAGAGTTTTCGAATAATGAGAAGCACCGTAATCACACCGATAATCGACACAGGGTAGGCACAGGCATAGCCCACGGCAATGTCACCCTGATAGCCCAGAGTAGCTAAAGCTTCCTGAGTTGCCCCCAAACCAGGTGTACTCGTCACGGCCCCGAAGTGCACGCCCAGAAGTTGCGGCAAATCGAGAGCCCCGCCAGTGAAGATCCAGATTGCTATCGTGAGCAAGATACTCACCAAGAGCGACAGTATCATGAGACCGTTTAAGCCCCAGCCATTATTTTTAAGTGTAGTAAAGAATGAAGGGCCCACCTGTAGGCCGATGAAGAACACAAAGAGAACGAGACCGAAATTACGGAAAAAGCCAATAATCTGCGCATCAATTTCAACGCCCAAATAGCGGGCAATCAGGCCCAAAAAAAGCACGCAGGTAACGCCAAGAGACACTCCCCCAATCTTAAAACGCCCGACCCAGAGGCCGACAGCAATGATGATCGAATAAGCAAGGAGCGCATGTGTGAAAGAGCTCGAATCGGAAAAAAGTGTTAGAAGCCAATCCATCTTGAGGCCACCGATAACAGATGAGCGAAAAGTGAATTTATTATTGTAAATCTTTTGACGTCGAAAATGTTGAAAGAATGTCCATCTCGCGGCTCAAGCGAAAGAGAGTTTCATTAGTCACAAGCAACAAACGAAGAGAATGCCCGCCGTTTTCAGTTGAGGTTCCCCAACATCGTGTCTCGTGCGACCTTTCAGACGCTTTGGAAAGCTCATACCTTCTTCAAACTCTTATCAATCGCTTTCTTGAGACTTCTGAACCACCAATCGACATAAGCTTTCGGTACCTCGTCGCGTTTGCAACGAAGAACAAGTCGTTCTGGTGGCAATTCTATCGGCGGTTCCAAGAGCACGCACTGTGTACGCACCCCTGGCTGTGAAAGGACGATCGAGCGCGGCAAAATCGTCCACCCGATCCCACGTGCGACCAGCCCCATCGCCCAAACGCCCGAGTCAACTTCCCAGTGATCGTCAGAAAGCGACGTAATCGGTGCATCACCGTCTCGCACCGCCACAACTATCTGTCGGTAACGGCGCAAATCGTCAAGCGTCAAATGCTCTAGATCCGCCAGCGGGTGTTTTTTGGACACACATATACACACAGGCGCATGCCCCAACACATATTCGTCAACATCCAAGGCCGCACGACTCGAGAAAATGAGGGCCATTTTCATATCGAGCTTTTTAAAAAACCAGTCTGTTTCGGACGAGGCAATGTTTTCAACCTGCAGGCGCACATCCGGGAAATCACGAGCGAAATTGCGCACAATATCGAGAATCAGCGGAATTTCGAGCCCCATGTCCACCCCCATATAGAGAACCGGATGCGGTAGACGATACAAAGCAGTAGCGCGACTCTCAAAACGATCTGCCTCGGCTATGACACGGCGCGCCGATGGAAGCAACTCCGCAGCAACGTCAGTCATCACGGGCGCGGGCGTACGCTCGAAAAGCTTGAAACCCAATTCACTTTCCATCCCGGCAATATGGGTCGAAATGACGGATTGAGCCTTGCCAAGACGTCGCGCGGCGGCGGAGAACCCCCCTTCGTCAGCGACAGCGATAAAACTTTTCAGTTCGTCAATTCGTAAACTCATTCTTTTACAACCCTCTTCTATCAGCATCTATCAACATTATGATTAAGTCGATCTTGTACTAGATATATCCTTGATAGGATAATACTCCTGTTTGTTTTTTCACTGGAGTTTTATGTCTTCCATCGACCGGCAAACGCCGCGCGTAGAATCCACTGCGATTGCTGATATTTCCTCGCTCACTGGCGTCGGTTCCACCACGGAGATCAATCCTAAATATGTGGACGGAGCTCAACAAAAGTTTCGTCGCAAAATCAATGCCGCCCGTGTCGGATTCTTCACCGGCGGCTTTACGGTAGCTTGTTGGGCGCCAATTATTCCCTTTGTTCAAAACAACCTCTCGCTCGAACCGTCGCATCTGGGACTTTTGCTGTTAGGCTTGGGAATCGGCTCATTTGTCGGCATGCCGATTGCCGGCACGCTCACAGCCAAATTCGGCTCGCGCACCGCTCTGGGACTCTCTGGACTCCTTTCATGTCTTCTCCTTGTGATGCTCGCCTGGATGCCAGGCTATTACTTCGAATGCGTCGCGCTCCTCGCTTACGGTATCACTCTCGGTTGTCTTGAGGTGTCCGTCAATATTTACGGCACGCGTCTTCAAAAAGCTGTAGGGTATCCTATTTTATCCGGCCTTCACGCCTGTTATTCTATCGGCGAAGTGTCGGCCGCCGGTCTTCTTTCTTTATTACTCATCATCAACACGCCGCTCCTTGGTAGCGTCACCTTCCTGATGTTCGCCCTCGGTGCTGTTTTGATCTACGCACTTCAACATATTGAAAACGATCGAGCCTTTGAAGATATCAAGCACAAACACTTTACTTTTGTGATCCCAAAGGGCCTTCTCCTCGTCGTCTCAGGGATCTGTGCCACGGCCTTCTTGGCAGAAGGCGCTATGCTCGACTGGGGGGCTATGTACCTCACAAAGGAAGGCGGTACACCTTTAAAAGCCGCTGGCTTCGGTTACACTGTTTTTGTGTTGGCTATGGCTCTGTCCCGCTTGATCGGTGACAGTCTTGTGAAGAAAATCGGCACCGAAGCAGTTCTTTATGGCGGCATGCTCGTTGACGTCCTGGCGCTTCTCGCTATGGTGATCTGGCCTACGCCTGTCGTGCTCTTTATTGCACTCTTTGCGATGGGTTTCGGCGTCGCCAATATCGCCCCGATTCTGATTACGGTTGCGAGTCGCATCAAGGGCGTGGATACGACGACTGCCGTGACGGTTGTAACGACCTTCGGTTACGGCGGTCTGATGTTGGGGCCGGCTTTGCTCGGTTACATTGCCGACTTCTTTTCCCTGAAGGCTTGCTTCCTCTTTATCGCCGTTCTTTTAACGCTAATGGGCGTGATTGCAAAAATGATGGTGACGCACGAACACCTGCATCACGAGTAAGCCCTCTGCGCTTTGCTCGAATGACAGAAGCTCACGAATTCTTCTTATGGACCTCTTTAAATTGCTTTCAAGCACAGTCTGCCCGCTTCGCCTATTTCTTCCTCGATCAAGTAGGAGGCGTGGAATTATTTTTCTACGCCGTCCTCTCACACCACTCACCGTACCGTTCGGTAGTGGGCGGTTTCTAAAGTGCTATTTCCATTCCTGAAGATTAGCTGCAAGGTTAAGCCAAAAGAAATACTGCCCCCTTTTGACCGACGACGTTTTATACGTGCCTAATCGCTCTCGAAAGTTCCCTGGCAGGGGTACAGGAGCAGATATTCACGCAATTGCGGTGCCTCCCTTCTGTCAATTCCCGGTGTCCCTTTATTCGATTCCACACGTCTGAGTGTGGCTAGCATATTGGCTTGGTTCAGTATGTTTTCGAGAGTGATGAGCTCAAACGGGTCTGAAATATGTCTGGTATTGTCCATCCTTATGACGGTCTTTGTGCCCTTCTGCATACCTTCGCCATTCCGTGGCTATCCTTTCCAGACAGGTATTTTTTTCATGAAAGGTATGGAACCGCCGGGCCGCAAAAATCTCTGCCACCCGCAGCGGCATCCAAAAAAGCTCAAGCAAACAACCTAAAGCACTAGCGTTCGCAAAGGAATCTCAACCGTACC
>JAHHRG010000078.1 GCA_020025965.1 Sutterella sp.
TGTTCGCAGGATCTCCAGAATCCCCTCCCAAAATTTGGGAGGGGAGCATCAAACCGGGACGTTATGGATGGCCGTCGAGCCAACGGAATACGCGGCGAATGTCTGCGGTATCAAAGTGTACGTTTTCTTCCATCGTCCCCACGGTTTCAACGGAAAAAGTGAGGCGCTCGGTTCTTTGGATTTCCCGATAGAAGTTCGGATCATCGATCAGAAAGGCGTGGTTCGCCCACACCGCCGTGCCCGGAATGACGAAAGGTTTTCCTCGGTTAATGCGAACTCGAACGGGTGTTCCAAAAGGCGAAAGTTTCGCAGGATTTAAGTCCAGATAAATGCGTTTTTGCCCGCTTCTTTCTCGCGTGAGAACGAGTTTCGGTTCCACCCGGCGGTTGAAAGCTCTGAAAGCCGAATCCGAGTCAAGCGTGGCGGTTTTCACGGCTTTGCCGTAACCCGCGTCGGGGTTTTCGGTAAAAGTCCAGCGACGAAGCGTCAGACGGATGTCGTCCGTTTCGATCGGTGCGAGTCCGATGCCGTCTTTTTGCGTCATGCATTGCGAAAGACACTTCACGAATTCGGGATTTTTATCGGTATGACGGCAGGTGAGACAGGAGGCGGGCGCGGTTGAGTCGGCGGATTCGTCCGCACGAAGATCGGCTGAAAGCGTGCTGGCGGAGAGAACAAAGGAGAGTGAGGAAAGCAACAGAGAACGTCGAAGCATAATGGCGTTTCCGGAGGCGCAAGAATGATATGAGCATAGAACAGAATTGATGTCATTCTAAAAAAAGCACGCTCGGTGAGGTTGGGAAGGGCGGAAAAAGTGTTTGCTAAATGTTTGCAAGACGAAAGCAGGGCGTACCTCTGAAAAGTCGCGGTCGCCGGGTGCGAATCATTTTCACAAATGAAAGGCATTTTTCTCGAGAATGATGTATTCTCCAAAAATCCCTCGGTTTTTTTCTCCGAAAAGCAAAATATTATGAAAAAAGCACTCTTCATTCTCCCGATCCTGAGCCACATTGTTTTTGGAGCTCATCTTCTTTTTCACCATTTCGGCTATGCCGTCGCGGCCATTCCGCTTCTTCTGATCGGTCTTCTCTTTGTGAAGAGCCGCTCGGCTTATTATCTGCAGATCGGCATCATGACGATGTATGCGCTGGAATGGATTCGAACGGACTATGCGTTTGTTGCCCGCCGTGTCGCCGAAGGTATCAGCTACCATCCGGGGTTCGAAATTATCGGAGCGGTTGCGCTGGTGGCGATCCTCTCCATCATTCCCTTTAAGATGAAGTTGGCCGAATTGCAGAGACGTTAAAACGCTCTTCAAATAAAAGGAAAGCCCGAATCGTTCTTCGAATCAATGGCTGAGAGACGATGTCGGGCTTTTGGTGTTTTGGAGAGCCGGCTTCTGAAAAGAAGCGAATCATTTTGTGCAGATACTTAAAAGCCCCGAGAAGCTGATGCCTCGTCGGGGCTTTTATTTGGACTAACTAAACGAACGCTTTAGAAGCGGGCGGTCAGTGAAGCGCGAACTGTGCGACCCCAACCGGTGGAGTTCATTCCGTAGGTGTACTTTTCGTTTGTCAGGTTTTCAAGAGCAATGTCGGCCGAAAGATTGGCGATACCCTGAATCGTCGGAGTCCAGCTCAGACCAATGGAATGCGTATCAAAGGCATCGTGGTCAACTTCGGAGCTCTTCGGCGTCTTATCATTCCAACGATAGCGGTACCAGCCCGTGAGGTTCCAAGCTTCAAGCGTGTAGGCGGCACGGAGACTGAAGGTCTGCGGGGTCACACCGGAAATGCGACGGTCAGTCTGCTTGTTGTAAGCGTGAACCATGCCGTAAGCAGCCTGGAATTCAGCGGCACCGACTGCGTAGTCGGCGGAGACTTCGATACCCTTGCGTTCGGCATCGCCGATATTCTGCGTCTGCCAAATATCGGTCATGACCATGCCGTTCGGGCCGAACGATACTTCCGTATCAAGAAGAACCGGATTGATCAGATTTTCAACATCGTCATAGAAGGCGGCAAACTTGAAGTTCAGGCGGTCGTCGTCGGCGAGAAGGCCGTCCATCAATAGGTTCATACCGATTTCGTAGTTGACGGATTCTTCCGGCTTCAGATCGGGATTGGCCTTAACCACAACAGGCGTCTGTACCACAACGCCGCTGGGCAACGTCACGAAATCGGGTTTCCACATGCTGTAGAACATTTCGTCGAGGATGGGTGGACGATAGCCTGTGTTGACGGAGCCGTAGAAGGAGACCTGATCGAGAGGCTGGAATGTGAGCGTCACGCCCGGCGTGAATTTGGAGTCGTCCTGATCGGGAATCCCAGCATTGGATTCGCGCTTATAGTAGGAATAGCGCATCACCGGCGTGATGGAGAAGTAATCGTTGAGAACAATATCGTCCTGAACGAAAACGCCGCTGTCATAACCCTTGGAGTCGGGACGCGTCGGGTCAGCATTGTTCCACACCGGATCCCAAGATTTCTGTTCGGTCACGGAGAAGTCGAAACCGTAGGTGAGGGCATGCTTCATGCCGGCCAGTTCAAAATTGGAAGTATTCTGAACGTTACCGCTGATCGATTCGAAGTCGTCATCATAGTTCGGCACGATGCCGTTCAACACACCGACGACGTATTCGTTCGTCATCATGACGTTGTCGGCCTTCGAGTACTGAAGGCGGGCATCAATATTGACCAATTCGCTCGGCGTGTACTCCCAAGCAGCGGCAATACGGTGCTGCTTGTTTTCCAGAATGCGATAAACGCGTTCGCCTTCATCGCTTTCAAAACGGTCGTAATTGTATGAGACCGTGACGGTGTTGTCGTCTGTGATGTTCAAAGCGGCCTTGGTCATGAAGCTGTCAGCTTCGCTGTCATATTTGGTTTTACTACGCTTGCCGGTATCGGACTGCTTGCCTTCGGCACCGTCGCGGCGGGTGTAGCCCACAACAACATCCCACAGACCCTGACGGCCGTAGAGGTAGGCGCTTTCAGCCCATTCCTTGTTCGCGTCGGAATAACCGGCTTTCACAGTGGCACCGAAATCTTTACCGTCTTCCAGAAGATCGGCAGCGGACTTCGTCTGCAGGGAAACCGTACCTCCGATACCGCCGTTGCCGTAGAGAGAAGAACCGCCGCCGCGGCGGACTTCAACCTGCTTCACCATCGAAGGATCGATAAAGAAGCCGTTAGGACGCGTACCGGTATAGGAATAGTTGTCCTGGCGAACGCCGTCGATCAAATAGGTGATCTGGTTAGCGTCTGCACCACGGATCTGCATCTTGGAGAAAATCGGATTCGTGTAATCGAAGACGGTCACGTTCGGAACCGTATCGAGGATTTCACCGATCGACTGCGGCTGAATTTCGCGGAAAGTCTTCTGGTCGATAAGCACAATGGAAGCCGGAGCTTCATAAATCGACTTTTCGGTGCGTGAAGCCGTCACGACGATCGGAGCAATTTCCGTCACTTCCTGTTCGGCTTTCATTTCAGCGGCGTTGCTGCCAGCACTCATCGACAGGGCAGCCATCGAAACGGCGATAGCGAGTAGAGATTTTTGAGGGTTTTTGTATTTCATAAGGGGATTGTTTAGGGTAACTGCATGGGACAGAATTGAAAAATATTCTCATTCTAATGATGCCGAATAGCTTATAATTTAACGTTTAGGGGAAATCCCCTGTATTTTAGAAAGCTCTCTCTTACAGCCTTTTTCGAAGTTTGGCGATATGCAATCTGGTTTAAGTCACTTATTGAGAACATATCTGTTCTCTGCGAAAAGAATCGGTTTATGGCTTCTCTTCGGCGTTCTGTTGGCTGCCTATGCCGTCAACGTGAAATTCGCAGTGGCGATGAACGAATGGAACGGTCGTTTTTTCAATGCCTTGCAACAGGTCGATCAGGCGGCGATTTACGAAGAGCTTTTCTACTTTATTGGGTTGGCTACGGCAATTATTTTTCTTTTGGTGACGGCGGGATACCTTAAAAAGCGCCTGATCCTCGCGATGCGCCGAGACTTGACGCATATCTTTTTCGATCGCTGGCTTTCAAAGAAAAGTGCGCATTACCTTCTGCGAGAGAGCGGACACGAACCAGACAATCCCGACCAGCGTATTACGGAAGACGTACGCGCCTTAGTGTCTCTGACTGTCAACCTCGCTTTCAGTTTCTTCGATTCAGTGCTGACGATCGGAAGTTTCTCCGTGATTTTGTGGAAACTCTCAGGGGCGGTCACCGTCTTAGGCCTTGAGATTCCGGGCTATATGTTCTGGCTCTGTATTGCCTACACCTTGATTTCTACGGGCATTACGCATTTGATCGGGCGAAAGTTGAAGGTTCTGAATGTCGAAAGTCAGCATCAGGAAGCGAACCTTCGTGCCGCATTGATGGAAAAGCGCCGTCATGCTGATGCCATTGCAGGGGCGGGCGGGGAAGACGCAGAAGTGGCGCAGTTGAGAGTTCGATTCAAATCCGTTCTGGATATTTTGATTGCGCTCGTCAAAAAGCAGCGAGACCTTGATTACTTCACTGTCGGTTTGGGACAGGTGACGCACTTGGCACCGATTTTCTTCTCACTGCCGAGTTTCGTGGCAGGCACCATTCAGATGGGCGGGCTGATGCAGATCCGCGGAGCCTTTGTCGATGTGGCGCGATCGCTCTCCTGGTTTATTTTTGCCTATGACGATTTGGCACGTTTGGCCGCAACCTACGAGCGTCTGCGTGTTTTGGAAGAAGGCTTGGCCGAAGCTGACCGTCTTCGTGACGACAATCGCGGCCGTATTGTCGATAATCAATCGGGCCTCTCGACCGATGTGGTTCTGAATGTTCCTTCGCACGACGGCTCGATTTTTAAGCTTGATGCGGCTTTTGATCTCACAGCCGGAAGTTTTACGATTGTGACGGGGGAATCCGGAATAGGGAAAACGACGTTATTGAAAGCCCTGGCGGGGTTCTTCTCCGACTACCGAGGCCGCATTGCCGAGGCTCACGACATCTTTTGGCTGCCGCAGCGAACCTACACGATGAAGGGAAGTCTGCGCGCCAACCTTGCGTATCCGGACGCACCTGAGCGCCTTTCGGACGAAGAGGCGGCAAAATGGCTGGAAATTGTTGAACTCGGGTCTCTCGCTCATTCGCTTGATACTGTCTGCGATTGGGCTCAGAAGCTGTCGGGCGGCGAACAACAGCGTCTGGCGCTGATTCGCGCGCTTCGTCGACAGCCCGCCGTTTTGCTGATGGACGAACCCACGTCCGCTATTGACGATCGGCTCGCAGGCGATATTCTTCGTAAGATGGTCTGCCTCTTGCCTAAGACCGCTGTTGTGATGATTTCACACCAATCACCGCTATTTCCCATTGCCGACCGAGTCGTGACTCTCGCTCGCGAGGCTAAATAAGGAACCTATTATGCTCAATCAGTTTTTTCCTTTCCCGCGTTACGAAAAGGCCATTTTTGTCGGTGACAAAGCAACGGAACTTTTGTCTGCACTTCAGATTCATCCGGTAGGCTTGATCGGCGGTGAAATTCCATCAATCGAACTCTATCACCCGTTTGAAAAGCTTCTCGAATGCACGGCTTGTGCGATGAAACACAAGCGTCAGATCCTGTTTTCAGCGGCGAAGAAAATTCCGGCCGAATACATCCTTCTCGAAGACAACCGCGCGACCGATTTGAATCCTGCAGATATGGTGGAAGAACTTCGAGGAATGGGCTTGGAAGTGAAGGTCCTTGATGTGAATGGAACTGTCGAAGAAAATCTACGCCGTGCGGGCGAGATGTTCGGGGAAGAAAAGCAGGCCGAGCGCATCATCAAGGATCGTGAAACACGATTCGAACTCCTAAAAGACATGAAAGTTCAGCTCGGCCTTCGTGTGCTTTATCTTATGGGAATTCGTCAGGGTATCACGCAGGAAACTTATCTGTTTGCCTTAACCGATAAGAGCGAATTGAGCGCCCTAACTGCGAAATATTTCGGTATGGTGAATACGGCGACAGACGAGGGTGGTGAAGTCATCATGCCGGGTGTCATGTCGGTAAATGATTTGTCGGCACTCTTACGCACGAACCCCGATGCGATTGCTGTTTTGGGTGATGCAATGACGGTGACGACAGCCATTCAGAAGGCGGTTCATGAAGAACCCGCATTGAGTGACATTGACGCTGTTAAAAAGGCGCGGATTCATTATCTCCCTTATTGGGGAGACCCGATGTGTTGGCGTGATGCCATCACGCTCCAGCAGTGGGCTCAGGTCTTCAACGAGGGGTAAAGAGCTAAAGCATCTTTGAAGCGATCAAGAACAGAGACACCGGCGATTGGTCTTCGAATCGAGCTTATCGTCTGTTAGATATGAGAGTCGGAAAAATGGCCGAGCAATTTGTCTTTCTTGTAGTAAAGGCGCGTACTAAAAATAATGACGTTGTTTTTGGGAGCAACGTCATGCCTGGGATTAAATAATCCGCGATCCATTTTTGGGGTATGGCGAGGCAGATAGGCTCCTTTTTTGTGAGAAGGTTTGGGAACGGCACAAGCTCCTACTGTTAGGAGAAAGTAAATTGTTAACAATGCAAGAGTGTACCGGGGAGAACTTGTCGTTTTTGTCTCGCAACAAGAAAAAAGTCCTTATTCCGGATCATGAAGAATAAGGACCTTAGTTTTTAGAAGGGGAAGGCTGAAATAATTTAGAGGTTCGCTAACAGATCTTGAAGAATCTTAATTTCGCTTTCCTGCGTCAATTTGAGGTTATTGGCAAGCGTTGTAACCTGATCATTCTTCGTGATTTTCAGGATTTCATCCGAGAGCTGCATAATGCCCTTGTGGTGAAGGATGAGCCCGGTGACGAAATCCTTATCTACGTTGTCTGTCTTGGACGATAATATGGATTCATGGGTCTTGGTTAGGATCGTTTTGGTGGCAGTGTTAAAATTTTCAATGACTTCGGGACTCCACTCAGCCTTGGTATTTTGCAACTCAAGGGAGAGCGCCTTGACGGCTTCAAGTTCCGACTGTTCTCGCGAGGCGAGCTGTTCGGCTAAATCTT
>JAHHRG010000008.1 GCA_020025965.1 Sutterella sp.
CCCGAAGCCGATTATGCCATGCGCATGGACGCTTGGGAAAAGGCCGTGATTGCGACCCATGAAAGGAAAGGGTGCGACATTCCCGAACAGCACCGCCCTCGCGACGTCCGAGAAAACCTCGGCACCGGGACCGACACGACGGTCGCCGGCTTTCCGGCTCCCATGCCGCTTCGCGAGTGGAGAACGGAAGACGGACGACCCGTGCAGGTCGATGCTGTCAAGGGATCCGACGGGCACGGCATGACCGCAGGAAAAGGAACCCGATCGACAGCCTCGTCTCTCGCCTCTCGGTGGCGGCGTACGGACCGTTCGCTTCGCTTGGCCTTGACGAGCCTGACGGTCGCCGTCATCGGTGCGGTCTCGGGCTGGCTATCGGCAAGGATTGCCCTTCCCTCAATCGTCGCGGAATCGACACCCGTGGCGATTGCCGCGATCGTCCGCGAAGAAGACGTTCGGGAACTCATGGTTCTCGCCAATCTTTTGGATCAGAAAGCGCATACGCATCGCCGTGCACCGATTGCGATTTCGCCCTTTTATCTGCCGGATTCTTTGCTCGATGCCGACGGTCGTCCTCTGCCTGGCCTTTTGACGGATCTTCATTTCCGCGCCGCTTTAAAAGAAGCGGCGGACCGTCTGGGCGCGCCCGTCATGAGCGCGTCGACCGTACTCGCCATTCCCTCGGCGGGCGAAGAAAAGCATCCCTTGGCGACTCAGACTCTCGACATCACGGAAGACGTGAAAGCCCTTTTGGGTCTCTCGGGTCTTGAGTCGGCGGCCTTGCGCGATTTGCTCAACCAATGGCTCAAGGCCGAAGACCGATCCTCGGATCAAACCCCGAGGCAACCCGCCAAGAACCGCCGATGAATCGGCCTCAACACAAGAAAGGACAACGCCATGACCACCAATCGAAAGCCCGACGCTCTCCCGCTCTCCGATGAAGAGACCGTCACCGACGTCGACCGCCGTCCGACGAAAAATACCGACCGCGTCATCACGCCTTTTCGAGAACCCCGTCAGCAGGATTACGAACACGCACTGCGACGCCGCGTCGCTTCGTGGCCGGACAATGAAACGGCCGGCTTCCTCACTTCGCAGTTGAAGAATTTTCTCGACGATCGCCCGAACGTCACCACCGAAAACGTGACGGGCATGCTCTTTGCCCTGGCACTCGAGGGCTTTAAAAACGCTCACGGCAAGCGCCGTGAAGTCGAATCCCTCATGGAGGCCGTGCACGTGCGGGACGTGGAAACGCTTCTTCTTCGTCTCGGCGAATTTTCTCGTTCGCGCATCAACGGTGCCAAGCGTGCCTGTCTCAAGGACCCCGGTAACGACGCTCTCCGTTTGGCTCTGGAAGCCGCGCGTACGCCCGAAGTCATGATGCACCTCTTGGGAACGAACGGCACGATCCCCTGGGATGCCCAGCACGACGGGCATCTGGTCTCGAGAGAAACGTCGCGAACCTTGGGGATCGTTCGCTGGGCCAAGGCCGAAACGGCCGAACGACGCGAGCGCATCAACGAAGCCATGGCGAGCGTCCCCGCTTTCGGTCCGAGAGCTTCGCGCCTCTGGGCGGACAGACGACCAATCTTGGCGATCGACGCCTTGTCCGCTTATTCGGCGAAATTGGTGGGCGACCTGTGGACCGCCGATCCTTCCATCGGCGTCATGCTCTGTCCGCCTCTTAAAAGACCGGGCACGAATGAACAGACCGTCGAGTCGAACCCCTTCGATGCCTTCGAGATTCCGTTCCTCGTTGACGAACGGGCATGGCTTCGCGCGCTCTTTTCGATCGATCATTTTCCCGTTTTGCTCGAACCCCGGGTCGGCGGCTTCACCATGACCGCCTCAATCGGGATGATCGACGCGCGCGAAGCGAGAAAGAAAGGCCGTTGGCGTCCGACACCGGCTCCCGTTTGGATGAGAACGCTCGCGGAAATGGGCTTATTGACCCGTTTTGACAATGTCGTCGCGGACAGCGAACGAAACGGCACGCCTGTTCATTACCGTGCCTGGGCGGAACGCTACCACCTCGTGCGCGACTTTCCCGTGGTCGACTCTTTTGTCGTGAAGCACGCCTCGACTTTTTCTCCTCGGGTGTTGGAAGCGATCGTTCGTCAGCGGGAGAGTTTTTTGCGCCTCAGAGACAGCGTGACCGACACGCTCGATCGTTATGCCATGAAAGAAGCGGCGGCGGAATACGTCGAACGCGAGGCCGACTCTGAGCTTGAAAACGAAGGCTTCGATGCCCCGAAAAGCGAGGACTGAGCGCCATGACGATGAGCTTCGCTTTCCAAAAGATCGTGCTCTTGATCTCCGCCTCGGTGCTTTGGGCGCTCGTGCCTGCGGATGTGACGAAGGCGGCCGCCTGCTCGGGCAAGATCGTCAATCCCGTGACCGACATCTGCTGGTCCTGCCTTTTTCCGATTGAAATCGGCGGAACGATTCCCTTGGGCGGCTCGGGTGCCTTACCGAATCCGAAAACCGATGCGGCGCCGCTTTGCGTCTGCGGCAAGGGCACGAACATGCGTGCGGGCGTGAATTTTTCCTTCTGGGAACCTTTGCGAACGGTTGAAATCGTGCGTCATCCGGGCTGTCTGCCGACCATGGGCGGCGCGCAATTGAATCTCGACGGCCTGCGTTTGTCGTCTCACACCCAAGCGCATGCCAAAACGGGTGACGGCTCGATGAGAAGACACACGGACTTTCGTCAGGTGCATTGGTTTAACACGCCCTGGATTTTCATTTTGGAAGCCTTGCTCGACGAAAGCTGCTTGGAGCAGATGCCCTGGGACCTCGCTTATCTGTCGGAATTGGATCCCCTTTGGGACGACACGGTGGCGAGCTTCTTACTCGCTCCCGAAGCCGCCTTGTTTGTAAATCCCGTGACCGTTACCGCTTGTGCCGCGGACTGTACGGCCGCATCGACAGGGCTGCCGATCGACGAACTCTACTGGTGTTCGGGCTGCCGCGGGCTCGTTTTTCCCTTGACCGGTTGGTCCGCTTCGGCCGTCTCGCACGCCGCCGTCTGGGAACTCATGGCTCACCGCTTTGCCATGAAGCTCTCGCGTGAGGGCCTTCTTTGGAGCGCAGACGGCAAGAGAGGCCAGTGCGGCCCCTACTGGACGCCGATTTTGAAGAAATCCCGTTGGCGCACGGAAATCATTTACCCCACGAGAGGCGACAAATCACGCGACGGCACCTGTTGTCATCCGATGGGACGCACCCTGGTTGCGAGCGGCATCGGACGGAGCTTTTCGCCGGGCGGTGAAGACGGCGCGGTGCTTCTCTGGCGACGACGCGACTGCTGTGCGGGACCGGGCTTGCGAAGCCTGACGGGAAAGTGAGGAAAAGGACGATGACAAAACCCTTGAAAACAACGAATGCGACGCCGATCGCGGCACTTGCTCTCGCCTTCGCCTTGACGGGCGCGGCGCATGCCGACACTCAGCCTTACTGCCCGCGCGGCGAACTCACCCTCGCGGCGGTGCATCGTTTGCCCGATGCCGTTGTCGCCGATACCGATCCCGAGTGGCTGACGGTGATCGAAACCCGTGCGGACGAAGCCCTCAAAAACGGCGAATGGGCCGATCGAATGAAAGCCGAAGCATTGCGACTGCGTCGTTGGGCCACCGACCCGACGCTGCCGCCCTCGCCTTTGCCTGCCAGAAAGACGACCTTAAAGACAAAACCCACGGGTTTTGCCTTTGGACTTGAGGCCGCAACGGGCAAAGAAACCCTGAGCGTGACGGTGAACGGTCAAACGCGCGTCTTGCCCTCGACTTTTCCCGTCGAGCGGCTCTCGGCCTTTGCCCGACATTACTTGTTTCTCGATGCGACTCGTCCCACCGAAGTCGCTTTTGCCCGCTTGCTTGAAGAGGAATGGGGAAAAGCCCTAGGCATGCCGGCGAACTTGCGCGTCGTCTTGACGGGCGGCAGCGTCCGTGACATGACGGGCCTCTTGAAGTCCCGTGTCTTTGCCGATCAGGGCGCGGTTCTCACGCGTCGCTTCGGCCTTAACGCCAGCCCCGCACTGGTTCGTTTGACGGCCAAAGACATCGTGACCTTTTCGCCGGCCTTAAACGCCGACGGCCTGCCGGATACGGCCCTTCCGCCAAAGGTGACGGGACTCGAGCGCCCCCTCAGGCTCGATACCCGGGGCACGGTTCGTTTTCGCTTCACTCAACCGAGCAATCGAGAGGAGTAAGAGCATGACCGATTTTTTCAACATCCGGATTCTCCGTCTTTTTCAAAGCGCTTTTCCGGTGACCTTCTTCTTGGCGGCGTCTTTCGCTCAATCATCGGAACTTGCGAATGAAGTTTTTTTACTAACACCCGCAAACACCGCCATCGAGCTTTTAAAGGGACGCGAGATCGGCGAAACGATCACGATCGATTCCTTAGGGAACCTCACCTTGAACGATTGGGAAGCAATTGAAGACGCCTTCCGACCGACGGTATCCGTGACCGTTCTGGCCGATTCGGGACTGCCCGGGCTCTATTTCGAGGAACTTGCCGGCGAAGCAGAGCGTCTTAAAAGCCTTCCCGTTCGCATCCTTTTTAAAGGCTTACCGATGGCAAAACTTCCCGACGGCCATCTCGCCGCCGATCGTCCCGAGATTGCCAAACGCCTCTCTCCCTTATTGAAAGCCGGCGTTCCGTCTGCGGTCGATCCGGCAAGTTTTCGAGAGGTGAGCCGTGCGCTTGAAGCCTTTGAAGAAAAAACACCGAAAACGCCTTTCACGGCGCCGTCCGTGCTGGTCACCGTGGACGGTCCCGACAGCGCCGAACCTCGCCATGAATTGGTGCTCGGCACCTTTTCGCCCGTCAAAGCCCTGCAAGAGGTCGCGCTTCATTCGCCTTCGCGGCTCATGCGGCGATATCTGCGTGAGGCCTTGAAAGAACTTGACTTGGCGCACGTCATTGACCTTTCTGAAGCCGATGCGCCCGACTTCCGACCGACGAAGTCATCCGACACCTCCGGCACAAACAAGCGATAAAGCGTATCCGTTAGGAAATTATTTATGCGTTTTACTTCTTTCAACCGTGGGACTTTTTGCACTCTCTTGAGTGCGTTATCCGCTCTGACGACGGCGAATGCCGCTCTCACGTCTGCCGATGCCGTGCGCGCGGCCAACGACACGGTCTTACCCGACGTCAACACGATCGTGACCGAAGGCACGACCAATGCCGACCGAACCTTCAACGGTTTCGGCGGTCTGCATCCCGAACAAACCGGACGGGAACAGGCGCTCTGGCAGGACGGCACGGGAGCCCTGTTGGATCCTGCGATCGGTGCGGTCGTCAACTGCCGTGACAAAACAGACCCCGCCTGCCGTGCGGTGCAAGTCTTGGACAAAGGTTTTCCGGAACGCCCTCAGATTTCTGAAGATCACTTGATCGGTCGAGATACGGTTGTTGAAAACGCGGGCGGCCATCCGCCGGGAATCGACAACGGGACGACGGGTTGCAAGCCCGTCATCGTCGAAACACAGCCGTCTTTTTCGACCGAAACCTGCCGAGCGGGCGCACCGTTTGAAGACCGCGACTGCCGCCGGGGCGTCACTCAACACGGCACGACCGTTTCCCGGCTCTTTTCCTGCGGAACGAATGAAGCGACCGAGAAGACGCTCGCGTGCCGCATTTTGTCAACCATGGAAACGACGTCCGACTTTATCGAGCGCTGTTTCTTCGGTAACGACGAATTGAAGCCCCAGACGACGATCAAAGAAGAAACGACCGCTCGTGCGACCGCCGTCTGGCCGGTGACCTGTCAGGCACCTCAGGCGACGACCGAGACCGTCACCTGCGACGAAGTGCTTGTGATTGAAAACACGCCTGTTTGTCAGCCGGGAACTTCGGTCTCGGCCACCGTCACGGACAGCGGTTCTCTCACGGTCGATGCCTGCCCCGGCGGCGACCGGGTTACCGCCACGCATGACTGCGGTGCCGGCCAGTACGTGCGCTTTAGCATCTCGGGATTTCACACCGTGACCCTGGGAGCCGGGCGTACCGCCATCCTGCGCGGCATTTCCAACCGCCGATGCCGGGCCACGCTCGTCTTCGACTCGCAGACCTGCACCGATGCGGCCTGTGTCGCTCGCTGGCACGCGGACATCCGACACAGCAATTTTCCCTTGGGCACCATGACGGGAACGCTCGTTTATCCCGACGACAATGCCTCAGGCTCCAAAGAAACCTGGGTTGACAACTGTAAGGATCTGAGGAAATGAGCCCTATGACGAAAATTTTTGCCGACAGACCCGCTTTCTCGTCTTGGCCTTTTTTACTCGCCGTGATGCCGGCTTTTGTCGCTCTCGGCGCCGAAGCTGCCTGTACGGCGCTCTCGCGCACCTGCACCGAAACGAATGCCGACGGTCGCTGTGTGCGTTATACGAATACCTTCAAGTGCGTGACCGAACACCCCGAGAAGGACCGTTGTACGGCGAATGCCCGCACCTTGCCGGAGGCTGCGGTGACGACAAGGTCAACCGGCACCCTGGACGGCTGCCGCGCTTCGGGCACGGTCTGTTCCCGGCGCGATCCGGACGGGCTCTGTTTGGAAACGGAAACGTCTCTTACTTGCGATCGCAAGCCTGAAGGCGCAGGCGTGACGGTGGGTGCTCCGGAGATCACGTTCGAATGGTCCGTGACCCGCACGCCGAACATCAACCCGCAGGATCTCGGCACGGGCTGTCGGGTGACGTCCGCCGTCTGTACCGACAGTAAACCGAGGGAAGTCCCGATTGCCAATTCTCCCGGTGAGACCGCCACGGCGGCGCCCGACTGCTGGGTCAAATCCCTGACGGTGAGCTGTCCCGCATCCGATGCGGCATCGAGCTGTCAGCGTTTGGAAGAGGCCGGCTGTCAGAAGACGGGCGACGTCGTCTGCGAACAAGTCGAAAACGGCGTCTGCGTCCGATGGTCGGCCACCTACCGCTGCCAAGGCGAGCAGGTATCGGGACCCGACATCCAGACGGACGACACGATCGTGGTCCCCGGCGAAATTATCGATGACCGAAGCGACTGCGATCGCACCGTTGCGGATGCGGCAACGGCCGGACTCACCTGCGAAACCGTTGCGCAGGAATGCGTCAAACCCGGCACGACGCCGGGACTCGCCTGTGAGGAAACCCGCGTGACGCTTCGCTGTACGGGTCGGGGCGGAGACGGCTGTCGGGCGCTGAAAGCCTTGGCAGAGGAAGGCAGTTGCCGTCAGAAAGGCGAAACGCGTTGTGAAGAACGAGACCCTTCAGGGGCTTGTATTCGCGAGTCCGCGGTTTTTCTCTGCGGCGAAGCGGCGACACCGGCTGTGGCGGCCCCTGCGACGCTGCTCGAAGAGAAGTCCGTTCCCAATTGGACGGACGATCCGGTCTGTCGACAGCCGGTCGAGCAAGTTCGAAGGGGGTTCCCCGAGCCCTATTTAACCCGATCGATGCCGGGGCCCCCCGTCGAATTGACCGGCTGCGTCAAAACGTCAGCCGTGTGTTCCGAAGGACCGGAAGTCAGATTCGTCGACGGTCGTCCCGAATGGCGTGCCTGTTGGGCAACGACCGAGACCTGGACCTGCTCGTCTCAGCTTGAGAACGAATGCAAGGATTTGGAAGCCAGGCGCGAGTGTGAACTCGTTTCCGAAACCTGCACGGACGAGGAGGACAAAACCGACGCGGGCGGCTGTCGTCGACCGACGCGCGTTTATCGCTGCAAGGTCCCGGGATCGTCGGGCGTCATCGGCGAAGTCTGCGACGGACAAACCTGTATTGCGGGCGTTTGCCGTCCGACGGACGGAAAGATTGACGGACAGTTTGTCAACGGCTTGGTGCAGCTTGAGATCGGCCGACAGGCGGCGGGTTACGGCAATCCCATGGCAAACCGCTTTTTCCAAGGCTCGGTCGCATCCTGCAAAGACCGCAAAGGCGCCTCGTCCTGCTGCAAAGCGGAGTATGCATCGGACACCTCGAATTCCGCCTTTTCCGTCCTGATCGCGTACGGCCTTGACACCGGGCTCGACTACATCCGTTACCTCGGATCGCCCTATGTCTACGACATGCTCGCCTGGAGTGAAACGACGGAACCTCTCTTGTCGGCGCTCTACGGCGACGCGGGTCCCGCAGGGTTTGAACCGAGCTTCTCCTACTGGGGTGCAACAGCTTCCTGGTCGGCGGCCAGCGGCTGGGAATTCAGCTTTTCGCCGGGAACCTTCCTTGCGACTGCGGCGATTCACTTCTACGGACGCTACACAAGCTGCAATGCGGAAGACGTCAAAACCTCGATGGCCAAAGGTCAGCGACTTTGCCACTTTGTGGGCACCAAGTGCGAAAAGCGCGTGGCGGGTTTGGGCTGCGTCGAAACCTCCGAAAAGTACGTCTGCTTCAATTCGCGCCTTGCTCGAATCATTCACGAACAGGGACGCCGACAACTCAATCGCGGCTGGGGTTCACCCAACAATCCGGACGCACGAGGCTTCACCCTGGAGGAGCTCGAACGCCTCGACTTTTCCGACATGGATCTCTCGGAATTCACGTCCGACGTCATTCGGGAACTCTCGAAGTCGGGCGGCATCAGCGAAGAAGAAGCTGCGGCACGTGCGGCCGAACGTGTCGCCGCGATGATCAAAAAGGAGTTGTCCCCCACGGCTCCCGTGAGAGGCAGCACCGGAAAGATCGCGGGCACACAACCGAGTCATCGACCGTGATCGTCAAGAGACCGATGAAAAGAAAAGGAAAACAAATGAATAGACCGAAAGGGAACGGAAAATCGGAATCGTTGAAGGATCGGGGCTTAGAGAAGCGTCGCACGGCCTTGGTAATCGGTGCCCTCCTCGCCACCACACTCTTGATCGCCTTTTTGCCCCAAGAAGACGATGTGGCGGCGAACGTCGGCGACTACCTACAGCGGCTGACGGATAAGTCCTCCTTATTCACTCTGCCTTGGATAAAAACGGCCTCGGCGGGTGAAGTCGGGACCTCCGAAACAGCTCTCAAGGCTGGTCTCGCGGATAACAACAGTTGGTGGGAAAACGACATCTGGCGCGATCCCGATCGTCCCTTTCACTACTACGGGGAATCCAAAGACAAACGCCCCCGAAAGGCGAAGGCTCCGACAGAGCCGGTGAAAACCGACACTCGGGAAGCTAAACCGACGGAAGCCGACAAGTCCGATCAAAAGCCTTCGGCGTCGGACCCCGTCGACATCAACGACTTTTCCCGTTTCACGACCTTGGAGAGTCTCAAAGCCGAACGGGAAAAGCGCTTGTCCGCAGCCGTCATGAACCCGAGCCCCGAAAACATGGCGAGCTACCAAGCCGTCAATGCGCATGTGCTCTCTTTGTCCGCCCGCTTTGCCCAAGCCTGGCAGCTCTCCCGAATGGCGGAACCGCAATACGACTTTACGGCGGTAAATCCGTCGGCGGCTTTTGCGGTGACGGCCAGAACCGAGATGAAAAAAATTGATCACGAAGCGCTCTTAAAGAGTCTGAACGGTCAGGCGGGACTGGTCTTTGTAGGCGATCCGACGCAACCCTTGACGGAGATCGCTGCCGGACCCGTGGCGGCATTCGCCGAGATGCACGGACTTGACGTGCTGGCCGTTGCTGCGCAAACAAACGCATCCGAGGACAACCAATCGGCCCGGCCGAAAGCCGGAACCGAAGTGGCGGGCTTCGGGGCTTTTAAAGACGTTCTGCCCGACAACGGTCGAACGGAACGCTGGGGGATTCGGATGCTGCCGGCTCTGCTCCTCGTGCCCTCGCCCGAGGCGATGGCTACACGGCCGGACTTTCGTCGTTTAAAGGGCGGCCTGGCAGGACGAGACGGCTTCATTTTGGCCACGGGCGCAGTCTCTGGCGAAGAAATTTCCCGGCGCATTGCCCTTTTGCTCGGTCCCGACACGCTGATGACGGGAAAGACCGTAGAGGCCGTTTCCAGTCGGGATGAATTCAAATTCGGAAACCAAACATCGGCTGCGGCAGAAGCGATCGCGAAAACCGCAGGCTTAACGGCAGTTCCCTAGGCATTCAGAGAAAAGAGAGATTCGTATGACAACATGGATGAAGAAAAACGCACGGCCCGGTCACCTAAAATCGGCGGCACTAGGCGTCAGTCTCGCTGTCGGGCTTGCGCTCGCGATGCCTCAGGCTCGGGCAGGCTTTCTGCAGGATTTCTACGACGACGTGGGATCGCAGTCGACCACCACCGAAGCCGGGATTTATTCCTCGTCGACGATGGACATGGTGACGGGCGGGCGTTTTGTCGTCAAAGCCCCTCGAAACGACTTTCAGCCCTACTACGTTCAAGCGCCGCATTTAAAAGCGGGGTGCGGCGGGATTGACGTCTTTTTAGGCAGTTTCTCGGTTCCGTCGAAAGAAGAATTCTTGAATTTTCTCCGTTCGATCGGCACGGCTCTGCCGGGGCTTGCTTTTCAGCTGGCGCTTCAGAGTCTGGCTCCGGACTTAAACGAACAGGTGAGCCAGTTCCGCGACATGCTGATGCGGATGTCTTCTCAGATGGGCGACTCCTGCCAGGCGGCGCAAACCGTTTTGGACGAAACGGGCGCGAGCGCATGGTTGAACGACATGGGGCACCGAGCGCGCAATTCGTTGAGATCGTCGGGCGCTGCCGAAGACCAGTCGGATGCCGATGCGATGACGCGCACCGACGGCGGAAAGACTTTGTCCAACGTTCCGGCCCGTACGGACTCCTCGGGAAACGTCGTTGAAGCGGCCGAAATGAATCTCACCTGGGCGCTTTTGAAGGGCGGCAAGGGATCCGCGAAATTTGACCGCACTCGACGCGAAGCCATGATGAGTTTGGTCGGTACCGTCATTTACGTGAAGTCAGGATCCGGGGCGGCCACCGTGACGCAAGAGCAATCCTACCCGCCCATTGACCTAATCAATACCCTTTTGGGAAATGAACACTCGTCCGCCCTCCCCGCCGACGCCGAAGTTTATTGCTGCGACGACGAAGACAAGTGTTTGAATCCGACGAGAGTCAAAGCGACGGATCTCAATATCGCGAACGCCATTTATACGGCGATGATCAATTACCGCAATGCGCTCGTGCAGCGTAAAGCCGACGGCATTACGGAAGACGAAATGAAGATGTTGGCGACGATCTCGTCTCTGCCTTTGTTGAATCTCGTCGAATTGTCAGCCTCGCCCAGAATCATCGGCTTTTCCGAGGCTTACCTCGAAACCTATGCGCAGGCCGCGGCTTATGAAGCGATTCTCGCCGCGCTGACGCAATTGTCCGTTGACGTGAAAAGCATCGCTGCGGGCTCGTCCGCTCGCGACGCCAACCGCCACACGGCCTATCACGCCGCCGTCATTAACGATCGGCTCAACCATTTGATGGATGAAATGCACGCACAAGAACAAAACATTGCGCTTCGCATGGAACGCATGACGGGCTTCTGGGAAGTCGTGGAGCACATGAACCGCATTGTCTACGGGAACCCGGCTTCCGACATGCTGACGGGACTCGCCGCCCCCGGTGCCGGTCGTTAATCGCCAAGGAGAAAAAAAGATGGCTCAATCGGCTTACGACTTTTATGCCTATTGGAACGGCGAAGCGGTGGCGGATCTGTGGACTGTCATTGCCGCGATGACCTCAACAGACGACTATCGCGTACTTTTAACCGCCGTGATTTTGATCGGCTTTTTGGGCGCCCTTTTGGGGGCGGCTTTAAAGAACCGCGGGACCGATGCGATTGTCTGGTTTGCCGCCACGATCGTCATTTTGTCGATCGCTTTCGTGCCGCGCGTGACAATTACGGTGAAGGACACGCATGCCGGCTTTTCACAGGCGGTGCAAAACGTCCCTATCGGAATTGCGTGGCCGGCGAGTGTGACCTCCCGCATTTCCTGGTGGATGACACAAACCTTTGAAACGGCCTTTAACGACGTCGATGCCGCCAAGTATTCGCGCTTTGGCGTGGCCTTTCCGCAGCGTGCGGTCACCGCCGTCATGGGAATGGGTGCCGTGACGGAGTCGGGTCAGGCGGCGGTGCGAGCGGTGGCCGAGCGCTGCATCATTCCGGAAATTCTGGACGATGCCTCCAAACGCCAGGCGCTTTTAAAAGCCGCCGACATCAATACGCTGATTGCCTCGGAGGGTTGGGTCAATCCTGCGCGCCGCGTCCTCTTTAACGGATCGGTGATGACCTGTCGGGAAGCGATTCCCCAATTGTCGAATCTGCTCGAGACCGTCGAAATACCGGAAATGGAAAAAGTACTGGTGGCCAAACTTGACGTCTCGGGTGACGACCTCTCTCGGGCAGGCTTGTTGGCTGCGTTGCCGGGTGCCGAAGAACGCATGTTGGGCGTCTCTCGCACCCTGTCTCAGTCCCTGAAGCAAAGCGTCATGCTTTCGGCACTTCCCGAAGCGATGTTGTCCTCCGCTGCCAAAGCCGGCAAAGCGCCTTTGACAACCGGCGTCGCCATTGCGCGTGCCCAGGGGAATTTGGCGTCTGAAATCAACTATCGCGCTTTGAGCGAAATGGCCAAATCCGCCTTGCCCAAAGTTCGCAACGTCCTGGAATTTGTGGTCATCGCCCTCTTTCCGATCGTCTTTGTGATCATGGTCGGTATGGGCCTCTCCGGCATGGCGATTGCCCGCTCTTATATGACGCTTTTGATTTCCGTGGGCCTTTGGGCTCCGATCACGGCGATCATCAATTACCTCACGATTCATGTCGATGCGGAACCGATTAACCGATTGGTGGAAGTTTCGGGCGGCGTGACTTTGAGTGCCGCGACGCTCATTCGAGAAGCGGGCGCATCGTCGCAGGCGATGGCGGGCTCTTTGATGTGGCTGGTACCCGTCCTCGCTTATGCCGTGGCCAAAGGTTCCGACATGGCCGTCACGCAGATGGCATCGTCCGTGTTGGCACCCGCGTCTTCTGCTGCGCAGGCTCAGGGCTCTTCCATTGCCATGGGGAACGTATCGGCCGGGAATGCCTCGGTCGGTAACGTCTCCGCCAACAATATGTCGGGCAACAAGGCCGATATGTCTTCGTCTTACACAACGCCCGAAAAGCATGCGGCGACGACTGCTTACGGTTCTTATCAGGGGTCGATGGCGACGGGCCGCGTGACTGCGATGAGTGTAGCCCAGACAAATCTCGGCGTTGACACAAGCGGCAGCTATTCCAGATCAGTGGAAAACGCACGTACGGAATCCAATTCCAAGGCACAGACGTTGACTAACGGCACTGTGCAAAACAACGTCACTGCGCATGCTGCCGGCGATTCAGTGGTCGGCACTAACGGCAATACGATAACGGCCGGTGAATCGAATATGCACTCTGACGGAACGAGTTTTTCGACTAACGTTACGTACGGAACGATGGACAGCGTCGGCAATAACGTGACTATGTCTAGAAGTGGAAATTCCAGTGATACTGTCGGTGTCAATTCCAGTGGAGGATTCGCGTTTAACGATATCAATAAACAATCTCAGATTTTGGTACCAGATGCAGCTAATGGTGGAGCCACCTCTGGATCTACGGACCCCAGCTTAGCTTCTCTTGCGTCTTTCTCGCTTAGTCCTTTCGGTCCTTTGGGTCTTCCCGCCTCTTCGTTGAAGTCCTCTAAAGGTTCGCCTTCTACGAAGAATAATCCCGCAAACTCTTCGAGTTTCTTGGGTTCTTGGAATTTGGGAACGAACGGAAACGTTCACTCTCAATCGGGTCTAACTGATAACACTATGTTCGGATTAAATTCTCAATCGACCACAAACCTTTCGGTCGCAGACAACTCTGGTGAAACACATAGCGGGGTTATCCAAAAAAGTATCGCCGCCAATGATCAAGCTTCATTCAACCATCAGCAGTCATCCAATTACTTGGAAACCAAGAGTGACGCAAGTCATGAATCTGATTCGAATTCGCGTGAAACACGTGAAGGTAAGAATTTCAGTGACTCCAGCGGAGCTTCGACTCACACGGGGATTGACATGTCCGTTCTTGCACGTGACGAAGCATTAAAGCTCTTCGATAACAATCCGGAACAAGTGTTGAAAGCAATGTCAGGTGACATGGGTCAAAGAGAAGCTTTCGGTCGTCACCTGAAGACCATGGCCGATCAACGCAATCTAACCGGTGAGATAGCGTCCGGGGTTGATCTCCGAGCACCGACACAGTCATTGAAACCTCGCGATCTGCGTCTTTCCCATCAGGCTGATGGTGCTGGTATCGAATCAGCTCACCAATATTCCTATGGGAATATCGAGGGCGGTTCGAAGGTAAAGCTTGGTGAAGGAAGAGTATTCCAAATGGCAATTTCGAAAGAAGAGCAGGACCAGCTTCTCTGGAATCGTGGATTAATGCTTGCCGCTTCTGCTGATTATCAGGACCAGGAAACTGGGGTTAAATCTGTTCTGGCACGCTCTTATCTTTTCGGTCTGAGTTATGACTCGCCGCAACAACTTTATTCTGAAATGCGTGATAAAAGCGCCGCTGACCCACAATTTAAGCAAGCACTAATTGAGTTAGGAAGAGATCAAACTTCTCTCGCGCAGACAGGAACAATCGAGACTAGCGAGATTCTCGAACATTTAGCAAGAAAAAATTAACGCCTACGGTGGTTGTTAGAAAACATATTCCACCTAGTTCGATTTAACCAACCCAATGTCAGCTCAGGAAAATCGTGTCGCACAATACGAGTTCCTTTGGGATATTGGGTTGCCTTCGACCACCACCGAGGATGACGTCCTAACCACTCTTTAAAGGTCGGTTTTTTTCCTTTGGCAAAAAAGTTCCGATAAACCGTAGGAATACCAGAGATCTCAAATGCTTCCGACAAATAGAAATACGCACAACAGAGTGACCACTTTACCGTTTGGATTTCGTAATACACAGTGCAATCATCGCGATCTTCAATCCAGTAATACATACCAAACTCGCCAGATACATTACGGGTAGATTAATTTACCTTCTATTTTATTTCATATTTATTTTCTCTACAACAAACTTTTCAATATTTTTTAGGCTTCTACTATGACTTTTGACGACGCCAAAAGAATTGCACAAGCTCTTGGTTTTTCAAGAATTGCTGATATTAGAGGGAATCTAAATACTCAAAAAATCTTTTCCGGCATAGAAGGCGATGATGAAAAGAAGCCACTGGTCGGGATTTATCTGCAGGTTCGCCATGACGACAGCCTCTATATCGGCAAAACAGAGAATCTCACTCGCCGCACATCGGGACGCCGGCACGCTCGTCGCCTTTCTCGCCTTCAGACCGCTAAAGAAAGGTCAGCTCAAATCGGCAGAAGAGCGAACGATCTTGAAAGCCCGCACGCTGAACTTTCCTCTTGCCAACATTCTCTCCAACCATGAAGCTTTGGACAAAGAAGACATGCACTTTGACGACTTCATGTCGATCGACTCTCAGGACAACTTCATCAAGAACGTCATTGAAGGGAATACTTACGCCGGTCGCTGGCGTGCCGCTTACATCAGAGCCAGCCAACAGGATCGCTGGGAATGGGACCGCTTTATCCGTGCGACCGACCGCTCAAACGCGCAACTGATAGCCGCCCGCGCCTACATCACGACAGCCATTCCTAAATATCAAGAATGTTTCGGGAGTTATTTGCGCTGCACACTGCCCTTGCCCGGTCGAAACAGTCTCGTTAAAACGATGACCCTGATTGCCGGCATGACCGGTGTATTTGAGATCGTTTATTACCTTCAGACGAAGAAGCAACTCTATGCGAACATCATGCTGGACCCGGGAGCCTTATATGAAGCCTACAAAACGAAAGAAGCTATTGAATCAACTTTTGCTTGGGCGAAATTCGAGCTTCCCCAACCTGAACCAGAACGTTCGATTGACGAACTGATGACACTCGGGACCAAACACTCGCACCACATGATCTTTAGAAGTCCGATGGAGAAAAAAGCATATTTGTCGCGGAGACTCACGCACGTTAACGTCAAGAACCTGGCGATGATGACAGTGCCGATCGACGCGGTCGACAGTACGCTCGCGCATCCCGTGATCGCCACGGCCGCCGCACTCGCTGCGGTCGCATCCATGCGATACAGCAAGCCGATCGGCGTTGACAATAACGAATTGCTGATGCTGAAGATCTGTCCGGAAGTGTTGGATTGAGAAACCTCACACGTTAGAAACGAGAAAAGGACGGTCGGTACCGTCCTTTTCTGTCTTAGAAGCAATGTTCTACGACGTTATTTTCTCTAATTGCTTCAAAAGTTCTTCAACTTTCAAAACAATACGTTGCTGCTCTTCCACTGGCGGAATCGGGAGAAACATTTTTTTCAAACGTGCAGCCTTAATTCCTTTAGCAGTTGTTCCAGTCGCCTTGTCCTTCAGAGCCTTTTGAAAATACGGAGACAACATGAAGTACATCAGCAAACTCTTATTATCCGAGTCAGTTTGCAAGGTAATAACCCGTTGCCCTGCACTATAAACTTCTAAATCAGCAATGGCCACATTACCTAAAGGGGCTTCTGTAGTAAACAAGATATCTCCCTTCTGAGAAATTCCACGGCTATGCCTAGAAGCGTATTCATCCTCAGAGATGTATTCGACACGCTTATGATCTATATAACCCTGTTTGACGTTACTTGCTGTAATCAGTCGAACACCCGAAGCTGTCTTAGTAGGTGTTTTCCCCCGATAGTCAACAAACTTAAAAATCTCGTCAAGCGATCGCCACTTCCACTTTTCAGGAATAGTAAACGGCACATCTTCAGGCACACTACCGATCTGCTCCACTGGTTCTTCTGAATCCAACTGAGGAACAAGGTTGCCTTCAATTGCCTTCTGAAGAATCTTCCCTCTAAGAACCTCAGAAAGATTCTGAAGCTCTCTATAAGCCTTCTCTGCACGGTCAATCTCAAAAAAATCTTCCTCGAGCTTTTTGACAATGTAGCTTTGTTCATTTTTGGGAGGAACTGGAATTTCCAATGACGTAATGTATTCTTTTCGAATATTGTTAATATTCGTCCCCTTAGCACAACGTCTTATGTGGTCACGATAATAATTACTTCGAAAAATAACTCTTAGATATTTCGCGTAGCTCTCGTCCTTTGGACGCACAATACGAAGAAATGCTCCTATTTGTATAGCTTCATTTCCTTCATATACAGCAGGGCGTCCGATCACATCCTTACTACCAGTTGAAGCAACAATAACGATATCTGATTCTCGAACCTCTTTTTCTCGATCCAACAAAACTTTGGATACAAAAACATCATCGGACTTCAACAGCACATTGAAGTCACTACTCAGGTTTCCTCCTCGAATAATGCGTACTCCTTCAGATTCGGAAACGATGTCGCTCTTCTTATAACTGGTACCGGCAATCACCTCAACAAGATCACCTAATTTCATCCACTTCCATGTGTTAGGTAGATGGAATGGTTTATTGTCTTTTTTTGAATCCCTTTTCTGTTCTACGGAAGTAATCCCTAAATTAGGAACCAACTTTCCTTGAATAGCACTTTTAAGAAGTAATTCTCGTATCTGATCAAAGTTCATGGTGTAGTTCCTTCTGGAGCTTTGAAAACGCATTCTGAATAGTCTGAACACGTTCTGCCATGCGTTCAAAGATATCATCCATAGTGAGATTTTCTTCTTCGCTCTTTGCTTCAGTCATCCACGTAATATCGAAATTAATCTGATCTCGCTTCAGCAATTCTTCTTTTGAATACTTTCGCCAACGACCGTTAGGATTCGAGTCTTTATCATAAGTCTCCTGACGTTTTGACAAATCGTCAGAGGAATAACATTTCACAAAATCATCGAGATCCTTACGCGTCAATGGATTAGAAACCAACGTGTGCTTTACATCCGTTCGATAGTCGTAGTACCAAACGTCCTTGGTTTCTTCTCCCTTTTTAAAGAAGAGAACATTGGTCTGAACACCTTGTGCATAAAAAATTCCGGTCGGCAAGCGCAAAATCGTGTGCAGATTGAAATCCGTTAGAAGCTTCTTTCGAATCTCTGCTCCTTCACGTTCGAACAGCACATTGTCCGGAAGAACAACACCGGCACGGCCACCACGATCAAGAAGCGACATGATGTGCTGAACGAAGTTCAACTGATTGTTCTTCGTTTCCACGATGAAATCGTCACGATTGATTTGAACCGATCCAGAAGGACGAGCCCCAAACGGCGGATTAGCTAAGACAACATCAACGAGTTCTGTCGGCTCCCTTAACAAAGAGTCTTCACACTTAATCGGACTACTGTTAAGGCCAACACCGTGAAGGTACATGTTCATGGAACCCATCGTCACGACCAACGGTGTGATGTCGTAGCCATTGAGAGCCTTGTTACGAAGGAACCACTGTTTCTTTTCGTCCATCGATTGGTCTTTCATGTGCGAAAAGGCCGACAACAAGAAACCGCCAGTTCCGCATGCTGGGTCAGTTACGGTTTCACCGATCTGCGGATTCACCACATCAACAATCGCATCAACCAAAGGACGCGGTGTGAAGTACTGTCCAGCCCCACTCTTCTTATCTTGACCGTTCTTCTGAAGAATACTTTCATACAAAGCACCCTTAACATCACCATCCATCAGGAGCCACTGTTCCTTATCAATAAAGGACACAAGCTTTTCAAGGTAGACAGGACTTTCAATTCGATTCGCGGCTCGAGTGAAGATCGTGCCAACCAACCCAGTTTGACGACTGAGAACATCCAAAGTCTGCTCGTACTGCTGAAGAAGATCTTCGCCCGTTTCTTTCAACAAGTCTTCCCAACGGTATCCGTTAGGTACTGAGGATTCTTCCAAGAAGAAATCAACACGTTCACGATCCATCTTCAAGAAAAGAAGGTACGTCAACTGAGTTAAATAATCAGTAAAACCGACACCAGCACCTGCCATGATGTCTGCCAACTGCCAGACTTTTTTGGTAATAGAAGCTTCTTTAGCTTGTGTAGCAGCCATTTTTATGCAGCCTTTAGAATAAATTCGTTAAGAGAAAAGAGTTCTTTATTTGCAGCGTCAGCAGATCCGCAGAAACGGATTACGCCACCCGCCAGTTCCGGCATTGTTTTTATCAACCCACGGATATCACAACTGCCGTTCTGAGCAATGTAAATCGCAATCTTTCGGAAAAGTTCTTGCTGTTCCTTTGTGATTGTTCGCTGAGCCTGACCACACCAAAGAGCAAAACGAGATGCCGCCATTGAATTGAGCGTATACAACGAGTCGATCATCTTGTATGCAAACCGTACCAATTGAATTAAATTGGTGACTGCCTGCTGATCGCTCTTTAACGGCTTTACCTTCGTCGGGTTCAGCAACGCATAGTCATTCCAGAGCCGTCCCATGTAGAAGTTTGGAATAGACATTTCCAGCCTCTTCACTAAATCATCAATGGCGGCACGAGTTAACTTCCCTGAATCCTGGTTGTAAATCAGACGTAATGCTTCAATATCGTCCCGATGTTCGTTGACATACGTTTCGAATGCATGAGTAGAAGCCTTGGCCTCCTCCGTAGAGAACCCGGCAGAAATCACTGTATCCGTCTTTCCGATGATCTCTTTCACATAGCCTTTGGCAATCTCAACCAATTTCTTGCGAGCAGGAATATTGGTTAAGAGATCCCGAACAACATCCATACGTTCTCGGTTATCGTCTGATGCAGACTTAAAGGGAGGCAGATTGCCCTTTTCCAATGCCTCCATGATTGTCTTAGCCCACATGACCGGAGTAATGGGAGATATAGCTTCGTATTCCTTCAATTCTTCCGGATCTGCGCGGTGACCTAGACAACTCAACTTTGATGCCAACAAATGGAAGTAGTCGTCTGGAAGATGACCTAGAGCCATCTTTTCAAACAACTCCTCTAATGTCATGTTCAACGGTGCCTTCCCTTGTTCTAGGCTAGCAACGTACTTTTCACTCTCAGTTACACCAACAGCATCGACGACATAGAACAGCTCTTTACTGATGGCATTAGGCGTTACTGAACGCAACTGAGACGGTGTAATCGTTCGACAACCTCGTCCCTTCATCTGCGCGTAAAGCGTTTCTGAATGAACATCATTGAAGAAAATAAGAACTTCGAGCGGACGCACGTCGGTACCGGTTGCGACCAATGTGACGGTCACTGCAATTCGGAAATCAACATCCGTTCGGAACTTTTTAATCAGTCCGTTCGCATCATTGACTGAATAGGTGATCTTCTGAACAAAGTTGTCATCCGTACGTCCAAAGACTTCCTTTGCGACATCCACAATGAGTTGTGCATGAAGTTCTGAAACAGCAAAGATCAGTGTCTTGGGAAGGTAGTCGTAATTCGGCTCTCGCTCAGGATAAAGTTTCGTATAAACCGCATCCTTATATTCCTCTAAGACCTTTCGAATCTGATCGCGTACGACAATACTTCGATTCAATTTGTTCTTGTCAAATGCACGATCCTGAATCGCTGTCTGATTTCGCTGCTTTTCGTCCTTACGATTGGTGACTATCAACTTGTCGCCTTCACTAATCGTCCCGCCTTCTTCGGTCAATTCCGTCTTAATACGGTAAATTCGGAAAGCGACGTTCACATCGTCCATCACCGACTGTTCATAGGTGTAGTTAGCGACGACGTTGTTATCGAAGAACGCAAGTGTTTCCGGAATAGGAGTCGCCGTCATCCCAACCAAACGAGCGGTCTTGAAGTACGTCAGAACCTTCTGCCAATCGCTATAAATTGAACGATGGCATTCGTCGATGATGATGAGGTCAAAGAAGTCCGAAGGCAGTGCAGGATTTTCCGGCAACTCAACCGTTTCACCTTCCTGATGCCCTAATCCTGCATCTTCATCTTCTTCAGAGTAATCGTCGGTGTTACCCGTTAACTGTGAATAAAGACGCTGAATAGTGCTGACAACAACACGCGTACGTGAGTCCACCGGATGACTAGTTAACTGCTCAACCCCGAAAATTTCAGACAGAGGCTTTCCACTTTCAGTGAGAGTGAAAGTTTTCAACTCAGTAGCTGCCGCCGTACCGAGGTTATTGCGGTCAACCAAGAAAAGCACACGCTTCATTGGAGTAAAAGACAGCATGCGATAGGTCATCATGCAAGCCGTGAACGTCTTGCCGGAGCCCGTGGCCAGAGACATCAACGCACGTCGCTTTCCCTCCTTGAAAGACTTTTCCAGGTTAGTCAACGCCTCGAACTGGCAGTTTCTTAACCCCTTCGGGGACAGATAAGGCAAGCCGTCAAACTCGCCAAGATTGAGCTTACGGACCAAATCCCACGGACGCGGGAACCTCGGGATGATCTCGTACTTTGAATCCGGCTGATGGCAATCCTTAAACGCAATCTCCTTACCATTCGAGAGATAAACGAACGGCAAAGGCAATTCCCATGTCGGATACCAAGGGAGAACCTGCTTTGTGTAGTTTTCTGCTTGAGCGATCAAATTTGGATTATCAAGCGAAATTTCCGCACGCTTGGCTTCAAGAACTGCCGCTGCTTTCCCATTGATCAGAAGAATGTAGTCCGCTTCAAGTCCACCACGCATCAGCGTTTCACGGATAGCAACCGCACTCATCCCAGGGGCATATTCATCACGATCGACAACTTTCCAACCGGCATCTTCGAGTTTTCGGTCAATCCATTGTCTAGCTCTTTCTTCGGGCTTTAATTGTTGTTCGTCACTCATCGTTGTGCCTCCTGGACAAGAACATCACGACCGCCCTTAATGCCAAGGGTGGACAAACTACGGTAAACACTGGTACGCGATACACCAAGTTCTTTGGCTACGGTCGTCACAGACTTTCCGGTTACCAACAGATGCTTGGCCTTTATTGCCATGTCGGTTGTGATCTTTTTACGACGAGGCTTTGCATACGCGCCTCGTGCCTTTGCCAACGCGATCCCCTCGCGCTGACGCTCAAGAATGAGAGAACGTTCGAACTCAGAAACGGCTCCCATCACGGAGAGCATCAGTTTCGACATCGGAGAGGTGGCCTTGTTCGGATCGAACACCAGACCTTCTTTGACGAAATGGACAGTCACGCCCTTGTCGTTCAATTGCTGAACAAGTTGCAAAAGATCATTGAGATTACGAGCAAGACGATCCATGCTGTGAACGAAGAGATCATCCCCTTCACGCACGTAATCAATCATGCGAAGAAGCTCCGGTCGATCGCCGGTGTTCTTTCCTGAAGCCTTTTCTTCAAAGACCTTGTCTAAATTCATACCTGCGAGTTGCCGATCCGTATGCTGATCGACGGTACTCACGCGCATGTATCCAACGCGAATGCCTGGGTTTGTCATTTCAACTCCGAGTGTTGTTCAAACAACGTTTAAGACATTCTAAAACAGGTGTTCCATTTTCTGTCGGATACGTTAATTTTTCAATTTTCGGCTTGTTTGCGTTGTTACAACAAGGCGTACCTCAAAAAGACATCGCACTCTTTACTCAAGAGAACGTATGGTACACAGACCTTCCCAGGAAGTTTCACTAAATTTCATCTTCAGATAAATCAAAGGCGAGATGATGTCCCTCTACCTTGTTTTAGTTTCACGTTTTCTTGCTTCGACTTCCCTGGTGCAGTTTTTTACCTTCACGCGTTCGCTGTTTATATATATTTTTTGATTATTGACTTTTTTGGAATTTAGCGATATAGTTGCCTCAAGTTCATACGAACCAACCGCTCAATACGAGGATTGACTTATGCGAAGCAAAGGCTTTAACAAAGACAACGAAGTCCAGACGGGACTCTCATCAAACGAATTCCAGCCCAAAGAGGTCAAACTAAACACGGTCCGCCAGGGAACAGGTGCCTCCACCGAATATCGCCTCCGTGCCTTCCTTGGTAGCAATCTCGGTCATCGAACCTTAGTGGCTTGCATGCCTCTGAGTGACTTTTACGATCACTCGCTCGTTGCGAACAGAGAAACACTCGGAGAAGACGGCCTTATCGCCCAGAGACCGCTTGACATGAATCACGCCCGCAAGATGGCGCTTTATATGTTGAAAGGCATTGTTGAAGCTGCCATTCAGGAAGAAAAAAACAAGGAAGGAAACACCGATCACTTCGTGAAAGAAGCGTGGAATGTGATCCACTCTGAATTAGGCGAGCAACCATATGCCGGTCTTCAACCGATTGTCGTCAACATTCGTGAATGTGAAATCAACGGGGACGACCTTAACGTCATTGAAGGTGTCGATTGTTGGACTATCCTTCTCTCTCAAGCACATAAACTGTGGGTCATTGACGGCCAGCATCGTCGAAAAGGGATGGAAATGCTCTTCACCTTCCTTGACGAAATTCGTTCTCGCTCAACCTATCCGAAGCGTGGCCTTTTCTCGCCCTCTCGCGTCACAAACGACAACAACGCCGTCACTATTGATGAAATGGCTCTGTGGGAAACATGTTGGTCCATTGCACAACAACGTCTCACTATTGCAGTCGAAGTTCACCTCGGTCTAAAAACCGAACAAGAACGTCAGCTCTTCCACGACTTGAACAGACTGGTGAAAAAGATCGACGTTTCTATGGCTCTCGACTTTGACACGTCGAATCCGATCAACCTGTTCACAAAAGACACTTTGGTAACGACGCTAGGCCTCCATGTTTCCGACAACGAAATCAAGGACTGGAACAATGATGACGGCTCCATTAGCCGTAAAGACGTCACTGCTGTCAATGCCCGCCTGTTCATGAACAAGGGCAATATCAATGGAGCAACCGGTAGCACGCTTACCGCTGGTCAAGCTGTAGCTACTCGCTTCTGGACTGAAGTTCTCGCTATCCCTGGTTTTGGAGAACGAAACGCACATAAGAAGACCGTTGCTGCTCAACCCGTCGTTCTTAAGGCTTTGGCCAAGCTTGTCTACGACTACTCACTCCACCGTCGCAAGCCAAAAGATGCCGATGAAATTCTTGAAAAGATTCTTAGCTCTATCAAGCTCATCGACTTCTCGCATCACAACCCGATGTGGCGATATTACGAGATGTCAGAAGATGAACGAACGCAAAACAACCTTTCCGGATTGAGTGATTATCTTCCTAAAGAAGAAACCGGCAACCGAGATATTGGCGGCTACCAGGAAGGTGAAAACGTCTTCCGTTTCGGCTCCAAGCACAATGACATCTACCCGATCATTTCTGACATGATTCGCTGGAAGCTTGGCCTTCCGTCTCGAACGAAGTAATCATCAAAAAGTAAAAATCCACTAAAAGCCCGAAAGAAGTCTTTCGGGCTTTTTTTGTCGATGAAACTTTCATCTCAAGAGTTCTCCCTCTATTTATACGGGTACATTTCGTACATTTTCATAGAGGTACGATTTGTACTTGCGTTTTTTGAAAAATCGCGCTACTATTCGCGGTAACAGAACAGGAGAACATCATGATCCTTACCAATCACATCCAAGAACGCATGTCCGAACGCGGCTTCAACAAGACTATGGTTAACTACATGGTCGATTGTGGTCAGATCGATTATGAAAAAAACCAATACATCTTGAATCGCTACTCTAAGACCGAGATTATCAACGAGATTGAGTTCCTCAGAGACGAGATTCGCCAGACTCAGAAGGCGCTTTCCGAAGCAAAACAGCTTCGCAAGTTCTTGTACAAAATAAACTAATCGTTTAGCCGATTTTGTAGGGGTATAATAGCCATGGCAGGAACCAAACCGACAATCGAAGAGCTTAATGCCACGATCGATGGTCTTTCCCAAAAGATGAAAGACTGCAAAAAGCAGCTTCGTTCATTGGAGCGTTTGGTTAACAAGGGGCTGCCAGTTCTGACCTTTGTCAGTAGCAAAGAATCAGACTGCGAGGAAATTCTTACGACGATTTACTCCCGTAAGAAGTCCTACAAGTTCAAAAAGCATTTTTCACATTGACCGGAACGAAGACACCATCATGTTCGAAAAAAAACAAAGCGAATTCATCGTCGACAAAGACAAGTTCGGTTCTACCGAATACACCTTCAAATCCTCTCGTCTCGACAAGAAGATCAATCTCAAGCTCTTCAAGTCCGATGTACAGGTTTTGGATTTGCTAGCCGACTTTTACGGGGTTTCCAGATCCTTGATCGTGAACAGCCTGCTGCAGACCATTCTTCTGAAAGATCTCAACAGCATTGAAGATAGAGACGTTCGTCTGCTTCTCGCTCAGGTTGCCGACCAGAGAAGTTTCTACGACGACCTCAACACCCCCTGGTGGGATCTCATTGATCCTCCATACCATTACCAATACATCGGAATCGACAACGGCGTTCCGTATGAATGCTCAGACACTTACAAGCAAGTCAAAAAAATCCTTCGCAACTCGAAAGACGAACTGAAGAATATTGATATTGCTATTACGGAGAACAATCGCCATGCTGAATGATGTCATCCAAAATATTGAAAACAAAAGTCTCGAAAGCAAAGAAGATCAGTTTGTGTCGATCAATGTTCGTCCGACTGAAAAATTGATGTCCATGCTGGAAATCATTTCAGTCTTGGAGAAAAAGAGCCCCGCTTCGTCGCTCTATTCCAATTTCTCTGAAGCGATCTTTGATCTTCTGACATCGTCAGAGAAGATGATTCCGGTAGTTGAGGCCATCCGAGATCAAAACATCACCAAAACCGGTGCAACAGAGCTCCTTTACAAAAGAGGGGTGATCACCCAAGCTCCGTTCGACTGGGATTCATCGGACGTATAAGAAATTTGAAGTCCTTGTCGGTTGTCCGACAAGGACTCAACTCCAGTCGCTTTTCTGGATCAAGCTTCATAACTAACACTCACCATCCAAGAGGTGATCATGAGTAACAACTTTTCCATTGAAGAACAAGAAGTCGAACTTTTCTGTGAAGAAATCCGTAATTCTGGCGTTGAACTTAACACCTACAAGGATCTTTCGCGTTTTATCCGAAAAAACAATTTATCAGAACGCTATCCCCACATTACCGGTGAACTGGAGCTGAAATCCAATAATGGCGAAGACTCTTTCATCATCTATGGGGCAATTCTTCCGCGTTGGTACAGAGCAATTTGTGAATGTCTTGGCATTGGGCAAGGCAAGCGAAACTACCACCCGAAAAATTTTGAATCGCAATTGGATCTTAACAATAAACCTAAAAATGACTGGTTCTAGATAAAACTAAAATCCGATCCGTTCTATTCACTAAAGAGAACATCAGGCTTATCGGAGTTATTACACATTCCATTTGCAGGACACCTAGCTATATCCATCCGCTCCCATTCTGGGAGCGGAGCTCACACTCCAAGAAGGAACCATGAGCGACCAAAACAGCATTGAAAAACGAGAAGCCTGTCGTTTAGTTGACGAAATCCAAAATTCCGATGTGAAGATCAGCAACAGCCGCGATCTCAGTCGATACATCGTCCAGTATCAAGTCTCCCGGCGTTATCCGAACATTTCCGGTCATCTGGAAATGAAAGCCAACGAAGGTGATGACAACTGGATCTATAAAAACGGCATCAAGCCATATTGGTACGCTTTTGTCTGCCGATGCTTAGGCTTGAAGCAAAATTATAAATTTTCTCATCCGGTAGGATTCACACCCCTGAAGGACCTTTAATCCTTCCTAACACGCCTTGATTTTCAAAGCGTGTTTTTCTTTGGCCGCTGACAAGTGCCCAAGACACAATTGAGTAGGAGGCGTGGAATTAGTTCCCACGCCGTCCACTTACACAACCCACCGTACCGTTCGGTAGCGAGCGGTTTCAAAGTTCTATTTCCATTCCGGGGCTTAGTCGAAAGACTAAACCAGAACCAATGATGGTCTGCGAGGAACCTTGGGCTTAGGGCTATCTTAACTAGCGTCGAATTCGCTAAACGCCAACAGCCTTCCCCATCCTCGTATGCCTGATGTGGTTCTTGTTCATCGGGTCAGCGGTTTGCCTCTGGCTTCCTTCATATTCCACCTCGCGATGGACACCATTGCCTCTGACTATGCACTTGGTGCTACCTCCTGCGCTCGGGACTATCACCCGTTAGAACGCGCCCGGGCGCACCTGAATGCTCCTGGTTTTATCTTTCTAAAAGGATGACTCATTCCTTGTACCGCCAAACATAGCCCCCTGCTTTAGACCGCTGTCCTCTAGCGCAAGTGCTGATATTCGAACTGTTAATCTTTAAGTTTCTTGCGGCTTCTGACAAGCTTCGCCATTCTCTGACCAGTATTCCCTCTTCCGTCAACTGAAGGATGGGCTTAGCTTCCGGATGGTAGATCTTTTGTAAGCGTCGATAGCACTGCGAACATCCAGAGCCTTGAGATCTGCGATAAACAGGTGCTTGCCATTCGTACCCACATTTCGAACACAGCCACCAGGCCCTAAGATTGCTTCCCCTCGACACTTGCTCTGGCGTCAAACTTCCGTTTTTAGTTGGATGCCACTCCATAGCCAATTCTGGGTTTGTTAACAGAAGGTTATTCTTCAGTACTTTGACAAAACTACTTCTGATCGGCATGCGATCTCTTTCGAGATCAATCGATATACGGCTATGAATTTGGCCAGGATCTCTTCTAGTCCACATATTTGATTCTGGATCTAAGCGATCCACTAGAACCTGAATGAGTACATCTAAGTTTTTTCCAGATTCCAATTTTTCGGCGCATAAGATCTCATCTGCACTCTGCTCATCACCAGCGATGCGTTTTTCCTTGATACGAATTAGATGAATACCGTGTCGCTTGCACTGCTCAAATTTAGCGATATCACGCTCAAGCTTGTCCTCCTTGTGCCAAAAACTGCCATCGTACTCGATGGCTAACCGACGAGAAGGGATATAAACATCAAGCTCCATTCTGTCCGACAACAAACCGAGAACTCGATTCTCAGCGTCTGGGCAAATTTGCTTGACGTAAAAGAAAACAGCTTGTTCAGCAAAAGAGGTTTGGCGACCTGAGTTGCATACGCTACACTCTGTTCCTTGTGAACGATGTAAGAGTGAAGCTTTATAGGAATGGCCCCGCGGACATTGCCACCAGACTTTTCTAGCAGAACCAGCAAAGACTTCGGTGGGCTTGAGCTCACCGTTGTTTGTGGGATGCCATTCATTAGCCAAATCAGGATGGGTCGTCGCTAAATCATTAATACCAGGAACAATCACTTTGTTGGCACAACAAGGACACCCTCTTCCGTTTGCACGATTTCCTATCGTTGCTTCCCACTCGTGACCACACTTTTGGCATTTCCACCAAACCTTCTGGTTACTTCTTGGCGTGTAATCTTCAGGAGTCTTATCTCCGTTCTTTTCTTGATACCACTCCTCAATAAATGGCAATTCAGCAGCTGTACCGTTCTTCTTTCGGTAAGTTGCCAGACGAGATTGTTGTTTTTGCTTTTCTGAACACTGCCAACAACCATGCCCCTTTCTTCGATCTCGGATCGTTGCAACCCATTCAAAACTACAAGTAGCGCATTTCCAATGAACCTTCTTGGTCGATCCGTATACAAAGTCTTCCGGTTTTAAATCACCGTTTTTGTCGTCATCCCATTCTTTTGCTAGTTTGGGCTCCTTGGTTGCCAGATCGTTATAGCCCGGAAGCACACGACGATTGGAGCAAAACGGACACCCACGCCCTGAAGCTCGTTTATCGACAGTTTCTTCCCATTCGTGTCCAGGAAGACCTGTCTTGCATTGCCACCAAACCTTCTTATTGCTTCGAACAGCCACTTGAAAAGGTCGAAGTGTACCGTTCAGGGTTGGATGCCATTCTGATGCGATATCTGGACGAAGTGTTTCTAGATCATTGATACCTGCAACAATCCTTTTATTCGCGCAAATTGGACATCCTGAATGGTGTTGGTAGCGTGCATGAGGTGATTGGTCCCAGGTGTGACGAGGGTCCTTAGTACAAATCCAACTAAAAATTTTGTGACTATTGACCTTAACTTCCGAGGGAAGAATTGGGAAGTTCCGTTTATAGTCCCAAGATTCCCTCAACCACGTTACATCAACAACATAAGTGGTGTCCTTTTTATCGGCCATTATTTTCCCCCTCCCGATAACTTCGGGAGTTCTTACATCCCATGTTTAATCAAATCTCCAGCCTTCAATAACGGACGACGAAGCGCCTTCTCCAATTTCGACATGTACTCGATATGCCAAGAGATAAATTTGGGCCATTGAGTTTCATCATACCCATTCGCTGGAACGGTGAAACTAATACGACTCATCTGCTTTTCATCTAAGCGCATCCACTCCAATGGTTCACCAAACTCAGCCTCAATCGTCTCTTTTTGATTAAAGAGCTGATCGAAGATTGCTTTATTTTCGTCCTTGTCTTGCCTTGCCAGACTAAGTTCTACGCGAAGGCTCGATTTCATAAAGACTAAACTAAAGGGGCATCCACCCACTCCGGATCCGGCAGAAAGCCAATGATCCTTGCCCGTCTTTTCACGACCATTAAACAGATCGCAGGAGCTTTCCTTGAAAGCTGTTAATGCACGAGACCAATAAGCCTCTCGAATTCTTTCTCTATCAGCCTTCTCGTGTTCAGTATCTTCCTCCTCACTCCGTTTCTTCTTCATGGAAATAAGAAGATCCTCTGTACTCGGAGTGGGAATTAGCTGGTCAACATCAAAGAACAAATCTTCCTCACCGCGTTGGTATAGCGAGACCTCGAAGCACTGGATGTCAATGCCTTGGTTCAAGAGCCAGATTGCAGAACTTGTGACCTCTTTACGGAAATTTGCTGCGACGAAGATCAAGCGCTGGGAATTGGTGCGGTTGAGTTGAACTTCTGCCAAATCCTCAACCTCTAAAAATTCGCAAATCGAGTCTTTGGCAGTAAGCGAATCATTACCGATCTTTTTCAGATAGGCAGCGTAAATGTCCAGTATTTGCGGTTTGGTGAGGGTTGCACAGTAGGATGCGTATTTGATCGCTTGCCAAATAACGTCACGCCCGGAATCATCAAGTTTGTTTTCAATAACGACTAGATTGCCCTTCTTGTCCAAAGCCAACAAATCCAGACGTTCTCGGGTCTCGTCAAAGCCGTCAAATTCTTTCTGAATAATTAAGAGATCTTGACCCAGAGCGCTTGGCGAATGTGCCAGCCACTCTTGAAGATCATTTCTTTCAGTCAAACCTAAAGACGAAAAGGCGACTTTGCGGATCGGCAAAATACGTTTATCTTTAATATTGACGGTATACATGGCTTTCCCAATAAAATGACAGCTGTATCTACCACTTTACACGAGAATCTGCACTAAAGGCTTTTTTCACAAAAGTTCACGCTCAGCAATAAAGAAACAACCAGTTTTACGCCTACTGAATACTGGTTGACATTTAATATTCTGATGACGTTGCGAGACGCAGTGTTAGTTACGTTTCTTTTTGCGTTGATATCGTCTATGTTACTACGGTAACCGCATACCTGATAAGGTTCTTTAGAAGGAACTACAATTATTAAAGTTGTTCTTTCTCTAAAAGGGAGCCTCATCAATGAATCACAAAAGAACCGTGCAGTTGTTACTAATTGACGGAGATGCCAACGGACGTGTTCAGGCAAAACTCGACAATTGGACCGGTGTCGCCTACAAAATTCCTCGCATCCTATTGGGTTCATCGAAAGACCGCGATGACCTCAAGTTTTGTGGCGTCTACTTCCTTTTCGGTCATGACGACGATCTCGACGAGGATATCGTCTATATCGGTCAAGCACGAGAAAGAAAAACCGGTGAATCATTGATTGCTCGCAGTCGAGAACACAATAAATCTGAAAGCAAACAGTTCTGCAACGAAATCGTTTTTTTCACAACTTCAACAAACGATTTTGGACCGACTGAACTTTGTTATCTTGAGAACAAATTCTGGAACCTAGCCGATAAAGCCGGTCGATTTAAGCTCAGCAATAATTGCGAACCCAGCATCGGCAACGTGACAGAGGCCAAACAAGCGGAATTAGACCGATATATCGAGCACGCAAAAATCTTGATGACGACCTTTGGCTATCGAGTGTTCGATCCTCTGGAAAATATTTCTCCGGCCCCGGAACCCGTCGAACCGGAAGTCTCGAGGCGTATTGAGTTCACACTCCGTGTTCCACGCTTTAAGACAGAAGCCCATGCCGTTTGGACCAACCAAGGGATTGTTTTATTAAAGGGAAGCGACGTTATCAATCGTCTCAATAAAGGAGCTGCTGACAGCCTTAAAGAACGTCGGGAAAAGATGATTGCGTCAAAAGAATTGAGCACATCTAAAACAGTAGATGGTATCGAAATTCTCACACTGAACAAGGATCAACTCTTTAAATCTCCGTCAGGTGCTGGAGCTTTCGTATATGGAGGTCCCATTCAAGGTACAACAGCCTGGAAAACTGATGACGGTCTCACCTTCGCCGCCGTTGCAGAGAAACTCGAAAACTAGTCAGAGGTTTGTCACGTATCAAAAATGACTGTCCTCGGTAAGCTCTAAAAGCTTGCCGGGGACTTTTTTAGATCACGTCTCCACAAAGGATCTGTCATCACGTGCGTCAGTGTTCGAATTGCATCCTTAGCTTGAATCCTCCAAGCTTCCGACGACGATAACTCCTCCGTAATCAGAGCACGTAGCGATACCAACCAAGGGATGATCGTTACACATGCATGTCACATTGCCATTACCTTTAATATCGAGAACCTTAATAGAACCTAGTATTGATAAAATCTTGGGGCTCTTTTTGAAGGACTAGACTAAAGTGCTGATTTCCATCAAGTTGCATATGTAGTCAGTCGGCTCTATAGCCGAAAATCAAGATGCCAAAATCCCCCAGAGGATCAATACGTTGTGCCTTACTCGAGAGCTAAGCAATCAATGACTTCGTAAACTGAGTCTTCCCAATACCCAACATCCCAATAATGCCAGTGTTAGTGTGAAAAAGAGCATTTGTGTCGCTCGGATGTCATTTATACCGACAAGTTTTGCGTTTATTTCATTTCGTCATTTCGTCATTTCGACAGCAAGAATGAAAGCTCTATGTCACAAAAAAAGAGGGGAGAGATTGCATATTTCCTTAAAAAATCTGTGATAAAAAAGGGATTCTAAAGGCAGTATTTCCTAAAAGTTTAAGGTTAATAAAGAAACCTATATCAAGCCTAAAATTGGATCAATAAAGCATACACAAAAGTCTAGACTAATAAACAAAAAAAGGGGGGGGGCTTACCCCCCCCTTTTCCCATTTACGACCATCCGTAATCCTTGGTGAGGGAAAAGATCCCAAATGACGAGCGAAGTCCCCAACCAGGAACTTGGAATTGCGTCAGTCAGGATTCATATTCGATGTCCAGTCGGCGAGGGTGATGCTACCCAGCTTTTTAGTTTGCCCCTTGTAAGTATCGTAAACGCTGAACTGCACGCCGCCTCCGGGCCAATAGCCGCTCGTCGAGCACTTGAGCGTTTCAACATGCGGCACCTTATTGACTTGCCTAGGGCTGAACAAACATCGATCGAAGACGTTGTTGTTCTTGTCTATGAAGCGAATTTCAAACCGATGCTTACCCAGCTTTTGAATATTGACAATGGAGAGAATGGTCCCTTTCATATCTAGAGTCGGACTGTACAGGGGCAGGACGGGCTTGGCGGTTTCGAATGCGCCCTCCTCTATCAGATTCTCAGCAAAGCAGAGGCCAGCGAGGTAGGACGGCTCTGCGGAAAAGGCAGGAATAGCAGCAAGAGCGAGATAAGCAGCGAGAAAATGTTTTTTCATGTCAGAACCAGTCATGATAAGGATTTTCAATAGTGATGGAATTGATGACATCCGAACCCTCGACCACGTGAACTGTCACGAGAAACAACGCAAAAGATTCGGTTTTATCGGGACTGTAGGTCGTGTGGAAGAAGTGGTGATCCACAAATTTAGGTGGCAGTTTTCCAATCTCAGGGAGGCTGATAAGCATGGAGTCGCCAGAACCTTCATACGACAGGACATTCTTAGTTTTTCTCGCAAACTCCGAAACCGTCATTGCTGGACAACCTTGGTAAGCTGGTTGAAGCTTGATCGAATCAAGAACATCATGTTTATTGAAATTAAGTATGATTTCAGTCCCGTCCTCACCAAAGGGGAGCACTCCAAAGAGATTGAGATCTTTCGATCCTCGATAGTTATTCAGCTTTGCGTCAAGCGGCGTCTGAAAGAATCCTTCATCCTGCAGAAACTTATGGAGGGATTTTTTCGTCGACTTTTGGAAAACAAAACTGTCTATCTTCGGGTAGCCATGAGCTTTCAGGTAGCGAACTGCATTGCGATCGACGCGCTTACTTGTGATATAAAACCTCTGAGTTGCAGGCGTCTCATCGTCATCGATATAGTGCGCGATCTCAAAATCTTTGCTCTCGTAGTAATCGGCTTTGTCGTTCTTGTCCGATTTCACCAGTTTAAGACCGGGAATAGTTGCCTTTAGCTGCTTTATGAGCTCGGTTTCACCTTTCTTATTGATTTGAAGTTGGTAAAGCACATCGTTGGCAAACCGCGCTGTAGCAGCGTCGTAATCACCGCCCAAACATTCCGTAAGGTTGCATGACGGTGACGAGTCGATCAAAATCGTGCCGGCCACGCGTCCAAAATTAATGGATTCCGGTCCGTTATACGTTTCAAACAACGAGAAACTTTTCAGCGGCGCATCAATGTTGAAGCAACGCCGTGGCAACTCGTTAAATCGTGTCTTGTTGACTTCAAGTTGCCCGATACGCAACACGTCCTTCTTCAGCGAAAACGGCTTATCGTAGGTAGAGAGCTCCTGAACCGGCTTCTTAACGGCTGGCTTCGCTTCCTTCTTGGCAATCGGCGAAGGCTCGACGGTAGCCACTGTCTCGGTGTCCTGCAGGGGTTCGTTGCTCTGGGTGATACCAGGAATTTCGGGAATGTAGCTCGTGAGTTCGCTCATCGTCGGTAGCGTCGTCTCGCAACCGGAAAGAGAAAAAACTAGAGCCATTGTGAGGGCGGATTTCTTAAACATGTTTCTATTGTGATGCAGACATTCGCAAAGTTATAAATATATTTAATAATAAGCGAATTACGGCATTTTCCACACAAGGGTTTCCCCTGAAAAACATCGAACCATTGAAGTGTTCGTTTTGCGTGGTCATTTAGTAAAACCAAAAGCCTCAGCAGGCGTACCCCAATCAGCACAGCGGCTCCTTGAATACACAGTCCTGAATAATTTTGATATTTTCCTAGCTTGAAGCAGCCAATCTCAAGAGTTCTTCAATCAAAGGCTGCCCATCCTTGAGATTGCTACTGTCAATTCTCAAGCGATATCGCCCTTCGTTGGTATATGTGACTTCTTCAAAAACACTCTCTTGAATCTTTGAGTCCAAATCATCCGTTTGCGGTAACTTGATATCCAAGTAGAAATAAGATTTCCTCGGACGAATGATGACAAAGTTATTCGGTTTGTCATTCAACCAAATACCGAGATAAAACTTGTTGTAACTGAAATTGGCTTCAGCCGTAGTTGGAATCGTCCGAATTACTTGGATAATATTGTCGCACCAGGTGAGAACTTTTTTCGACGATTTCTTTTCCCAATACGCTCTATCCGTAGTCTCAACGATCTTCTCATCTTCGTCCGGAACTTTTTGAACAACGTCCAGAACTCGAGTAAACAAAAGCCCGACCGAGTCGTCTGAGTTGCGAATCGCAGTCATCTTATAGGCGATCAATGGAATAGCCTGATTAAACAGAGTGATGACATTAAAAAAGCGCGCAGTGATTTCTTCGGCAACGATCACCGCAACATGCTTGTAGTCGGGGAACCTCTTCCGTTCGACATCCCAATACTCTAACGTCCTGATGATATGAGACTCATCAGTTGCGCCTAACTGAACTTCAATCTCATATCGGATATTCTTTTCAATATCCACCATCAGTAAATCCAAGCGACCGCCTGCCGGCTGCACTCGTTCTTTATCGCGCGATTCGACAGACGGACCAAGACCGAGAATTTCCGGATGATCGTAAAGATATTGCTGAATTCTGGCTTCAGAGAAGTCCGGTTGATTCTTCAAATTGAATACGGTAACGGGACGAAAACGATCGCTGGCATCAGGGGCAGTCATTTTAAACTCCGAGAATGGATATGTATCTTTTAAGTATACCCCAAAAATGTTCTAATGCTCAATGAAACGATATTTGTTCTAGCATTTCATACCTAAGCACACCAACTTGGAGATCGGTCGCAAGCTCATAATCCCTATGAAGTGACTATTGCTCTGACTTCATCTATGCCACAATAGCAAACAATGACTTAGGCTCTCTCTGACCTAAGGAATTTATCTATTTGAATGGACAATATATCAGGAATCAAACTTTTCTCAATTACAGACAAAGTACAGGAACTAACGCCCTCTAACGTTCTCATCGAACGAAACATGGAGACCTTCTTTGGGGTTCGTTTTCTGAAAAGTGAGTGCGTTATCACCGACGGTCGTATTGACAGCATCGGCCTTGACGAGAACAACTGCCCTGTCATTCTCGAGTACAAGCGCAGCATGAATGAAAACGTCATTAATCAAGGACTCTTCTACCTAGATTGGTTGCTCGATCATCAGGGATAATTTTCAGGTTCTGATTCAGAACGTCCTAGGCGTTGAAGAAGCTGCAAAGATTGCCTGGTCCATGCCTTGCGTTATGTGCATTGCTAGCGATTTCACCCGTTATGACTTGAACGCCGTCAAGCAGATGCAACGAAACATCAAACTCATCAAGTAACGTAAGTATGGCAACGAGATGATTTTGTTCTAACACTTGAACGCACCGGTAATAAAAGCAGCGACCCCCGCTCCGACATCGCCGACCCCGTCACCAACAGTTGCCAAGACTCATACCGAGAAACTCTCATCGATTCCCGAGGCAACCAAAGACCTCTATGATCGTATCTGTTCGTATATCGAGGCATTGGACGATGACTTCGTCAAGTATTACGCAGCCTTTAAGAAAACGCGAAATTTTGCCTGTATTGAAGTCCATAATCGTTCGGTCGTCATCTATCTGAATCTCAACCCGGAACGAGTCGAACTCGAAAACGGCTTTACACGCGACATCCGCAATATCGGTCACTTCGGTACCGGCAGTCTGCAGATCAACGTCTTCGACGAACAAAGTTACACCAAAGCCTTACCGCTCATCGATAAGGCGTACGAAGAAGTCTGATGCAATTTCAATTAAGTCCATTGTCAAACAGATCCTGGTTGTCCCCGTTCCCAAAATACAATGAATGCTGAAATACCATGAAAAAGAGAAAGACTTATAAATCGCACCCTAGGTCCGCTGCTGATCGCTTGGCTCAATTTGCCCGATCCATGGCTAAGATGCAAGTCCAAGGGTATACAAACCCAATGGACATCAAGAAGGATTACTACGAAGGGAAAAAGGTCGAAAAAGAAAAGCAAAAGAACAGTAAACTGTCTCGGCGCGCCTACCGTGCCAGTACGGATGCAATGGCCTCCTGGAGACGGGCTAGCGGTTCCGGTTTCAGTAAATAAGACGATGACTGTTCGTTTTTCCTGTTTTTCACGTATATCAACTCGACAAGAAATTTTGACATTAGAAAAATTTCCTAAGCTGCTAGAATTATCGCTACAAAAATTGTCTTCCTAGGTATTCATATCATGAGTGAAAACAGAATTGTAGAATTTGATCAGCTTGAGGAATCGGATCTCTTTATCGATGCGATCTACCAAAGTGGCCCCACTACAACCTTAGACTCTGAAGTACTTCATAAGTTATTCCCTAAGTGTGAAAACTCAGGTGGCTTCCGCAAAGTTTATTGCAAGAACCAACGACAAAAGTTGGCCTACGTCGTTCTCTATACTTCATTGGAAGAATTAGAATGGCCAGATTTTCTTGACGTTGAGACAGGCGTTTTTCGCTATTACGGCGATAACCGAAAGCCCGGACACGAATTAAACGACACAAAAAAACAAGGCAATCGACTTCTTGAACGTGTTTTCAATCAGCTTCACTCGGGTTGCTTAGAAGAAATTCCACCTTTTCTCATTTTTAAGAAAACCGGTCAGAGACGCGATGTTCAGTTTTTAGGTTTAGCCGTTCCTGGCAACCCGAATATTTCCTCGGACAGAGACTTAGTTGCCTTTTGGCGCAGCATGCATGATCTTCGTTTCCAGAATTACGAAGCTTACTTCACCGTGCTTGACACCTCAGACGAAACAATTGCTAAACGATGGCTTCGTGATCGTTACGAAAATGATGGGAACGACAGATATGCTCCAAAAGCATGGAAACGCTTTAAACAAATAGGTCTTCAAGGAATCAAAGCGCTCAAAGCTCAAAATGTTGTGGAAATTCCTTCCCAACATGACCAGCTTCAATCCGATTCAGAGGGGTTGCTCTGTTTAGATGCAATCCGCAGTTTCTATCAGGACAATCCCACTGGTTTTGAAGCGTGCTCGGTTGATCTGATGTACAAAATAGATCCGCACTTTAAAGATTTCCAGTTGACTCGACCTTGGAGAGATGGTGGTCGAGATGCCATAGGATACTATGAAATCACTCCATCGCCTATTAGTAAAAATTCTTCTTTAAAAGTTGAATGCGCACTTGAGGCGAAGTGCTATGCAGCTAATCACGGTGTCGGGGTGCATCAGCTGTCTCGTCTAATCTCCAGAATCAGATATAGACAGTTCGGCATTCTATGTACTACGAGCTTCTTAACGCCACAAGCCTATCAGGAAGTCGTTGAAGACGGACATCCGATCATGATTGTCACCGCGACGGACATTGCTTTTACGCTGAAAAATCGTAACATCAGCCACAATGATGTTCCCGCATGGCTACGTGAAATCTCCCGCAGAAATGCCGATTCTGCTTCCATATAGTTGCAGGGCATGAAAGAGAGACTTTCCCTTATAATATATAGCTGAGGGTCGGGCCTGGTCGACAATCATCAGACATGGACCTGTTGACTAGCATATTCCCTGACCCTCGTTATGAAATAAAGCCTGAATTTTAGTAGGTACATTGGACAACGCCTACAAAAATTCAGGCTTTTTTCTATGCTTAATATAAATCTATATATTACAACCTATGAATAAAAAATACACCAGACATAATTTTGAATTATAAGGATAACTGCCTTTTAATTATCATTAAGAAAATCACAATATAAATCAATAGCTTTACGGATATGTGATTTTACACTAGTACTTTTAGACTTAAACTCTTGTATTCTTTCAAGATCAACCTTCAGATAACCTGGATCACTCTTCTTAGTCATTGGTCCTAGCAATTTCTCAGCATAGTTAACCCTTGAAAGAATATCATTTATTGTTCGCCGAACATATTGTTTCTCTTGAAGCCAACTTCTAAACGCCTCCTTATTTTCTTCAAGAGATGTCATGTTTTTATCCCTTTTGTGTAAATAATCCTGCAAAACATTAGCAACAAACTCAGCTAATTTAACTGGAACTGCATTGCCAATCATCTGTTCAGCATCTGTTTTTTTGTGATCAAAAAAGAATGAAGCAGGAAAGGTTTGGATCAGCGATCGCTCTTTAGTTGTTAATGCACGAACTTCAGGATGTTCTGCAAGACAACATGCATCATTCGGATTGCCTGGATAGCCTTTAGGCACAGGACGATTGACACCACGCATCGTCGGCGCAGGCTCATCAATAGAAAAAACACCACGCCTCTCATAATTACGCGGATGACGATAATAGAACTCGAACCCCAAAGAATCACCGAAGTAATCTCGGAGTGTCATGTGTTTTTTTTCGAGTTTCGTGTCTATTAACTGATCGGCAAAACCATCTTCTTCACCAATGACACCAATACAAAAAAGCCGCTTGCGCTTTTGAGGCACCCCGCAAAGGCTTGCATCCAAAACACGAATAGTCAATCCATAGCCAGCTTTTTTAAAATTTTCCAGTGCTCTTTGAAAGGCCTGACTGTTTCTGGCTCGATCAACATTTTCCATTACAAAGATCTTGGGTTTAACTCCAGCAACAATCTGACTAAAGGAATCGGTCAAGCTAGCACGCGACGATTCAACTCGCTTTCCAGCATGGGAAAAGTCCTGACAAGGAGGACCTCCAATGATCAAATTAACCCCATCAGATTGGAGACGGTTAACCGTTGCTTCAACATCGTTCAGATCCTGACGATAAACGGGATGACTGAAATTTTTTTCATAAACGGCTGCAGCGGCATCCCAGTTCTCATACGCTGAAACTATGTTAAATCCAGCATTTTCAAACCCAAGAGATAAACCTCCACAACCAGAGAACAAATCCGCAACCTTGTAGGAATCACTCATGGCTGTAAAATGAAATGGTAAAAGGTCAAAACTAATTGATTAAGTTTACCAACAAAGGAGAAAGACGTCAATCTATTGACGTCTTCAGGATATGAAAAACGGACTTTATGGACTGGATCATAGCAACCGCAGCCAGGAAGAGCATTGGACCAAAAATTGTTTTAACTCTTCCTTTCCTACCGCTCTAGCGTGTTACATGATGGATCACGACATTCCCGCCATCTACTGCCATCTCGATCTAAATGCAGACGGTGACCTATATGTCAAGACAGATACAATTGATTTACATAAAGTATTCAACTGCGATGATCTTACCTCTGCTGATCTAAATTTCAATTTTGAGTCATCATATCCTCCTTACGAGAAATATGTTCTTAACAAGACCGACATTGAAAAAATCGATGTTGTTGTCACTAGGAATGATGTTTGGCGGACACCCTTAGCTCCTTTGGAAGTAAAACTGACAGTTTTACCAGACTCTACAACCCTCGTTCTTCCCGAAAACGAATGGGGATGCGAAATGGTCGTCCGCACGGCAACAACTGCCTATATGGAATTAGGAATGTTTGAAACTCTTGAAAAAGAACATGCCACCAAGATTTTCGATATTTTTAATCCTATTTGTTTCGGCGTTCAGGATTGGAATAATGAGACTGAACTCCTTGTGAAGTATCCTCATATTCGACAGGCAATCAACGAATTTGAAGCTAAATATTTTACTTATCAGAAACCTTTGATCATGGAACCCATTTGGAAAACAGAAGGACAATCCCCGATGTTATCCGAAAACACTTTTGATCTCGTCATCTGGAGTGATTACGCATTTTCACGTCTTTTTCTTGATTTTGAACCATCAAAGACTTCGAAATCGAAAAAGAAGCTGGCACGACCTCAGAGAGCAACCCTGAGAATGGCCCGTATTCTTTGGGAACTATCACGTTCGAGAGTCGGTAAAATCCATTTAAAAAGCCTAATGACAGACATCAGTTTGAATAATCAAACCGATAAAGAATTTTCAATTCCCGGTAAAAAATGGAGACAATACGTTAACCATGAACGTATTACTACTCCTCAGATTAAACTGGCTGATATCGATCAAATTCTAGATAAATCCAAATTGAAGGACCTTCGACCTGAAAGAAGATTAGATCAGAGCCTATTTTTCTTGTGTAGAGAATAATTGACGATTAATTTTGACTAATCAAGCTCCAAGATTGTTAACTGGTCGATGTCGGCTTTCCTTGCCCTATCTCCTAAGGCTGATGCTTTGCTTTCGGCTTCCTTCATCTGGGCGTTACCCTTCCAAATCTGCTGGGTGCTCATCCCAAAAAGGCCTAGCCGAACGATAGTTCCGGCAGAGGCCTTAACTTCACGGGAAACAACGCAAAGCTATCAGAAGTTCATATGAACATTGGCAAACACACCATGTGCTGCGATATCGCTATCGTACGTACCAGTGTAGTTAAGACCTAAGGTCGTACTCTTCGTGAACTGGGCTTCAACGCCTAGATTGACAGATGCTACGTCTTTGAATTCACCGCCTTCGATCTTGGCAGCTACGCCATCAAGATTCATCGTGGAGGTGCCAGCCTTGTCACTGAAGAAGTGCGATCAGGCCAGTCAAACCGATCTGGCTAATCGTGAACGGAGCGGTATAGCGAACAAAGAGGGCGGCAACTTGTATGTCGCAATCTTCTATAGTCGAAGCAATACTCACATTGCCCACCTGTTCGGCAAACCATCAACTTCGACGTGGATTCAGTCGAAACCAACATACGGTTAAAACTGGTTGGTAGCCGTGTTCATCGCCTTGCAGTTGCATTCACTGTAGAACTGCGTGATATCCGTGTCGCCCTCGTACCATTGAGGTCAACCTGACTACCGACCTGAAGCAGACGGGAGGCTTCTGCAACCTATTGCGTATGTGCGATACCGAAGTTGACTGTCGTCACTTCACCAAAATCCATCATAACGTAGACACAGAAGTGAAGATCATCAGTCTCGATCTTCCCGTTCACAGCTGCCCAGTTATCAGTTTGACGAGCACCGAAGAAGAGACCGACCTTGGTACTCGAGACAACGCCAATTTCAGCACCAACCAAACCGGCATAGAAATCGCATGTCCATATCGGACATGCCGTAGTCGAAGTTACCGCCGACATCCGTAGCTCAAAGGCAAGCTGTACCGTTAGCCATTGCTGTCGAACAGCCTTCACAGATACCGTTGGCTTCATCCTAAAAACGCGAACCATGGTCAGAACATTACCCCTCCCCCGGCATTCTGAGCGTTCAGATAAACGTTGTTACCCAAAATCCGAAAAACCTTCGAGCATTTATTTGCTTTCGTTATTGACTTACAATGGAAGTAACGAAAGGGGCGCGATTGTGGAGCCTGCCTTACTGTCTTGGCCACCGTTCAACTTCCCTGATGGAATCCTCGTATCCTTGCCCGGTAAGGCGGACAAGACTCGGTACGAGGATTCATTTTTTTGCGCACATGTCCAATCGACACATTGATCTCAAGACAGGCCTATCAACGGGTAACCCGATACATCTGCCTGAGCATTTTCCCTTCTCTCACCATTAACCCACACTCGCCGCTTCCTCACACGTCACGACCGACCGCGTCTTCGACCTATACTATCGGGAAGACAAAGGCCTCGGTGCCTTTCTGACTAGACTACGTGAATGTTTCGGCGCCCTACTCGGCACCGATAGCTCACTCGGAAAACGAGACAATTGGTTATGGACATTAGCGTTAAGCGGACGAACGTTCTCAATCTTCTGGAGCGGCCGCCGCGTCTTCATCCCGAACAACGACCCTACGTTTGGTCCGCCGACAAAGCCGAACAATTTCTAAAGCAACTGGCCGACGGCCTTGAGGACGACAAGCCGGTGAGCATCGGCACGATCGTTCTTGACAACTGCCAACAGCTTCTCGACGGTCAGCAGCGGCTTATCACGCTTGCGCTTCTTGCGAAGCGCGACACCGCCGACCTTATGCCTCTTGATGCCGGCTTGCCGCGAAAATGCGCCGAATCCCAATGGAACAGAGATGCCGTTAGCAAGCGTTTGTCCCAATCCGTCCACCGTCTTCGCGATCGTCTCCTGACAAACAACGGTCACAACCTCAGTCCGCTCATCGAAGCCGACGTTGTCACGCTCGAAAGTGATGAGATGGTCGCCGACTTTCTGGCGACAGCCTACGCAGAACCTGAAAAACATACCGTGGCCGTAAGCGCCTGGTCGGATCTGATGAGTTTCCATTTCCTCTACGAGGTGGAAAAGAACGGCACGCCTGAAGCGCTCCTGCAGTCAATCAGCGACTTCTTTAACGAAAAGACCGACAATCCGAACGATACTCCCGGCTTTTCCTACCGCGACTTTCTGAGCGGCCGAGACGTCTTTCACAACACCGGTGCGGATTATCGAGCGTTTGTTGAATTCCTTCAATTAGTGCTCGCCGCGCCGCGTACGCTCTTCGAGAGTTACTTCTGGCCGTATGAAGAATCGATGATGGTACAGGGGCTTAACTTCGATATACGCGATCAACGATTACTCGGATTCAATGACCCGACCGCGCGTTTTATGGGACTTCCCGACGCTGTACGCTGGACGCCGATGCGGCCCTTTGACTTTGCCCGCGGTCTCGGCTTTTTCAACACGATCGTGATCTACCGATGGCTTTACGACATTTTCTCCAGAAGTTCGCAAAGCCCCTCAAGTGACACGGCGACTGACGATCTCGCTGCCTATCCTCAATGCGTTCTCGGCTATCCGCGGCTTTCTGTCAGCTATCCGCGGCTTTCTGACATCGCTTATCTGTTGCCGTTTTTGACCAAACTTGCCCGTTTCTGGCCAAGAGTCCGCGAACATATCACCAAACTGCATCTGCGGCTACCGACTCAGTTCTGCCTTTTTGCGCTTCTCATGAAGATTGTCTGGCGTTTCGACCCGGACGAAAGTTCAACAACCGTTACCAAGATTCTCGAGCTACTGGCGGCTGCCGGTAGCGTAAAACAGAGCGAGTCAGCCCCTCGGCTGCACAATGAAATCTTTCGCATGGCCTTTAAAGAAGTCAGCGATCTCATCGACATGGCCTCGTCGCCCGAAGAAATCCTCTCTTCCTATCGCCTGCGTATTGCGGATCATCTCGCCTCGGATAAGGACAAGCGTTTTGCCAAGTTGATCGAAGGAGACAATCAATGACGAATATTGACCAACCGCGCATCATGAGTCTTGACGATCTGCTTCGTCTCTCTTTGCCGCTCCAGATTCCTTTTTATCAGCGTGGTTTCGAATGGACGAACGAGCAAATCAATGCACTCAAAGCCCGTCTTGAAAACAAAGCGACTCCTCTCTTTTTGGGCTCAATCGTGCTTGCAAGACACGAGGACTACCTCAATGTCGTTGACGGCCAGCAGCGCCTCAAGGCTCTGAGCCGCTTTTACGGCAAAGGCAGCCGATGGGCGTTCGGTGATAAGACGAACGAATCTCAGGCTCGAAAATTGCTCGATCCGACACAAATTCTCTTTCACGTGCGCGAAAGCCGCCCGGATCACGGCATTGCCGAAGAAATCCGCGAATTCCGCCGGATCAACGGCACTCGGGATCAGTGGCGGGTCGAGGACGTCTATTTCTATCGAATGACGAAACATTTGGTCGAAACAAAGAGTGAGCTTCGCCACGACTTTATGACGGCGTTTGACGGTCTTAAAGCGCGTTTTCTCTTTAACGAGCAATCGAAGAAACAGAGTCAAGTGTCTTTCGCCTCTCGCCGACGTTTCCTCGCCTTTTTGCGACTTGCCTTTTTCCAGTACTGTGCGGACTGTAACCCGTCCCAAACACCCGGCAAAATTCCCGACAGATGGGAATGCGAACGCATGGGCACCGAAGCCCTTCTCACGCGTCTACTCCCGGCCGGAAAGCCCGACGCTCTCACGGCCATCGCTCAAAACCTGATCGAGCTCTACGACCACCATGAGCGCATCATGGCCTATCCGCAGGCCTCTCGTATGACGGTCTACCTCGGTCCAAACTGGCTGCAGGAAGATCCGGAACCGAAGAAAGGTGAGACAACACGATTCTCACCGGCCCTGGCCATCCTCAGAGAAAAGGATTGGGAACCTGATCTGTTCCTCAACGCAATCCTCACCTACCTGACTGACTGGCCCGACTTCGGAACCGACTACGCTGCCAACAAACTGAGATTGCGACTTCGGGAATGCGCCCTTGACATTCGAGCGTCGAAAGAGCCGGAAGAGCTGAAAGAAATTTTGGACATCGTGACGGATCCGAACTACCACCCGACTCCGACGGGCGGTGACTCGATCGACCACTGGATCCCGCAGAAACTTTGGTTTGTCTCGGATGATCAGAAAACCTCCGCCTCTGAAAAGCTGTTGCATTCACCGGGGAACCTCTCGCTTTTGAGTTCTTCAGATAATGAAAGCAAACGAGAACTGTCGCCCGTAGTCATTGAACAGATTAAGGAAAAAATCGCAGAGAATCAGAGCGCGTGGCCGTCTTTCCGGCTGCTTACCGCCTGGTACAGGGAAGACAAAGCCGATCTCTCGACGCTCAGTGGCCGTGAAAACTACGTCCGAGAACTCAATCGCCGCTGGGCTGAGCTCTATCGTCGCTGGGCTAAGCTCGACTAGGGCGCGGTAGCAACGACAAATTTGGCGGTCTGTCTTCTCGTCTTATTTGTCCCATGCAATCTTATGCCGTGCTGCCCGAGCAAAAGTGATTGATTGTTAACCCTAGGATCCTTAACAATTTCGACGAAAAACGCGATCAAATCCATATATCTTTGAGACGGTTATGTTATCCTGATAAAAAGGATTGTTGGCTCCCATTTCCTTCCGGCTAGTGGTAGGATCGAGATGCGTAGGCGCAGAATTAAAGAGAGCTGATCTGCGTTCATCCAAGAATCCTATATCTCTTTGAAAAACGTGTTAAGTCAGACATCCCGGCGTGAAGCACTGCGTATGTGAAGGCCGGATCGTGGGCTGAATAACTACGGGCGCCGTTTGAGTGTGTTGGATCTGCGCAGAGATCAACATCACCAACGGCGTTTTTCATTTCTGATCACAATGCAGCCCTGGTCATTAAGAAGCTCGCAATTATGCTGATTTCAGACTCCGAGACGGAGTTACCCGATGACGGGATTTCGCTCCAAGTCAAATTTTGGACGCAATGGAAGATGTGAGACTTGTCGGGCAAAGAGCTCGTCAAGCAATGTCCGGCGGGAAGGCGGACAAGCCTCGCGATGAGGATTCATTTGAGCACATATCCAATCAGTGCATTGATCTCATGATGCTCCTATCAGTGGACAGTCTTCCCCACGAAGGCATTCCCCTAGCTTCTCAATAAAACTAACTCAAGCTGCTTCTTTATGCGTCACTCCCGGTCGCGTCATCGCCCTTAACTGTGAGTGGCTCTACATGTGATCTGCCAGCTACATCAAATAATTTTTAAAGCTGCTGGCCGAAAGCCTCACCGAGGAAAAACCAGTGAGTATCGGCACCATCGTTTTTGACAAATTCGAACAGTTTCTGAACGGTCAGCAGCACGCCATCACACTCGCTTTTTTGCAGGTTGTGACATGGCCGACTTTATGCCTCGCACCATCAAATTCGAGTAGCACCGCGCAGAATCCGATTGGAGCCTCCAGAGCTGGTGAGAGTTAGGGTTTGCTCTCTTGTTAAGCCTTTCAGTAGGAACTAAGCTGTTGAATAGGTTGCTTAGTCGTTGTCTGAAGCAACCTATTGTTTTTTCTCCTTGGAGGTGGGTTGACTATGTCTTCATTTAAGGTTTTGCTTTGCGCATCTGCCGTGGCCATGGCATTTTGCGGATCGTCTTATGCACAGATGGTTGATGGTTCCTATATGGGTGTCGGTCAGGGTAAAAACGGTGACATCACTGTTCAAGTCGATATTAAGACGGGCAAGATTGCCAATATTGTCGTTGTAAAGCACGGTGAAACGCCGATGATTTCTGACATTGCCATTAAAGAAATACCGGCTGTGATCGTCAAAGACCAACGCTTCCCCGACAATGTTTCGGGTGCTACGCTCACCTCTGAGGGTATCCGCGCAGCCGTTGCTGACGCGATCAAGAAGGCAGGCGGTGATCCCGCACTCTTTGCTGCGGTGTCGGTTCCAGTGAAGACCTCCGACAAGATCGTTAAGGATGAAGCTGACATCGTCGTGATTGGTACGGGTGCTTCCGGTATGGCTGCAGCTGTTCGCAGTGAAACCTTGGGTGCCAAGGTGATTCTCCTTGAAAAGATGCCCACAATCGGCGGTGCAACGGCGCTCAATGCAGGTACGCTCATTGCTACGGGCTCTCGCTACCAGCGCGAAGTTATGAAAGAATTAGGAGACTCGCCCGAACTTGCCGCCAAGGATATCTTCCGCGCCGGTAAGAACCGAAACGATCCCGTTCTTGTGAAAATGGTTACCGAACGTGTCGGCAGTGTGGTCGACTGGCTTATCGACGACATGAAGATCCCGTATGGTCCCGCTGCTACGCAGTATTCAGACCATTCGGCAAGCCGTCAGTTAGGCGTCACAGGCCGTTCTGTCAATTTCCTGAACCTCATGCGTGAGAAGTATCTCGGTATGGGCGGAAAACTCATGATGGAAACGCGTGCTGAAGAATTGATTCGTGACGACGCAGGACAAATCGTCGGCGTTCGTGCAACAATGAAGGACGGCTCCACGCTGGACGTCAAATCAAAGGCTGTCATTCTTGCTTCCGGTGGCTACGGAGCCGTTAAGTCGATGCTCCCCAAGGAAATGTCCAACTACGTTTTCTACGGGCTTGACAGTGAAACGGGCGACGGCTATCGCATGGGGACTGAAGTCGGTGCCGATACTATCAACATGGATCTCGTAAAGATGTATCCGCAGGGCGTTGAAACCGTATCGGGTCGCGGTTTGGCCGCAACGGCGAGCTCCACCGACACGATGAAAAAGTCGGGCGCCATTTATGTAAACCGTAACGGCAAACGCTATGTCAACGAACGCGGTCCCCTGGGCGAAATTACTGACAAGACCGTGTTGCAACCCGATCATATCGGCTATATCGTAATGGACGCCAAGGCCTTTAAGGAGTACGTCGCGAAGTCGCTTGAAGACCGTCTCGTTCAGAACGAAGCCACCATTCTCGGCTGGGGCGATATTGTCAACAACGGCTATCCAGTACTCGCCAAGAGCGATGATCTGAAAACCGCCGCTAAGAAGATGGGCATCGATCCGGCCGGCTTGGAAAAGACCGTTACTGATTGGAACAAGCTCGTTAAGGTCGGCAAGGACACCGACTTCAATCGTCCGATCACGGGCGGTTTGGCTGAAGGTCCGTACTACATCGTTGAACAAAAAGTTCGCTATCAAACCACCTTGGGTGGTCTGCGTGCCAACGGCAATATGCAGATCCTCAATAAGGACGGTCAGGCTATCCCGGGCTTCTACGGTGCTGGTTGCGTCGTGGGCGGTATGCAGGGTGCTGATTCAATGACCGCCATGATGAACTCCTGGGCAATTGTTTCGGGTTTTGTTGCAGCCGAAAGTGCGGTTGCCGCGATCAAGTAGTCTAGTGTAAACATAATCAACTTCTCAATGAAGGAATCGAATAGGAGGCGTGGGGTAATTCTTCACGCCGTCCTCCCCGAAACTCATATCGCCCCTTCCGTGAAGCCGGCGGTATGAG
>JAHHRG010000079.1 GCA_020025965.1 Sutterella sp.
CAGCGTCACCGTAGGCAAGACCGGCCAAATGACGCGGCTGGCGAATGCCCTTCACCGTCCACGGACCGTCGCTGACGGTCTCGTCGGGGAAGAAGACACGGCCAAGTTCAAACACGCGAACGCGCTCAGCTTTACGGTTCAGGTTGTACTTGAGAATGTCAACCAAACCGCCAACCAACTGCGTACGCATGACGGAGAGCTGGGAGGCGATCGGATTCAACAAGCGGATGGGCTTGTCGTTATCGGCAAAGTCCTTTTCCCAAGCTTCGGGGACGAAGGAGAAGTTGATGAGTTCCTGATAGCCCAAGTTCGCCATTTCAAGACGAAGCTGGTGAGCGGAACGCGTACCTTCCTTCTGACTCTTCATAGCGATACGAGCAAGGGGCGGACGATCCGGAAGCTTTTCGTAACCGTAGAGGCGGGCCACTTCTTCAATCAGATCTTCTTCGATTTCAATGTCGAAGCGATGCGTCGGGGCCTGAACCGTAAAGACGGAACCGTCAAAGGTGTATTCAAAGCCCAAGCGCGTGAACGTATCTTCCATAGCGGAGACGGGAATGTCCATGCCAACCACCTTGAGGCAGCGGTCAACGCGCATCGTGACAGGCTTGCGTTCCGGCAGATTCACGATCTGGTCGTCAACAGGACCAACCTTCGTATCGGGCGTGCCGCAGATATCAAGAACCAAGCGCGTCAGATATTCGATATGGTCGACATGGCTACCGAAGTCCACTCCTCGTTCGAAGCGATAGGCGGCATCAGTCGAGAAGTTGAGCTTGCGGCAACGGCCCTGAATCGCGACCTGCTGCCAGAAAGCGGCTTCGATGAAGAGATCCGTCGTTTCGTCAGAAACAGCCGTTTCCTTGCCGCCCATAATGCCGGCGATACAAACAGGCTTGTCACCGTCACAGATAACGCCGTAGTAGGGATCGAGATCAACCGTCGTGTCGTTCAACAATTCGATCTTTTCGCCTTCACGGGCCCAGCGAACGACGAGTTCGTCGGCTTCCAACTTCTTCATATCGTAGAAGTGCGTCGGGCGACCGAGTTCGAGCATCACGTAGTTGGAGATATCAACCAGGGCAGAAATGTGGCGCATGCCGGAGCGTTCAAGACGTTCGACCATCCAAGCCGGCGTTTCGGCTCGGGCATTCAAGCCGCGGATCACACGCCCCGTGAAACGACCGCAAAGATCGGCGTTTTCAACCTTGACCGGATAACGGCATTCGCAGGTAGCGGATACTGCGTCCATGGCGGGAACGTTAAAGGGAGCACCGGTCACGGCGTGAAGATCGCGAGCTACGCCGAGAATGGACAAAGCGTCACCGCGATTGGGCGTCAGCTTGATGTCGATTACGGCTTCGTCCAACTTCGCGTATTCGCGAATGGACATACCGACAGGAGCGTCTTCGGGGAGAATCCAAATACCGGAGTGATCTTCACCGATGCCGAGTTCACGAGCGGAGCAGAGCATGCCGAAAGAGGCCACTCCGCGGAGCTTCGACTTCTTGATCTTGAAGTCACCAGGAAGCACGGCACCAATCGTGGCGCAAACTACCTTGATGCCGGCGCGTACGTTCGGAGCCCCGCAAACAATCTGGAGCGTTTCGCCGGTACCGGCGTTCACCTCACAGACGTGAAGGTGGTCCGAATTTTCATGGTCGCGGCAGGTCAGCACTTCGGCAACAACGACGCCGGAGAAAGCCGGAGCAACCTTCATCACATCTTCAACTTCAAGACCGGCCATTGTCAGCGTTTCGGCCAATTCATCGGTCGTGAGCTGCGGATTCACGTATTGGCGCAGCCATTCTTCTGTAAACAACATGTCAGTATTCCTTCCGATCAGTTGAACTGGCGCAGGAAGCGCAGATCGCCTTCAAAGAAGAGGCGAAGATCATCGATACCGTAGCGGAGCATCGTGAGACGTTCAAGGCCGGAGCCGAACGCAAAGCCGATGTACTTTTCCGGATCAAGGCCGTAGTTTCGAACAACGTTCGGGTGCACTTCACCGGCACCCGAGATTTCGAGCCACTTACCCTTACGCGGGCCGCTCGTAAACATCATGTCCACTTCGACGGAAGGTTCCGTGAACGGGAAGTAACTCGGGCGGAAGCGAACGATCAGGTCGTCCGTTTCAAAGAAGCGACGGAGGAAGTCGCTGTAGACGCCCTTCAAGTCCGTGAAGCTCACGTCGTCGCCAATCCAGAGGCCTTCGACCTGATGGAACATCGGAGAGTGCGTGGCATCGGAGTCAACGCGGTAAGTACGCCCCGGAGCAATCACCTTGATCGGAGCCTGATGCGTACGGGCATAACGAACCTGCATCGGAGACGTATGCGGACGCAACGGCAACTGACGGCCTTCTTCGTCACAACGATCGACGTAGAAGGTATCCTGCATGGAACGAGCCGGATGGTTGGGCGGATTGTTAAGCGCCGTGAAGCTGAACCAGTCGCTTTCGATTTCGGGGCCGTCGGCCACTTCAAAACCGATAGAGCGGAAAATTTCTTCGATACGCATCCACGTACGCATTACTGGATGAATGCCGCCTTCGGAGCGAACACGCCCCGGCAGGGTGACGTCGATGGCTTCGCTTTCGAGCTTCGCCTGCATGGCTGCATTGGCGAGTTCTTCGCGACGGGCTTCGAGGGCAGCGGCAATGGCACCCTTGGCTTTATTGATTTCCTGACCTCGGGCACGGCGTTCTTCCGGAGCGAGCGTACCGAGTTGCTTCATGAGCTGAGTCACGCGACCGGTCTTGCCAATGTACTTCGCCTTGGCATCTTCCAAAGCGGCCGGCTGCTGAGCGGCGGCAAAGTCCCGCTGGGCGGACTCAATGAGTTCGGAAAGTTCTTGCATAGTGACTGATCCCGACAACTACTTGATATTGCACCAAAATTGGTAATTAGGGTCTCTCCGAAAACAGAGTCTAGACCCGGAAATGAGGAGTCGCGTTCGCATGAGGCGAGAACCTCAAACGGGGCAAACTCTTGAGAAAAGACCGTCGAGCCACTCATAAGACTCACGTCCCTTTCCCAAGAATTTCCCTCCCGAACGACTTCTCGGGAATGGAAATTTCTTATTTTACAGAGATTTGCGAAGATTAACCGAACTTTTTGGGTAAACCCCGCTTTCGACGGATTAGCAAAACAAAAAAAGGCAAAAAAAAAGAGAGACCCGGCGGTTAAACCAGATCTCTCTTTCGCAATCATCGAAGCACCCGGACTAAAAGTCCTTTGATCGGCAGATACCGAAGGCGTCCGGAATACGTACTTCGCTAATTAGGCAGCCTTGACCTGAGCGACGAGGGCAGCAAAGCCTTCCTTGTCGAACACAGCCATGTCGGCGAGAACCTTACGGTCGAGTTCGATGCCGGCCTTCTTGAGACCGTTCATGAACACGGAGTACGTCATGCCGTTGGAACGCGTAGCAGCGTTGATACGGGCAATCCAGAGGCGGCGGAACACGCGCTTCTTGTTGCGGCGGTCACGGTAAGCATACTGACCGGCCTTCATGACAGCCTGCTTGGCAACACGGTAAACGTTGTTGCGGCGGAGGCAGAAACCCTTGGAAAGGGCAAAAATCTTCTTATGACGGGCGCGAGCCGTCACACCACGCTTAACTCGGGGCATCTTTCTAATCTCCTTTAATTAGGCGTAGGGCAACATGCGACGAACGGAAGCCATATCCGATTCATGGACATTAACCATGCCGCGGAGCTGACGCTTGTTCTTCGTCGTACGCTTCGTGAGAATGTGACGCTTGGTAGCGTGGGCACGCTTGATCGAGCCGCTGGCACGGGGCTTGAAACGCTTGGCCGCAGCGCGCTTGGTTTTCATCTTCGGCATTTGCCGTTACCTCATTATTGTATGAACTACAGGCGGCCGCATAGAGTTGCGATACTTGGTAAGCCCGAGCTCACTTGTTATCCGCTTTGCTCGGTTCGAAACTTTCGCTTCGAACCGAATGCGGGAAAGCGGTGATTCTACCTCAAAAATTCGAAGTAGTGTAGAAAAAATTACTTTTTCTTTTTGGGAGCGAGCACCATGATCATCTGGCGCCCTTCCAACTTCGGCTTGTGTTCGACCTGAGCGATTTCGTCAAGTTCCGTACGAATACGGTCCATGAGCTCCATGCCGAACTGCTGGTGAGCCATTTCACGACCGCGGAAGCGGAGCGTGATCTTGGCCTTATCGCCGTCATTCAGGAATCGCGTGACATTGCGAAGCTTGGTCTGGTAGTCGTTCTCATCCGTTGCCGGACGGAACTTGACTTCCTTGACCTGGATAACCTTCTGCTTGGCCTTGGCTTCCTGAGCCTTCTTCTGTTCCTGATAGCGGAATTTACCGTAATCCATCAGGCGGCAGACCGGAGGCTGTGCGTTCGGTGCGACCTCAACAAGGTCGACATCGGCTTCGGCAGCCATGTGAAGGGCCTCAGACGTGCGAACAATACCGATCTGGGCGCCATCGACGCCAGTCAATCGGACCTCAGGAACTCGGATCTCACCATTGATCCGATGCTTGCGATCGTTTGCTATGACAATACTCCCAAAAAGTTAAAAGTGCGATCAGTGCTTGAAAGCGCTGCGGTTACGGTCTTCTTCGGTAATCATCTTGATGAAATCTTCCACCTTGATGCTACCGAGATCCTTCCCGCCGCGGGCACGAACCGCCACGGTACCAGCCTGCTTTTCCTTCTCGCCAACGACGAGGATGTACGGAATCTTCTGCAGGCTAAGCTCTCGAATTTTATAGTTAATCTTTTCACTGCGCAAATCGGATTGAACGCGAATGTGAGCGCGGTGAAGCTGCTGGGCCACTTCCTTGACGTAATCCTGCTGGTTGTCAGTAATGCAGGTAATCGCACACTGAACCGGAGCGAGCCAGACAGGGAAGGCACCGGCGTATTCTTCAATGAGCATACCGATCCAGCGTTCGAGAGAACCGAGGATAGCACGGTGAAGCATCACAGGCACCTTGCGGCTGTTGTCTTCGGCGACGTATTCGGCGCCCAAGCGACCAGGCATCTGGAAGTCGACCTGAATCGTACCGCACTGCCAGGAACGGCCGAGGCAGTCCTTCAGATGATATTCGATCTTGGGACCGTAGAAAGCGCCTTCGCCTTCAAGAATTTCGTACTTGATGCCGAGAGCGTCAAGGCTGTCCATAATGGCCTTTTCAGCCTTGTCCCAGATGGCATCTTCACCGATACGCATTTCCGGACGCGTAGCGACCTTGTAAGCGATTTCCGTGAAACCGAAGTCCTTATAGACTTCCTGAACGAGACGCGTATAGTCTTCGCATTCCTTCAGAATCTGGTCTTCAGTACAGAAGATATGGCCGTCGTCCTGGCAGAAGCCGCGAACACGCATCATGCCGTGCAGGGAACCAGAGGGTTCGTTACGGTGGCACTGGCCAAATTCGCCGATACGAATCGGAAGATCGCGGTAGCTACGAAGCTTATTGTTGAAGATCTGGATGTGACCCGGGCAGTTCATCGGCTTCAAAGCGTAGTAACGGTTTTCCGATTCCGTCGTGAACATGTTGGTACGATACTTGGCCCAGTGACCGGAACGTTCCCAGAGGGAGCGGTCAAGAAGCTGCGGTGCCTTCACTTCTTCGTAACCGTTGTCGTTATAGACATTACGCATGTACTGTTCGACAACCTGCCAGAGAGCCCAGCCCTTGGCATGCCAGAAAATAAGACCCGGAGCTTCATCTTGGAGATGGAAGAGATCCAATTCCTTACCGAGGCGACGGTGATCGCGCTTTTCGGCTTCCTCAAGCATCTTGAGGTATGCCGCCTGGTCGTCCTTCGTAGCCCAGGCCGTACCGTAAATACGCTGCAGCATTTCATTCTTGCTGTTACCGCGCCAATAGGCACCGGCCACCTTCATCAGGCGGTGCACCTTCAAAACACCGGTGCGCGGCACGTGAGGACCGCGGCAGAGGTCGGTAAAGTCGCCCTGACGGTAAAGAGAAATCGTTTCACCGGCAGGAATGTCGGAGATGATTTCAGCTTTGTACTTTTCACCCAAGTTCGTAAAGTAAGCAACCGCTTCGTCACGGTCCATTTCAATACGTTCGATCGTGATGTTGCGCTTCACGATTTCGTCCATACGGGCTTCGATCGCCTTCAAGTCGTCCGGCGTAAAAGCACGGCTGTAGGAGAAGTCGTAGTAGAAACCGTTTTCGATCGACGGCCCGATCGTGACCTGAGCGTCAGGATAAAGTTCCTTAACGGCATGAGCCATCAGGTGAGCGGTCGAATGGCGGAGAATATCGAGGCCTTCGGGATCGCGCCCCGTAATGATGGCCACGTCGGCATCGGCTTCGATGCGCGTCGTCACGTCAACAAGCTTGCCGTTCACGCGGCCAGCCAAAGCGGCCTTAGCCAAACCAGCACCAATGTCGGCCGCCACTTCGGCAACCGTCACGGCTCCTTCGAATTCGCGCTTGGAACCGTCGGGGAGAGTAATAACCACCATTTGATTACCTCTTGTGTATTTTGTACAGACGAAAAAAAAGTGCGGACATGAGCCGCACTTTTTTGCCTTGGTAAATTGTCAGACAACGTTTCGCCCACGCCCTCAATTTTAAAGAGAGGGTGTTGTAGTGCGAAAGTCCTTATTAAGACACATTATCTACAAATCCCAAATAAAATTCTGGTAGGCACGATTGGACTCGAACCAACGACCCCCACCATGTCAAGGTGATGCTCTAACCAACTGAGCTACGTGCCTGTCAAGGTTTTAATTATGCCCGAGAGTACTCTAAAAAGCAAACTCGACAAAAGCAGTTCTTGCTCTGCTTTCCTCAGCCTCAACCCTTAAAAAAGGATTGGTAGGCACGATTGGACTCGAACCAACGACCCCCACCATGTCAAGGTGATGCTC
>JAHHRG010000080.1 GCA_020025965.1 Sutterella sp.
ACCGCCGACACGCGGATTTTCAATCCGCTGCTCTACCAACTGAGCTACCCAGCCGCACAAAAGCGTAGGAGATCAATTTTATTCAGGAAGAATGGGAAAAGCAAGACTTTTTTGAGCGAGGAGAGATATTTATCGGAAAATACCATAAAGACGGTATGTGGTTTCTAACTCTTTTGTTTAGAGAGCAGATGTGTTCATTCAAAATTCAAAGCTTTCCCGTATGATCAAGTCATACGGGCGACTTGATCGCTACCTTTCTGTCTCAACTTTTTTGATCATCATGAAACTGCGAATTCTTTTGGCGGCCGGAATGGGCGCCTTTTGTTTGAGCATGGCTATGCCGTCTGTCGCCCAACCGACCACTCCTCAGGAAGTCAAGACGCGGGTGATGACTAATATGCAGATTGTCCCAGAACGCGTGAGTGCAACAGAAATTCCCGGCGTTTGGGAAATCTACATTGACGAGTCGATGTTCTATGTTGATAGTACGGGGCGTTATCTTATTACGGGACGACTTTTTGACGTTAAGACAAAGGAAGATCTGACCGCTCGAAACCATAAGGAAATCTGGCGTACGAAGTGGAAGGAATGGCCGTTTCAAGATGCTGTGAAGCAGGTCTTCGGCAACGGCGAACGCGAGCTTGTCGTTTTCTCGGATGCCAATTGCACGTATTGCCGCATGATGGAAGGTCGTTATGCAGAAGTTGGCAATCTGACGGTCTACACTTTCATCATGCCGATGCTTCGCGGTGAAGAAAATGCACGTGAAATCGTGTGCGCAAAGGATCCCTCTTCAGCTTGGAGCCAGTGGATGCGAGATCACATTCGTCCGAAGGAAAAAATAAGCAGCGATTGCGATACGAGTGTTCTCTATCGAAATAAGATGCTTGCAGAACGTTACGGCATCAACAGTGCGCCAACCTTCTTCTTTAAGAGTGGTGAACGCATGAAGGGCGCTATGACGGCGCCGCAACTTGAAACGATGCTACAGTCCGCTCAATGAGCCTATTAAGATAAAAAGAGCCTGCACGAATGTTTTCGGCAGGCTCTTAATCGTTCAAGGAGCTTAACATTCAGTGAATGCGGCTGATATCTTCAGGAAGGAGGCCATTTGGAACGAGTACCCAAGCTGCGACTTGGCTTTTTTGCCGACCAGCTGTGGCACCGGCTTCATCACCAAAGCCCCAGAAATAGTCAAAGCGAATGACCCCTTTGATGGCGCCACCTGTATCCTGAGCAATCACTGGGCGGGTGAAAGCTATATTGGGGCGCGTCTGCTCAGCATTCACAACGAAGGGGGTGCCCATTCTCCAGTAGCGCGGATCAACGGCTACGCTCGCTTCGGGAGTGAGCGGTACACCCTGAGCACCGACGGGGCCGAGTTCCGGCGGGCTCAGCCGTTCAGCAAAGAAGATGTAGCTCGGATTCTGTGCAAGCGCTTCGTTCACTCGATGGGGGTTCTTTTTGGCCCAGGCGGTTATCTTCTGCATGGAGAGTTCATGTGATTTCAGGTAACCCTTACGAATGAGCCAATTGCCGATCGAGCGGTAACGGTAGCCGTTTTGGTCGGCAAAACCGACTCGAAGATAAGTCCCGTCGTCAAGCAGTACACGGCCAGAACCCTGAACCTGCAGGAAGAAACTTGCGATTGGATCGTCAACCCAGGCAAGTGCCCATTGATCCATATCTGTGCGTTCTTGAATAACACCACGAGTGTCATATGGCACCACATGACGACCGTTGAGCTTGCCGCGAAGGCGGAGGCCTTTTAGCTGCGGATATGTTTCATCAAGGTCAATGATGAGAAGATCGTCGGGGACACCGTAGATTGGATAAACGTAGGGGCCGTGCTTTGTGCGGCTACCGTGAAGGAGCGGTTCGTAATAACCAGTCATAAGCCCCGTGTTTTTCGAAGACAGAAGCTTTCCGTTGCCGAGTTCATCAATACGAACCTGCCAGGGGGTGAACTCGCTGTAGAAGAAACTGCGTGCATTCCCCACCGGTACTTCATTCGCGAGTCGACAGACGTTTGTCCACTTGGCATCACGTCCCATGGCAGTTGAGCAAGAATGGCGGAACGATTCGATTGCGCTTTCCCAGCTCTCATCGCTTGATGGGGGCAAGTCGACAAAGGCCTTTTTGACAAAGGATATCTTATTTTCTTTGATGAGAGGCGGTTCTTCAACGGTTGTACAGGCAGACAGGATCAGAGCGCCAACGAGGATAGCACCTAGGGGCTTTAACTTGTGGAGTTTCATATATGCAATCTCGGTCAAATGTCTCGAATTTTTTCTCAGATTTTAGGCTATGTTGCCCGTCAGAACCTCGAGAACGCAAGAATGAGGCTGTCGCCAAAGGTAAAATAAAAACTGTTGTTATCTAATTGCCTATTGAGGCAAAGGAATTGTGAAATGCGTACCTGTCGTATCGCCCCCTCCATTCTTTCTGCGGACTTTGCGCGTCTCGGTCAGGAAGTGAGCGACGTTGTTGAAGCCGGTGCCGACTGGATTCATTTCGACGTGATGGACAATCACTATGTACCGAATCTCACGGTCGGCCCTCAGGTTCTGAAGGCGATCCGTCCTTACACTCAAGCCCCTATCGACGTTCATCTGATGATCGAACCAGTGGATTCTCTGATCCCCGCCTTCGTGAAGGCCGGTGCCGATCTGATTACTTTCCACTGCGAAGCTTCGAAACACGTTGACCGTTCCCTTCAGCTCATCCGAGACAGTGGAGTCAAGGCTGGGCTCGTTTTTAATCCTGCCACACCACTGACTTATCTCGATTACGAACTTGATCGCATTGACATCATTCTTCTGATGAGTGTAAATCCTGGGTTCGGTGGCCAGAGCTTTATCGAACCGACACTTGAAAAAGTTGCGGCTGTTCGTGCTCGCCTTGACAAGTACCGTGAGGAAACGGGGCGTGACATCTTCCTCGAAGTCGACGGTGGTATTAAACCATCCAACATTGCCCGCGTAGCCGCGGCAGGTGCCGATACTTTTGTCGCTGGATCTGCCATCTTTGGTGCCGGTCACAAAGCTGGTTATGCCGACGTGATGAAGCAGATGCGTCAGGCTGTGGTTGATTTGGGCTGATTTGACATGGCTACGCTCAAGGCTGTCCTCTTTGATTTGGATGGCACACTTGTAGATTCGCTGCCAGAAATTTATTTTGGCGTATGTGAAACCTGTCGACGCCTCAAGGTGACGCCGCCCCCGAAAGAAGCCGTTGCTGTCATGATAGGCCGCGGGGTAGTGGTGCTGGTTGAGCGTTTGAAGCGCTATCTGGCCATTCCTGACAGTATTGCGACTGAAAGTGAAATGCTTCACATCCTTGTTGAAGAATGGAATAAGACGAAGGGAGAAAAGAGTGAGTTTTACCCCGGTGTCTTGGAAGGTGTTCGCCGTCTTCAAGAGAAGGGCATTCATACGGCAATCGTGACCAACAAGTTGCGTTCTTTGACGGAAGATTTCGTGTGTGTGCGCGGTATCGAAGGTTTATTCGATACCATCGTTGCCGGTGATGATTGTCCCAAAGCTAAACCTGCCCCCGACATGCTTCTTCGTGCTATGAAGGAGCTCGGTGTCGCGCCCGAATCGGTGGTGATGGTGGGTGACAGTCGCAACGACGCACTTGCCGCTCGAGCGGCTGGTGTGACAGTTGCTTTGGTTGAGACTGGTTATAACGAGGGTGTCGGAATCGGTGAATGGGCGCGAGAAGCGGGCTTTACCCGTGTGTATCCTTCCGTTCGTCATGTTTGCCAGGCCATAGTTGCCGGGCGCTTCTAGGTAAATATCAATGAAGGACCTTCTTTGTGTAGCACTTTCCGTTTGTGTGCTCATGGTATCGAGCGGTGCTTCGGCGAGCGCTGGTTCGCTCGACGAGATCAATGCTTGTTATCGCAATGCGGGGGAAGATCGCGATCGTATTCATCACTGTCTCGAAAAAGAGTTCGATGCGCTTGTTACCGAACATAAGGATGTAACGGAACGCGTAGCCGTGATTGCTAAGTCGTGGGACAAGCCGCATCGTAATCGCGTGCGTTGGGACAGATTGATGCGTTCCAATCAGTCTTTCAAGACTTATGTGAGGCGTGAGTGCGACTTTATCGAGAGTACGACAAAGGGCGCGCGCATTGTCGAGAAAAATGCGGAGCTTGCCTGCAAGATCAATCTCTACCGGATGCGTGTTGATTTTCTCGAAAACCGTTTTCTTTCTGCGGAAAAAGAATGAGTTTGTCGCTATTTGATGAGATGCCCGTGGGGGCTACGCCAGACATGCACCTGCCAGACGACCCCGACTGGCATCGCTTGACGTCCAAGTTTTTTGGTGGAGCTGAAGGAGCGGCTCTCAAAGCTCAGCTAAGCAAACGACTTGCAGCTGGGGCGACGATTTATCCGCCGCGACCTTTCCGAGCAATGGATGAAACGCCGTTTTCGTCTGTCAAGGTTGTGATCGTTGGTCAGGATCCATATCACGGCCCCGGTCAGGCGGAAGGACTAGCTTTCTCGGTGCCAGACGGCATTCGCGTGCCACCGTCTCTGCGCAATATTAAAAAGGAATTAACCCGAGATCTTGGTTTGCCAATGACTAAAAATGGCTCTTTGTGTCCATGGGCCAGCCAAGGCGTTCTCCTTATCAATGCCATTCTAACGGTAGAGGACGGGAAACCTGCAAGTCATCGCAAGTGGGGGTGGGAAGCGTTAACCGACGAATTGATTCGGGCGGTTTCAGAAAGGCGTCCTGCGGTCGCCTTTCTCTTATGGGGAAATTTCGCGCAGTCAAAAAGGCATCTTATTGACGAAAGTCGACATCTAGTGCTATGTGCCAACCATCCATCACCGTTGTCGGCGAGTCGACCGCCAGTGCCTTTTATCGGTTGCGGTCATTTCAGCGAAGCCAACCGATGGTTGGCTTCGAAGGGGGAAACGGAAATTAATTGGTCGATTTAAAACGTTCGGTAGGATTGGATTCTGCCAGAGGGCGGATGTTGCCGATCGTTTTCTGAGCTTCGCGCGGAATGATCACTTCAACCGTGTGGAGACGATTGTGGGTAAAAAGTGTGCAACTGACAGTACGCCCGCGGGCGATTTCAATTTGACGCGAAATGTTTTTTGCTGTTGAGCGGATTCCGTCAATGGCAACAATCTCGTCGCCGGAAAATAGTCCCGCTTTAAAGGCGGCTCCATCAGTACGGGTATGACGAACGAGGAGGCGGTTGTTGCTTACTTGCGTAAAGAGTCCGAGATAACGCTGGGCTGCATCACCTTTACCATCTTCCGTTTCAAGTCTTGCGTATTCGAGAGCTTTTTTCCAAGCAATGTCCCAAGCAGTAATATCAAGAGTTTCGGAGAGAGTCTTTGCGAGAGGAGCAAGACCGAGACCGAGTGCACGATCTAGGAGAGAGGGGAAACCGCCTGTAGAGAGCGAGCGTCGTTGAGGATTGGCGAGCGCTTCTTTAAACCAGTAACGCAAGACGTCGTCAAGCGAGCGAGTAGCGTTCGACTTTTTTCGAATGGCCATGTCAAGAATGAACGCGAGGATGGCGCCTTTGCCGTAATAAGAACTCTGTGAATAGGCACTGTCGGCAGTTGGCTTATAGAGATGTGTCCATGCATTGAAGCTCGCGTCTGCCAGAGATTCGTGTTCGAATCCTTCTCGTTCTCTAACCAAACGGAAACGCTCGCCCATTCTTTTAAAGAAGGTCGCATCATCGATCACTTTGGCTCGCCAAGGAATGAGATTTTCATAGTAAGAAGTAAGCCCTTCGAAGACCCATAGGTCAGGTGTATAGACTGGAGTTTCAAGTTGATAGGGAAGAAGAGCTTCGGGCCGAAGATGCTTCACGAGCCAGGCATGGAAGTATTCATGTGCCAAGAGGCGAAGAAAGTCGTCGTAGTCCTCCGGTGTCTCGTCTTCAAATTCTGCAGGGAGAGAAAGGCTGTCTTTTTGTAGGACAGAACTGCTTTCATGTTCAAGACCGCCAAAGAGTCCTGATCCCATTTGAATGTGAAAGAGGTAGGACTCAAACGGTGCAGAACCCCAGAAATCGAATGTGGAATCAAGAATAGCCACGACATCTTTCCGAATGCGTTCAGTATTAAGAGAAGAGACACCTGTAAAGAGAAGGCGATGAGGTATGCCATGAGAGGTGCATTCGACGAGGCGAGCGTTAGCTTCTGGAGTGATCAGGCTGAAAGGTGCATCCAATAGTTCCTGAATATCGCCTGCTTCGAAAAGACCGAGGGCGATTTCATTCAAGGAGGAGTAGACGGTGTATTTAGTGTCTGCAAAGGCAATGCGAATGGTTTCGATCTTCTTTGTGTCTGGAATGAAAAAAAGGGCGGCGGGGTTAATAAAGCCTCGAACGTTGTCAATGTAGGCGTCGTGAATACCGTCACTATAAGCAAAAACTTGCCACGAGATCGTGATTTCATCGTCAATTGGAAGGTTGTTCCATTGCCAACGGTTTACGGACTTTTGAACGAGTGTTCCGCAATAAGCTTCGGGCTTGCGAAAGCGACCTGCATAGTCGCGAATCAGATAACTGCCGCTTGTCCACGCTGGAATGTAAAGCTCAAGGGAGGGGGCGGGAGCAATAAGTGATAAGGACACTTCATAGAGATGCTTTTCTGGAAGCGGAGTGACGGTATAGCGCAACATGTTCGAAACCTCGGAAAAAACTGCTTGACAACATTCTCTTCAATCTGCATAATACGCATCCACGCGATTTTTGCGTTGGCGAAATCGCTAAGTGGAAAAAAGTCAAAAAAAATTGACACGGACTGAAAGGTTCTATATAATTCCACTTCTTCACTTCTACGAAGTGATGTTCTTTAAAAATTTGAATTCAACGAACCGATAAGTGTGAACATCGGCAGTTAAG
>JAHHRG010000081.1 GCA_020025965.1 Sutterella sp.
TCAAAAAGATAAAACTCAGAATCAGGCGCTTTTTCTTCGCTTCGACCGTGTCGTCACCGCCCGTTGCCGCAGCTTGTGTCGCGCCGGCTTTATTGGTACCGGCGGCACCGGGAATCGATGCACCGTAACCGGCATCGGCCACAGCACGTTCGATATCGTCCGACGAGAGCTTGTCTTCGTCGATCGTGACCTTCATACTGTTGGTGAGAAGGTTGACGGCCACGTCCGAAGTGCCGTCGAGTGCGCAGACGACTTTCTCCACTCGAGCCGAACAAGCCGAGCAGCTCATACCCGTCACGTTAAATTCCAGTGTTTTCATAAGTGTTTCGGAGAATTTATTTCTGAAGAGTGCTATTATCGAACGAAGTAAGTAATTTCACAAGTACTATCGAAAACAACACGTAGTTACTAAAAGGATACCATGGAGAAGTGGATGTCGGAAAATCAATCGGAAATTAAAACCTATTGTCCCGTTTCAACGACTCTTGCCCTCATCGGCGGTAAGTACAAAACTTTGATCCTCTGGAAGCTTTTGGACGGTACGATGCGCTATTCGGAATTGCGCCGTGTTGTCCCGGAAGCCACGCCGAAAATGTTTACGAGGCAGCTTCGCGATTTGGAAAAAGACGGTCTGCTGACCCGAACGGTTTATCCCGTCATTCCGCCTCGCGTGGAATATGCTCTGACGGAGGAAGGTGAAAGTATTCGTCCGATTCTCGCCGCCATGTACCACTGGGGCACACAGTATCTCGAAAAGCGTCATTTGGATGTCGAATGTGCGATGACGCCGCCCGAAAAGGTGAGCCGCTGCAACTGTATCTGTAACTGTAACTGCGGTTGTTTGGACGACATCGAAGACGAATAAGTTCGTTGTCTCTTTTTTCCGTTTCTCTTCTCAAAGGGGCTGTCTGGTTTGACGGCCCTTTTTTAGTATGAAGAGGCGATTTCCAATTGGGTCCTGATTGTCATGAGCCTATCGGCGAGCGGATAAAGAAAGAGGGATGCGAAGCGGTTGCCCGTTTCGTGTCCCTCTCTCTGCTTCTTAAATCAAAGTGTTTGGTCGATCGCTTCAGCTGATTAGAGCGTATCGATACCGGTCACCTTGAAACCGGCACCCGTGACGACAGCGGAGAGCGTGACGTCGGTGAGCGTATCGGCAGCCTTAACGCGAGCCGTCTTTTCCTTGAGGTTCATTTCAACGGCCTCAACACCCGGCAGAGCCTTGAGGGCCTTTTCGACTGAACCCGAGCAATGGCCGCAGCGCATGCCTTCGATGTGGATCAACTTTTCCATGATTAAACTCCTTGTAGTGGAATGATTAGCAGTCTCGGCCAAATGGTGAACCGGGAACTGCGGTTAAAAAAATCGTCAGCGGAGAGCGTTGGAAATAACACCCTCCGAATAAATAAAGCCATTAGACCTTGATCGTAATGAGCGTATCCGCGAGATTGTGAACGGTGATCTGATGGGAAACCATCAGGACCGATGTGTCGGGCATACGTTCCTTAATGAGCGCAAGCATCTTTTCCGTGTTGTCGGCGTCCAAAGCCGAGGTCGTTTCGTCAAGCAACAGGACCGACGGATGCACGAGGAGGATACGAGCAATGATGAGACGCTGCTGTTCGCCGCCGGACAAACGATGAACCCAGTCGGAAACTTCGCCGGTCGCCGAATCGGGGATGAGCTTTTCAAGGCCCACGAGTTTGAGCATGTCTTCATAGAGCGCATCGTCGAATTCCTCCGGCGCCTTCGGATAGGCCATGATGGACTTCAAACCCAAGGACGGGAACCAAAGTCGTTGCGGCACCCAGAAGGGTTGCGGATCCTGCGTTGTAATATCGCCCTGATAGTAGGGCCAGAAGCCTGCCAGGGCGCGCAGGAGACAGCTCTTACCGATACCCGATGCCCCCTTGATCACCGTAAGGTGACCCGGATAGAGAGCAACGCTCACGTCCTTCAAGAGTGTTTCGCCCGTGGGCAGATTGAGGGTCAGATCGGCCTTCATGGTGGGATCGGTCGGAAGGGCCTCTTCCTTCTTCACAACCGTCACGGTCTGATCGTTGAAATCCTTGTTGAGGGACTCTTCGAAAGCATAGAGACGGTCGACTGTAGCGGACCAATCGGCCAAGCGGCGGTAAGAGAAAATAAACCAGCTGATCGAACTCTCGAGGTGACCGAAAGCGTTGCGGATCTGCATCAGACCGCCCAGCTGAATGGCACCCGAGAGGAAGGTCGGCAGGGCAAAAAAGATTGGGGCCAGATAGCTCACCTGGTTATAGAAACCCGTAAAGATGGAGAGGCGCAGGTCCGCGAACATTGTGGCGTACCAGTTTCTCACAACCTGACGGAAGCTGTTCTTCAAACGGTTGACTTCGTTCTTTTCGCCGCGCTGACCGGCGACGGCTTCGGAATTGTGCAGACAGGAAATAAGACCGGAACGGAAGTCGGCTTCGCGCTTTTGCTGCTGGAAGCTCAATTCCTTTAGGGGCTTGCCGATCACGTGTGTCAGAACCGTCGCAATAAAAGTCCAGATAAAGCAGACCCAGACCATGTAGCCGGGAATCGACCAGCCGTCAAGACCGATAAAGGCGAGGTCAAGCGACCCAGAGAGTGTCCAGAGAATCGTGATAAAGCTCGCGAGCGTAAGCACACAGCGCAGGAACGAGATTAAGAGCCCCATAGACTGGTCAATCAGGAGTCGAATGTCTTCGGCAATACGTTGGTCAGGGTTATCGACCGTGGCACCAGCCAACTGCAGGCGGTAGTGCTGGGAGGTTGACGACATCCAGCGGGAAATGAAGTCGTACGTAATCCACTTGCGGCTGTCGATCTCGAACTTCTGTCGCAGCCACCAGGTGGAAAGATTCAGAGAAATCAAACCGACGATGATGAGGATGTACTTGCCGAGGAGAACGTAAATCTCGCCGCCGTCCATGGCTTGAATGGCGTTGAAGAAGTCGCCGTTCCATTGGTTGAGAAGGACGCTGAAGCCCACACGCGAGACCGACAGACCGACGACAACGGCAAAGAGGATGAAGTAGAAAATACGTCGATCGCTCAAAAGCCAGAAACGTCGGACTAGGATCCAGAATTTGGAAAGCTGTTTCATGCGTAAAAGGAAACCGGTTTCGGAACGCTTGGAACACGAAAACCGACTCCTTGAAAGGAACCGGTATTCGTGTTTTTTTTTATTTTTGTTTGTCGTCTCAATCCGATCGTCTTCGCCTTGCGAGTTACCTCGTTTGGCGAAGAGATCGTTGGCTTGGAGCCAATTAGTACTGGCAGGTCAGCCCCAGGAAGAACTGACGACCCGTGTTGTAGTGGTCGTCTTCACCAACCAAACCGGTCGTCGTGTTGACAAGGGACTTGTTGTTGAAGAGGTTCAAAGCTTCAACATTGACCGTGACGGTAGTCTTGGCAGTCTTCACCAAATCGTAAGCAAGCATCAGGTCGGCATTGAACATGTGTCCCTGGCTCAGCTTGTAGTAGTTCACGTATTCGGTATCGCCGATCACGATATCGTCACCGCGGGTGTAACGTTCGGAGCCGGATTCCCAACGAAGGAGAGCGTTTGCGCGCAGACGGTCGTCCATGAAGGTAGCGTTGTGTGACAAAGTGACAACCCATTCGGCATTGGCATTCGGACTGTCAAGATCGTTCAGTTCTTCGGCTTCTTCGTAACGAACGCCGTCGATGATCATGCCCCAGTTAACGGTTGGATCGTCGTTCCAGGCATCGGCCCAGCTGAAGGTGTTGGATTTCGTGCGAGACCAGGTAACACCGAGTTCCGTGTTGTGGCGACCGAACTGATTGAGATCGAAAGCCTTTCCCATGGCGAGCGTCACACCCTTATAGTTCGTTTCACCCTTGTTGGTGAGGAAACTCATAGGAGTACCCTGCTCGTAGCGGCCTCGGAATTCACGGCGGATCTGATCCTGATAGTCGCGCTTCACAGCCGTGAGCTTGAAGATCGTATCAGCGATGTTGGCAGAAGCGCCAAAGGTCAATTCGTCGGTGTACGGAGTTGTGATGTCGCCGAGGTCGTCGGGACGATCGTTGTATGCCTGAACCATCTTCCAGTCTTCGAGCACACCGTCGACATTATTACGGCGCCAGATTTCCCAGTGGTCGGTACGCTGGCTCTTCGTGAGAGCGTTGATTAAGGTATGAGAACCGTAGTAGCGGTTGGCGCCAAAATTGACATTGAAGCGGCCGTCGTTCAAGACATCTATGTTGGCGAAGAAGCGAGGAGCGACGTTAACGTCTTCCGTCAGGTCGTCATAAGAAAGACGAACGCCAGGACGAACCGTAAAGCGGCCGAACGTCACTTCGTCTTCAGCAAAAGCAGAGATCGTGAAGAAGTCAGCATCGCGATCGTAGCCCGGATTGTGGCTCTTCATGCGCATGTACTGCTTGCCGTCAATTACACCGTCTTCAAAAGAACCATGAACGGTCGGATCTTTCTTAGCCTTGGCCCAAGCCCAGCATTCGTCGTGATGAGATTCGACATGAGTAAAGAGCGTTTCGGCACCGAGGCGGACACGGTGGTTGAAGTTACCCGTCTTAATCGGATTCAAAGCAAGGATGGACTTGGCGGTGTACTGATCCTGCTGCGTGTTGAAGTCGCCGAAAGCGCCTTCCTTAGCCATGTAGAAACCGAAGCGTCCGTTGTAGCCCCAGTTGGGGTAGGACGTTTCGTCGTGAAGCCAAACTTTGTGAACGTTGGAAGCATTGTCACGGTCAGTTTCAGTGGTACTAAATCCGAAGTCATTCGTCCACGTGCCGATGTCGAGATTGGCGCGCGTATTCAACGTAAAGTTCCAACCGCCACCAGACTGGGTGTAGGGAGAATCCTTGTAGTCGTTTGCATGGCCGCTAGCTTCGTATGGAGAATAAATAAGAGTACCGGCAACGTAGAAATCATCCTGTTCGTTGGTATTCAAGCGAATGAGGAAAGTATCCTGATCGCGTTCGCCGTGATGCTTTTCAAGACCGTACTGGTAGCGCGTGTAGGAAGGCACATTGGAATGAGCCTTTTCGTAGGAAATCAAAGCACCGAGCTTGCCGTCAGCCAAAGGACCGTCGAGGGTAACGCCAACGTTGGTACGTTTGAATTCGTTCTGAACATAACCGCGGATAGCGCCTTCTTCAGTTTTCTGAGAGTCGGTTAGGTGTTCCTGCGTCCAAGCATCGCGCGTATGACGCGTCCAGAGCTTAGCATGCCAGCGGTCGGTACGGGCATCGCGGATACGTGCATCAATGACACCGCCCGTGAATTCGCCGTATTCGGCGGAGACGTTTTCGGTCAAGACCTTGATGTTGTCAAGAAGGTCGGTACTCAGCATGATGGCCTGAGCGTCGGCTGTCGGGATAGTGTTCGGCTGGATGTCCTTAGATTCCCAACCGGTCGGGTTCATCATATTGTTGTTGGAGAGCCCGTTGATCGTGAAGTTGTTTTCCCAGTTACGGCCGCCCCGGATGGAAATCTGGGGTGGGGTAATTTCAGCAGCATTGGCGTTGCTACGGGAATTGTTGTCGAACTGAATGAAGGACTGACCGCGCAAAGCATCGGTGATGGTACCCGTGCCGTTGGGCTGCATTTCAAGTTCGGCAGCCTTCAGAACGGTCTTGCCTGCCGTTTCGACTTGTTCGTCGACAGTAACCTTGTCGAGTTCATGGACGGCTTCGGCTTCCTGAGCCTGAGCGGTGATCGTCGTGCAGGCGAGAGCGCAAGCAACAGTCAGAGCGGAGAGTCTGAAAAGTGATTTTTCGCTGGTAGACATGATAATGAGGGTGAATAAACAAATTAAAAAGTTGCTGATCCGATCTAGTCGCCTTTTCCGGTCTGATCAATGTCGGATCTGCTTTTTGTTACTTCGGCGGTAGGCCGAATCAGAATGGCGGTGATAATAATTCTCATTTACGAACTTCGTCAAGCAAACGGAGTAAAAGGGTACTGGCTACTGTGGGAAGCAGTTCAGGTAAAAAAGGGCTTCGAACGGAGCACTCTCGAGCTCGAAGTTGACGCATAAATGTGTCGAGTATTTCTTCGAGGGTCGCAGGTATCAAAAAAGATATTGGTCACCCAAACAACGCGTAATAGCCGAGGTTTCCCAAAAATTGAGGAGGGCATCAAACATTTTTCCCTTTTTTCGCTCAAAAAAGACGAAGCTATTCCTGCTGGGATAGTAGGTTTTATTGACGCTCTGTGTTATTTCCTTTAGGAAATCAGGGAAAACACCTAGGAAAACGGAGTGAGTTGTTGTTTTTTTACCAATGAAAAAATCGTCTGTTCAGACAACGCCGGCTTCTGAGAAAACAAAGAACTGACAGGCTTCTTCATCGAAGAATAAGGTAAGCAACAATAAAAAAACTATCAATGTTGAGCTCGACAACTTAGCCTAAGCTAAGGCTTTTCGGTTCTTCGGAGTTTCCAATTTTGGATATCAGAGGAAAAACGAGCGCCTAAGCGAAACCTTTTCAAACAGTTCGTGAAGGTCTAAACTGAAAAGAACGAAAC
>JAHHRG010000082.1 GCA_020025965.1 Sutterella sp.
GTCTTTCGGCTTTCCTTCAAAGCGCGAACTTCGTAAGTTTTTTTGAGTGCCTCTAGAGCTCTCTTAACTGCCGATGTTCACACTTATCGGTTCGTTGAATCTAATTTTTAAAGAACAGCGCTTCAAGAAGCGCAGACCGTTGATGATATAGAACCAATCGGTCTTTGTCAAATTTTCGTGAAGAAAATTTTTCAAGTTTTTCGTTGAAGGCGTTGTGCCGTCAGCGAAGGATGAGAATTAAACACCTCTTGAAAGCCTTTGTCAAGACTTTCAAGGAAAATACCGCATACGCGGTATTTTCCTGTCGATTTCGAACTTATTCTGCCGTTTCAGCTTCGTCCGCCTTGAGTAAAGCGAGCATTTCCGCCTGATCAATCACCTTGACCCCCAAGGTCAGAGCCTTCTCGAGTTTCGATCCGGCTTCGGCTCCGGCTACGACATAGTCCGTCTTTTTGCTGACCGATCCAGAGACTTTCGCCCCCGCTGCAATCAGAAGATCTTTAGCTTCGTCACGAGACATTGTCGGCAGCGTCCCCGTCAAGACAAAGGTCTTACCTGCAACGGCACTCGATTCAGTACGCTTAGGCACTGCCGGCCACTTCACACCTGCTTCGACCAGTTCGGCAATGACCTTCTGGTTGTGCGGTTCCTTAAAGAAGGCGGCCACGCTCTGTGCAATGATTTCTCCGACATCCTCAACAGCCGTCAATTCTTCGACACTCGCCGCTTCGAGTGCGGCCAAAGTACCGAAGTGCTGAGCAAGACTCAAAGCCGTTGCTTCGCCCACATGTCGACAGCCTAAAGCAAAGATGAATCTGGCAAACGTCGTATTCTTGGCCTTTTCCACGCTTTCGAGCAAATTGGCAGCCGCCTTCGGCCCCATGCGCTTTTGAACGCGCTTTTTCGTTTCGTCCTGCTTGGTGAGCGGTGCTGTGAGTACTTCTTCGGAAAGCTTGAAGATATCGGCAATTGACGTGACGACTTTTTCGTCAACGAGCATCTCTACGATCTTTTCGCCGAGACCGTCGATGCCCATCGCACGTCGGGACGCAAAATGCACGATTCCGAGCTTCATCTGCGACGGGCAGTAAAGGCCGCCCGTACAGCGCGTGTCTTTTTCTTCTTCGTCACGAATCGTTGCGGAGCCGCAAACCGGACAAACGGCGGGCATCACAAAGGGAACCGCACCGTCGGTACGCTTCTCGGTGACGACTCGGACCACTTCAGGAATCACGTCGCCCGCTCGACGAACGACGACCGTGTCTCCCGGCACCAGACCCAAAGCGGCAATATGATCTTCGTTATGCAGCGTCGCGTTGGAAACCGTCACGCCGCCCACAAAAACGGGACGCAAGCGAGCAACCGGGGTGAGTTTCCCCGTGCGACCCACCTGAATGTCGATTGCTTCGCAAACGGTCGTCGCTTCTTCCGGCGGGTACTTGTGAGCACAAGCCCAGCGCGGTTCGCGAGAGAGAAAACCCAGACGTTCTTCCAAATCAAGACTGTCGACCTTATAGACGACACCGTCGATATCGAAGTCAAGCGTAGGACGAAGCATCTGAATTTCGCGATGGAATTCTTCCAGCGCCTTCGGCCCCTCGACCACACGGCGGTTGTCGGCCACGGGGAAGCCCATTTTCTTCAGACGATCAAGAACGCCGCTCTGCGTATCGGCAAAACGCTCGCCAGAGACTTCGCCCAGGGCATAAGCGTAAAAATGGAGCGTTCGCTTGGCAGTGATCGAAGGATCCAACTGACGCAAAGAGCCGGCCGCCGCATTGCGAGGATTCACAAAGGTTTTTTGACCGACTTCGATCTGACGACGATTCAAAGCCACAAAGTCTTCGCGGTGCATGATCACTTCGCCGCGCACTTCCAGAACATCCGGCACATCTTTGCCTGTCAGCTTGAGAGGAATCGTGCGGATCGTCCGAACGTTAGCCGTCACATCTTCACCCGTCGTTCCGTCGCCGCGCGTAGCCGCTTGAACAAGGATTCCCTTTTCGTAGCGCATTGCAACGGCCAGACCGTCGAATTTCATTTCACAGTCATAGCGCACGGCAGGATCCTCGTCCGTGAGCCCCAATTCATTGCGAACGCGCTTATCAAAAGCCACGGCTCCTTCGGCCGAAAAATCCGTTTCGGTATGAATGGAAAGCATCGGACGGGAATGCACGACCTTAGCAAGGTCACTTCTTACGGCACCGCCCACTCGCATTGTGGGAGAGGTCGGGCTCTTCTTCGCAGGGAACTTTTCTTCGAGCGCTTTCAACAAATTGAAAGTTCGGTCATATTCCGCATCGCTTACGCTCGGATCGTCCAATACATAGTATTCGCGATCCCAACGTTCGATCTTCTCGGCCAATCTGGTCATCACCTCGACGGCATCACACTCCTTCACATCGGCAGCTCGCAGTTCACCCGAATAATCCAATTCGCTCTCATCAAAAAGCATGCCGTTTTCTGTCGTCATGGTGGTTTCCTATTTTTTAGACAAAAAAAATCCCGCCGGGAATGTTGATTCTCAGCGAGATTTTAGTCTGCTTTTCTTTTTCCGTGACGGCCTATCAAGCTTCGCGCGAGAAGATTAAACGAGCACGTGTAGAACCGCCCCGGACGCCGGCAATCGCCATCTTTTCAAGCTTCGCCGTCACTTCGTCCTGAAGAATCAAGGCCCCGCCCGCATCAATCGGGCGACGTTCGCAGTCGACCCAAGCCGCATTCAGATGGTTGGCCAAGTGGTTGGCCATCTGGAAGAACTGCTTCAAGTCGCCGCGCACCAGATTGGCGTTCGGAATATCGAAGGTAAAGTGGACCGTACCGTCAGGTTCGCCGTGATTGGCCAAGACTAGAACCGGTTCCTTTTCAGCCGGGTCAAAGCGGTATTCCCAACGACCTCTGCCTTCAGAATTCTTCACAAAACCGCTGTCTTCGGCGACACGTTCGAGCAATTCGACCGAAATCGGCGCCTCAGTCTTCGAGACTATCAGGATTTCGAACATGCTGTCGTAATACTTCACGAACTTCGAAACCTTCGAGGCGTTTTCGAGCATGGTCTTCATGTCCATCGAGGGACGCACGTCCGTACCGTTATAAGCAGCCATCTGTTCCATGACCTGCAGATATTGCGAAGCGATCAATTCGTTCATCGTTGCCGTACGGTTGGCCATCGTAATACCAACTACGACTCGGCTCGATTCGTTCGGACAATACTTGAAGGGATAGTAGAGACCGTCCTTCTTGGATCGAGTCCAGATTTCGACAGGCAGATCCGAAGAAATCGCGGTCAAATCTCGGTAAAGCGCATCAAGCGCACCGAAATTGAAGCCCTTGGTGCCGATAGAGCTCATGTCGAGCACCCACTGCACGCCATAGTCGAAAACGGGTTCGGCGACCCCCGCGTAACCGATAGTTTCCGTCGGGTTCATTTCGCGCTGAGCTTCTTCGACGGCATCATTACGTTCTTTTTCGAGTTCACTGTAAATAGGCGGCTCTTCCTGCGGAAGCGGGCTGCCTTTAGATCCCGTCGACGGTTCATTCTTCTCTAAATCATCGTCGTCAAAATCGTCGTCATCTTTGTCGTTCATCAAGACATCAACACGCTCTTCGTCGAGCGCATTGTTGTGTAACTGACGTTTCACCGAACTTTCTTCATGCTTGGAGCGCAGAAAAAAGAAACCGATCACCGCCAAGGCAACCACGATCAGAATAATTTGTGTTTCGGTCATGAAAGTAATCTCGAAAACGAAGTCAATTGATGAATTGTACGCAAATCAGGCCGACATTTTCACGGCATTCTCAATATCCACACTAACGATGCGGGAAACGCCGGGTTCTTTCATGGTAACGCCGATAAGCGAACCGGCATATTCCATCGTCACGCGATGATGCGTAATCATTAAGAACTGAGTATTGACGGACATGCGTCGGCACATGCCGGCTAAACGCGCTTGATTTGCTTCATCAAGCGGTGCGTCAACTTCGTCCAACAGGCAAAACGGTGCCGGGTTCAATTTGAAGATGGCAAAAACAAGCGCCGTTGCCGTCAGAGCCTGCTCTCCCCCCGATAACTGCTTCACCGAAGCGTTCTTCTTTCCGGGCGGCTGTGCGCGAACCCAAACACCCGCAGTGAGAATGTCTTCGCCTTCCCATAGAAGCGACGCATCGCCACCGCCGAAGAGATCTCTGAACGTGTCGGCAAAATTCGCATTCACTTCTTCAAAGGTTTCTTTCATTCGCCCGCGAGTTTCGGAGTCGATCTTGCGAATGGCCGCCTCGAGCGTTTCGATTCCCTTTTGAAGATCGTCGACCTGACGAGCGGTTTCTTCCAAGGTCTTCCTCACGCTTTCAAGATGTTCGAGCGCCGCATGATTCACCGGCCCCAAGGCGGCAATCTGACTCACCAAACTCTGCACCCGCGATCGAACGCTCTGGGCTTTCATCGGACGCTCGAGCACACGTTGCGCCAAGATTGTACGATCAGCCTTCAATTCGTCCAATCGCTCGGAGAATTGTTCGCGCAGACTTTCTTTTACCTGCCGCTCAACCTTCTTAACGCCTAAAGCTTCCGTCATCGGCATGAGGTTCGACTGCCAATCGCGGACGAGTTTTCGCGCCACGGCGAGCTTTTCTTCAGCCTCGGTTTTCGCAATGCCGGCTTCTCGTTCGGCCTTTTCCGCCGCATCCAGCGCATCAATGGCCGCCCGTTCGCGTTCGCTGACGGGCGCTTCTTCGCTCTCGGCCAACACGGCTTCGGCTGTCGCGAGACGTTCGGCTTCTCGACTCATATCCACGCCAAGAGCATCGATACGTTTCGTTAAAAAGTCTCGGGCCTGTTCGAGCTGCTTGACTCGAGCACGCAGCCGATCCCAGTCGCGTCGACGGCGGTTGAGGCCGTCGGTCTTTTGCTTTAATTCGTCAGCCCGCCGGCGAGCCGTTGTCTGAGCGCGCGAGGCGGCAAGCTTGGCTTCCTCAGCCTTGGCTTCGGCAGCATCGGCCCGATCAAGCGCATCTTCGGCTTCAGCTTCGGCTGCGTCCTTTTCCTCTTCGATTTCTTCGCGATTTCGGCGAAGATCGTCCAAGTGCTTTAAAGCCAGAGCACGGCGATCCTTCAAAGCTTTTTCTTCCCCTTCGGCTTTAAGAAGCTGCACGTCAAGCACTTTCAAGCGTTCGACAATATTGCGCGAAACCGCCTCCAAACGATCGACCTCCGCTTTGGCAGCGTAACGGCGCTTTTCAGCCGCCCCGCTTTCTTCTTCCAATCGGTAGAGGGTTCCTCTCAAGGTTTCGATAGCCTGTCGACGTGAGAGCACGGAGGCGTCAGGATTTTCCGCCGCCCAAATATGAAGCGACACGGCCGTCACTCGGTCGCCCGCCGGCGTAAGGAAAGCTTCTCCCGTCTTCAAACGGCTGCGAAAACGCATGGCTGTTGCCAAATCGGGAACACACCAAATACCCGCAAACCATTCGCTCAATACACGGGTATAGGCGAGATCATTACTCGTGACTTTCGTGGCTAAGGCCGGGAAACGTTCCCCGGCCAAATCGATCGCCGTGTCCATCGTCTTTTCTTCAGCCTGACCGTCGGCAAAAACGAGCGGTGCAGGCGGACGCTTCTTTTCGTAGCTCGTCGCAAAAGCGAGGTTCCTCAGAACCTTGGCGCGAACGCGGGTCCCGAGCACCGACTCGACGGCAGTGACCCAATGAGGATCAACCGTCAAGTCGTCGGTCAGCATTGCCAGCCCGTCGAGCCCTTCGGCTTCTTCGAATTCGCCCATTTTTCCGGACATCTCGCTCTGGCGTTCGATGTCTTCAAGCGCATCGAGTTTGGCGGCCGCTTCCTTTTCTTCCGCGAGCAACGCGAAATACGCTTCGTCGGCTTTTTCGCGACGCGATCGGGCTTCTGACAGTGCTTCGTCCGTTTCGGCCGCGTTTTCACGCAATTCTTCCGATTCGGCGCGAAGTTCCGCCACATCTTCCGAGACGGCCCGAATTTCAGCTTCGGCGGGCATCCTGAGGTCGTTTTTCTTTTCGTCGAGTCTTGCCAAGCGTCTCACGCAATCGGCCGCCAACTTTTTCGCGTTGTCGCTCTCCGCCTTTGCCACTCGCATACGAGCGTCTTCTTCGGCGGCCAGTGACAATCGGCGGTCGGCTTCGAGCTTAGCGGTTTCGC
>JAHHRG010000083.1 GCA_020025965.1 Sutterella sp.
TCTTCTTCCTCTTCGGCAGCAGCTTCACCGGCAGCGGCGGCAGCGTTTTCGTTTTCGATACGAGCCATCGTGTCGTAAAGGGAGTTCATCGTACCGACGACGGCTTCCTTAGCGAGAATACCCGTGAAGACGCCCACGGCGGCAGGCCAGTTTTCTTCAGAAACCCCCATCGGCTGGAGAACCGGAACGATCGTACGACCGATTTCGGAAAGAACGGATTCGTTCGTGTCTTCGTTACCGAAGGAGCCGTCCGTACCCATGGAGTTCAAGAAGCCGAGGACAGCGACGATCACGACGATCACGCGGCCGGCACGCTTCATAAAGGCCTTGACACGGTCAAAGGTCGGGATCATCACACCGCGGAAAGTCGGGATGTGATAGGGCGGGATTTCCATCACGAGAGCGGCATGGCCGACCGGCATGGCGAAGGTCTTCACAACGAAGCCCGTCAGGATGGCGGCGAGGATACCGATCAGGTAGAGACCGAAGACGAGGTTCTGGCCGTCGGTCGGGAAGAAGGCCGTCGCAAAGAGGACGTAAACTGGGAGACGAGCACCGCAGGACATGAACGGAGCCATCATGATCGTGATGATACGGTCAATGGCGCGGTTCATCGTGCGAGAAGCCATAATGGCCGGCACCGTGCAGCCGAAGCCGACGATCAACGGAACGAAGGCCTTACCCGGCAAGCCGAGGGAGCGCATCAGGCGGTCCATGACGAAAGCGGCACGGGCCATGTAGCCGGAGTCTTCCAAAATGGAAAGGAAGAAGAAGAGGAAGAAGACGACCGGAATAAAGGTCGAGACCGTCTGCAAGCCGCCGCCGATACCGTTGGCGAGCAACACGCGGAGCCAATCCGGGCAACCCATGGAAGCCAGAAGTTCGCCGAAGCCGTCCACCATGACGCCGCCGACCAAAATGTCGAAGAAGTCAATGAAGGCAGCACCGAGGTTCTGCGTGAAGAGGAACATCACGTACATGATGACGAGGAAGATCGGAAGACCCAACCAGCGGTTCAAAATCACGCTGTCGATCTTTTCCGACAAGGTCATGCCGGCGGAATCCGGACGGACCATGGCATCCTTGCAAACGTTTTCGGCGAAGTTGTAGCGAGCCGTGGCAAGAATGATGTCGAGGTCTTCGGCATGCTTTTCATAGAGCGGTTCGACGATCGGGGAAAGCTGATCAATGGCGCCTTCGGGGAGAAGGGAAGCCATCTTCGGAGCGTTTTCAACGATCTGCATCACATAATGGGACGGATTCGTCACGCCCATGTGCTTCAACTGAGCATTGACCTTTTCAGCCGTTTCCTGGACGTCGGCCGGGAAAACGATCTGGTGCGGCGGGATCGTCGGGTTCTTGACGAAGTCGGCGATGACCTTCTTCAGTTCGGCCACGCCTTCGTCGCGGGAAGCAATGATGCCGACAACCGGGCAACCCAGCTTTTCGGCAAGCTTCTTCGTGTCGATCGTCACGCCGTGTTCCTTAGCGATGTCAAGCATGTTGGCAACGCAGATAACCGGCACGCGCATTTCGATCAACTGAGCGGTGAGGTAGAGGTTACGTTCGAGGTTCGAAGCGTCGAGAATGTTCACGACAATGTTGCCCGTCTGGACAATGTAGTCGCGAGCCACGCGTTCGTCTTCACCGGCGGCGGAAGACGGCGTGATGGAATAGATACCGGGAAGGTCAACGACTTCGTATTCGGCACCTTCGTAGGTGTAGGTCCCCGTCTTCTTGTCGACGGTTACGCCGGGCCAGTTACCGACCTTCTGCTTAGAGCCGGTAAGGGCATTGAACAGCGTCGTCTTACCGCAGTTCGGGTTACCGACAACGCAGAAAATGTTCTGATTGGACATATTGCTCTTCTTAACTGAGGGGATCGATCAAAGCTTACTTAACGGCTTCGACCTGCATGATCTGGATTTCATCCTTGCGAACGGAGAGGCAAGCGCCGCGAACGCGGATTTCGATCGGATCGCCGAGCGGAGCGCGACGAAGAACTTCAAACTGAGTGCCCGGGGTTGCACCGAGGACGAGCAAACGACGACGGTATTCGGGTGCGCTCTGGTCAAACCCGATAATCCGACCGCGCATGCCCGGTTCAAGATCTTTAAGAAGCATTTGTAAATTCCTAGGTATGGACAGCGTTTGTTACGCCGCCTTTGTTATGGGTGAATTACAGGATGGAAATGTATATGAGAACAGTTCTCAATTCAATAATTGTTTCAATAGTCAAATTTTCTTGCATGCAATTGATTTTCAATGAAAAACTGGTTTTTTGAGTGTGAACGGCAAAACGAAAGGATGGAAAAGCTTGATTTGAAACAAATGAAAACGTTTAGGGAACCATTGTTTACTATTGACTGGTTGTCGTTGATAGCTCGAATGTATTGTTATTTCTAGGTGCTATCCCTGAGTTATTTTGACTGTTGGCTGTCTTGCAAAGTGTTCATCAATGCTTGATATAAGGCGCGCAAAGTCGGTTTAAACAGTATTTCGGGCGTTTCGAGGGTATTCCAGTATTGAAAAAGAGAAGATGACTTGTCGGATAAACGGAACTGGAAAATCAGGGCTTTCTCTCGAGAAAGCTTCCTGAAAGTGGAAAGCCAACGGCGTAAAAAAAAGGAGCCTCTCGGAAAGCTTTTGCTCATTTTGTTCTTTGTGGCGAATTTCAAAAGTCGACTTTCGCCGCAATATGTAAAATATTTCCGTTGAAATGGAGGATGAGGAAGGTTCGTCCTCCGACTTCTTCAAAAGAGCAGACTCAGAGCTACGAAAACGGATGAGACAAGAATGAAAAAGATGCCGGTCAAAATTACACTCTGGCTTCACAACGGGGAGCCGGACGGCGTATGCACTTGGGAGACGGGCGACGTCTTTCTCTCGGTTTTTGCCTTAAAAGAGATGACAAAGCCCGAAGGACATCAGACTTTGGTATCGGCGTTTGAGGATTTGAAGGACCGCGAAGCGCTCTTTTTGCTCACGGGGGAGGATCTGGCTTCCGATAAGCCGCTTCTTTTCCTATCGGCCGGGAGAATTTCTGAGGTTGTACAAGAACTCCACGGGCTGATGGTCGGGAAGGCTTCGAATTTTGACCGATTGCTTCTGTTGGGAGCAACGGAGGCACTGACGCTGTGTCCGTCTTTCGACCGCTGTCTTCGTCAATCGGGAGAATGGAATCTCTTAAACGAGGAGCCCGATGCCGAGTTACCCAATCAGCAAGCGTTGTCGGCCGATCTGCTCTCAACCTGGCAACTCCTCTTAAAGGTAGCGCACGTCGATTTGCCGGGACTTGACGGCAGAGAAGAGAAGTCGGCAGAGCCCGGTGACGAAGAGACCGATCGCGCACATGCAGCCGCGCCGCACCTTTATCTCACGGCTCGAGGTGCAAAAGCCGAAGCAAAGTGGGAAAAGCGGGGGCTCAGAATTTTGGCGGGAAGTCAATGTTCTCCTTTGGATCCGACACCTTCACTTTGTCAGGCCTATCGCCAAACGATCAATCGCTTGGTAAATGAAGAACGATTGAAGAAGATCGACGGTGTCTGGACCTTTACGTCGGCCGTGCTGATGGCTTCTTCCGTTCAGGCGGCTTCGATTTTGGCGAGAACTTCTGCGGGGGCGGAGAGTTGGAAGACTGAAGCGGGTGAACCGCTGACGACGCTCAAAAGGCTCGGAAAGAAGTGTGATAAGTGAGTCGTCACCTGCCATTGGCGCACCCAACAATAGGCATAAATTCAAACGGCTCGGTTTTGTCCGAGGCGTTTGAATTTCGGAAAAAGAAGTTTAAGGCGCGTCAAGCGCTTTGATTTCGCCGACACCTCGCGGACCGATCGTAAATTCAATCGCGACTTCACCGTGCTCGCCCACCAACGTGGAACGATAAGTGCCCGGCACAAAGCCCGGATCGGGTTCCTGAGCGGCCGCACGTTCGATGGCGATCGTCAGAGCCTCACGAAGAACCGCCATGTCAAGCGCATTCGTCGTCAGCGAATCGAGTTCGGCATGATTCGTGGCGTTCATATCGGTGGTGAGCGTCGGCATAGTCATGGGCGGGAGGACGCTTACCATTTGAAAATCCCCGTTCTCAACCCTAACCTCGACCGTCACGGGACCGTTGTTGCCGGGGACAATCTGCGTGTAAGTTGTCGGTTCGGCATTAACGGCCATGCTCAGCATGGCAATGGCTGAGGCCAACAAAATTCTGTTCGACATAAAACCTCCTGCCGCAAAAAAGACGCGGCGCCAATGTCTTGCCGGTCTGTCTTAGGCGAATGAAAACGCCTGAAACGAACCCAGGAAGGCGTGTATTCAGTCTTACATGAATATACTGTAACACTTTGATTTGGCGCTGTCGACGGTTTCCGGCAGGCTCTTAGGGTTATGTCGCAATGGGAAAATTCAGTCTTTCGAGATTGTCGTTGCCTGTCGAAGTGCTTTTTCCGCTGTTCTGATACGCGATTGAACGTTCTCAACCGACTCCGTGAAGTCGCAGGAGAGTCCGTCGTCGTTGCCAAAGAGACTGCAGCCGAAGAACGCATGCCCCGTTGCTTTTTGATGCCGTTTCCTCAGAAAACCGATGCCGCATTTCGGGCAGTGAAGTTCGAGATGCGAACACTCGGGGTTCAAGCAATAACGTCCCGTGTCGTTCTCATCGAGCGGAGAGCCGCAGTCGGGGCAGGTCGGGAAGAACTGCCCGCAGGTGGCACTGTTGGTGCAGACGAAATAGGGCTTTCCGTCACGGGCTTTTTGCTTGGAGAGAAGTCCGAGACCGCAGTGCGGACAACGGGTGTGAGGATCGTCGCCCACGCTTTTTAAGAGTTCGGGCGAAGCCGTGCGACGCAATTCCGACATAAAGAGCGACTCGCGTTCGCCGTCATAGAGCATGACAAGGAAATGCTTCGCACGGGTCATGGCGACGTAAAAAAGGCGACGCTCTTCGGCAAAGGGGTAGGTTTCCGATATCGGCAGAACGGCTTCGACGATCTGATCGCCTTCGCGCTCCGACGGGAAGACTTCCGCATCGTTCCCGACCATGATGACGTAGTCGGCTTCAAGGCCTTTCGCGGCATGAACGGTTCGGTAATGAATCTCCAGCTCCGGGAAACGTCGGCGCAGTTCGGCAACCGTCGGGCATTCTCGCAGTGCCGGCATATTTTCCCAGCGGCGTCTGCCAAGGAGCATCACGCGGTTCATTTGACCGTCGCGTTCTTTCGCTTTCTTCGCAAAGATCGTGAGATAGACCTCAATCGCCATGCGGTACGCACGTGCGGGCGGAAAGCCGGCACGTTTGAGCGTTTTTTCTTCGTCCGTCATCGTCTCGTCGCAAGGGACGAACGAACGGATATCTCGCATCAGCGCACAAGGGTAGCCGGCGGGCTTGAGGGAATGCAGGTCTTTTTTTAGCTGTGCGGGATTCTTCGTCACAAAGTCGGCGGTCAGCTTGTGAAGTTCTTCCGGATAGCGATAGGTCGTATCCAGTTGCAGGACGGTTCCGCGGCCGAAAAAGGTCTCGAAGGCCGAGACGTAACGCGTATCGGACCCAGAGAATCGGTAAATCGACTGCCAGTCGTCGCCCACGGCAAAGAGTTTGGTCCCGTCACCCGCTTCCAAGAGTGCCGTGAGAAGTCTCGCACGCGAGCGGCTGATGTCTTGGAATTCGTCAACGAGGATGAACTTATAAGGGAGCTGCATGCCGCTTTCGACCTTATGCGCAGCCTCGACAATCATGTCGCCGAAGTCAAGCGCATTTTCTTCGGCGAGGTGTGCTTCGTAAGCGAACAAAATCGGCTCGAAGACAGTCCAGAACGCGGCAAAGCGATCAGTATCCAGTCCGCGGGAATGGGCTTCTCTTTTCAATTCGTCGGGTGTCATCCCCGATTCTTTCAAGAGCGGAAGGAAAGTGCGAACGAGCGTCAGGAAGCTTTGCCAACGAGGCGATAGAGCCGTGTCCTCGGTGAGTAGATTGTTGCAGAAAGCGTGTGTTTCCCTCGGACGCACGGGGATCCCGGCGGCCTCCGGGGCTGCCTGCGCCACGGGATCGCACTGTTCCGGATCTGTTCCCCAGCGGCAGCATCCTGCTGGAAACGGGAGCGTCGGGGACGCTGTCAGTGATTGGAATGCTCCTGGGAGGAATCTCCGG
>JAHHRG010000084.1 GCA_020025965.1 Sutterella sp.
ATCTTTTATGAATGAAAGCGGTGACTTTTCGGCTATGCGAAAAAAAGCATGTTTATCTGCTTCTTCTCGACGACGAATGACTTCGGCTCGGACTCGTTTCTAATAAAAAGGGCCTGACTTTTCAAAGACCGGTCCGCACTTACCCTCGGTGAAATTTCTATGCTGCCTCTGTCCCCCAAAGCGCAACGTACGCGCAGAACCATTTTGGAAGCCTCGAAAAAGATCATTATCGACGAAGGCTTGAATGCGCTCAGTATGGATCGCGTTTCCGCCGTCGCGAAATTAAGTAAGGGTGCCGTGATGTACCACTTCCACAGCAAGCGCGCTCTCATTCGCGCCTTGTTCCAGGATTATGCGGATCATCTCGATGCAGAACTCCGCGAGCACGAAGCGCTCTTTGACGGAACGTCCGACGAAACGCTGGTGCCTGCCTATGTGGATTGGTTCAAGGATTTTGTCAAGGACGACAAGGGCTGGGCGACGGTCGGTATGTTGCTTTTGCCGGCTTATTGCTATGACGACGAAATCATGGCACCGGTGAGAGAGTGGTACCGCAATATTTATGCCCGTATCGAAGCCATGCCGGTTGAACGCCGCGCGCGTACCGTGATGGCCATCATGATGCTCGAAGGCTTCTTCAATAACCATAAGCTCGGCATCGATCTGCTCTCGCCGGCGGTCAAGGAAGAAACCTGGTCCTATGTCAGCAACGACTTTTTGCCGAAGGATGCCAAGCGTAAGGGACAGCCCGAAGTGAAAACCGAATAAACCGACCGAGCCGACAAAACCATACGAAACGAGCCGATATCCCGCATGAGGATATCGGCTCGAATTGTTTCCGGTCAATCGGCGGCGATTAATCGAAGAAAAGCATCTTCAGGACGAAGATAATGCCGAGGCACCAGAGGAAGGGCGAGACTTCACGAGCCTTGCCGGCAGCGAGTTTCATCAGGATCCAGAAGAGAAGACCCCAAACGATACCGGCGCTGATGGAGTAGCCGACGACCATAAAGAGCATCGTCATGATGCCCGGGATCAGGGCTTCGAGATTCGTCCATTCGAATTCGCGGAGCGTTTCGCACATAAGGATGCCGACCATCATCAAAGCCGGTGCCGTTGCAAAGGCGGGAATGACGCTCACAATCGGGAAGAAGAAGATCGACACCAGGAAGAGCATGGCCACGGTGACGGCCGTGAGACCCGTACGGCCGCCGTCGGCAACACCCGAGGCGGATTCGACGAAGGTGGTCACGGTCGAGGTACCCATCACGGCACCGATGGTCGTGGCAATGGCATCCGCGGCAAAAGCCTGATTGGCTCGCGGGAATTCACCGTCAGGGCCCACCATATTGGCCTTCGTCATCACACCGGCGAAAGTGCCGAGCGTGTCGAAAATGTCCAGGTAAAGGAAGGTAAGCGTCACGACGAGGAAGTTCATCAAGGCATCCGTACTGGCCATGGCGTCTTCAATCCCGGTGAAAGCAAGACCGAAGAGCGAATCGACGGAAGGCGGTGCGCTCACGATTCCCGTCGGAATGAGGCTGAAGAGCTTGGCATCAGGATTCGGAACGTACCAGCCGACCAATTCCGCCACAATCCCGAGACCCCAGGTGAGCAGAATGCCGAGAAGAAGCGATCCCTTGATCTTTCGCATCCAGAGGAAAACCGTGATGATCATGCCGATCACGGCGAGGCACACGGAAGGCGTACGGAGAACGTCGGGATTCACCTGGACGAGAAGCGCGGGATTGTCAATGACGATTCCTGCGTTCGAGAAGGCAATGAAGATGATAAAGAGCCCGATACCGCCCGCCATCGCCAAACGCAATTGCTTCGGAATCGAGTCGAGCAACATCGTTCTGATACCCGTGATACTGAGGACGATAAAGATTAAGCCTTCGAAAAGGACGGCCGCTAAGGCAAAGGCCGGGGAATAGCCCATCGTCAGGACGACGGTATAGGCAAAGAAGGCGTTGAGGCCCATCCCCGGGGCGAGGGCAAAGGGGAGGCCGGCCCAGAGACCCATCAAAATCGTACCGATGACGGAGGAGAGGGCGGTGGCCATAAAGACGGCACCCTGATCGAGACCGGCGGCCGAGAGGATCGCAATGTTGACGGGAAGAATGTAGGCCATGGTCACGAAAGTCGTGAAGCCTGCGCGCACTTCGGTAGCGGGGGTCGAACCGCGCTCCTTAATATGGAAAGTTTTTTCCAAAAAAGACATGATGGACAGGGTCCTTTTGTTGGAGGAAACGGATGATCTGATAAAGAAAACGCCTGCGAGCGAACGATTCCTCCGTGATCTGAGGAAATAAACGAGGGGATTCGCCGAGAATGCTCGGCGAAGCATTCATGATATAAGGAATACCGCCAAAAGAAAAGACCCTTCGGTCGGTTTTTTTGGGCGATTCGGCGTGAACGAAAGAGAAGAAGATTCGAAAAAAAATCCCCGAACGGTAAATGATCGAGGATTCGTTGTGAAGGAAAAGAAGCCGGAATCAATCGAAAAAGAGCATCTTTAACACGAAGACAAGCCCGAGTCCCCAAAGGAAAGGCGAGACGTCGCGAACTTTTCGGGATGCCGCCTTCAGGAGAATCCAAGAAAGGATGCCCCAAACGATCCCGTCGCTGATCGAATTGCCGACCACCATCACCAACATTGTCAGGATGCCCGGAATCGCAGCTTCCCTATTGGCCCATTCGAATTCTTTGAGCGGTTCGCACATCAGAATCCCGACCATGATCATGGCGGGGGCCGTCGCAAAGGCGGGAATAACGCTCACGATGGGAAAGAAGAATATGGAGGCGAGGAAAAGCATCGCTACGGCCACGGCCGTGAGCCCCGTACGGCCGCCGTCGGCAATGCCGGAGGCGGATTCGATATAGGTGGTCACGGTCGAGGTCCCGAGCACCGCGCCTGCGGCGGTCGCAATGGCATCCGTTGCAAAGGCTTGATCGGCACGCGGAAATTCCCCGTTTTCACGCACCATATTCGCCTTTGTCATCACGCCTGCGAAGGTGCCGAGTGCACCGAAAATATCGAGATAAAAGAAGGTGAGCGTCACGACCAGGAAGTTCATCATCGCTTCTTTGCTCGCAATGGCATCCTGAAGGCCGGTAAAGGCCAGACCGAAGAGCGAATCGACGGAAGGCGGCGCGCTCACGATGCCCGTCGGAATCAGGCTGTAGAGCTGTGCGTCGGGTTTCGGGACGTACCAGCCCGCTAACTCGGCCAGGATGCCGAGCCCCCAGGTGAGGAGAATGCCCAGAAGAAGCGAGCCCTTAATCTTTCTGACCCAAAGAAAGACCGTGATGATCATCCCGATCACGGCCAAACACACGGAGGGCGTTCGCAACACGTCGGGATTGACTTGTACGAGCAGAGCCGGATTGTCGACAATGATCCCCGTGTTGGATAAAGCAATAAAAATAATGAACAGTCCGATACCGCCGGCCATAGCCAAACGCAGTTGTTTCGGGATCGAGTCGAGGAGCATCGTTCTCACGCCCGTGATGCTGAGAACGAAGAAAATAAGACCTTCGACGAGCACCGCCGCCAATGCAAAGGCAGGCGAATAGCCCATCGTCAGCACAACCGTGTAGGCAAAGAAAGCGTTGAGCCCCATGCCCGGTGCGAGAGCAAACGGAAGCCCCGCCCAAAGCCCCATTAAGAGCGTGCCGACCACCGCCGAGAGGGCCGTTGCCATGAAGACGGCTCCCTGATCAAGCCCGGCTGCCGAGAGAATGTCAATGTTGACGGGCAGAATGCAGGCCATCGTCACGAAGGTCGTCAAACCCGCACGGACTTCGGTCGCGGGAGTTGAGCCGTGTTCCTTGAGATGGAAAATTTTTTCCAAGATTGACATAACGTGAAACCTTCGGAGATAAAACGGAGTCTTTCGGATGGGGTTTCCGGCGTCAAACGACGCTCGGTGACGAAGCCCGCATCTTACGCGAAAAGAACCGTCAGGGAAACCGATGAGGACGGCTCGATCAAAAGAAAATAAAAACATCCCCGATCGGTGTCTGTCGGGGATGGCGGCAAATCGGGAAGCGATTCGACCGATTACTCAAAAACGCGGAAGGCTTCTTCGAGATTCTTGATGAGATCCGCCGGGTCCTCAAGGCCGACCGCCACACGGCACTGACGGTGAAAGGGCGAGGGAACCAGATTGCGGGTACCGTAACTGGGAATGAGCAGACTCTCAAAGCCGCCCCAGGAGTAGCCGCGTCCGAAAAGCTTCAGCCGATCGATCATGGCCGGGAGCTTTTCTTCAAAGCCCGGTTTGAAGCGCACGCCGAATAGCGAAGCCCCGGTCGTCATATCGCGCTTCCAGAGTTCATAGCCGGGCGCTCCGGGGCGCTGTGGCCAGAGAACGGTCTCGATTTCGGGACGGGCGGCGAACCAGTCGGCAATGAGACCGGCACTTTCGACCTGCTTGGCGAGACGAACGCCCAGCGTGTGAAGACCTCGATAGGCCAAATAAATGTCGTCCGAGGCGGCATGCTGACCGAAACGAACGACCGTGCGATAAATCGAGGGCCAGGTCTTTTCGTTGGCGATGACGACGCCCATCGTGAGATCCGAGTGACCGGCGATGTATTTGGTGGCGGCATGAATCACGACGTCAACGCCCATCGACAAGGGTTGTATGCCCAGTGGCGTCGCCCAGGTGTTGTCGATCACGGTCACAATGTCGTGGGCTTTCGCGACGCGCACAACGGCCGGCACGTCCGTCATCTCGAAGCTGTGAGAGCCCGGCGATTCGATAAAGATCAAACGGGTCTCGGGACGCACGCGGGCTTCGAGGGTTTCCCCCTCAAAAGGTGAATAAAACTCAATCTTGACGCCCATCGGAGCCAGGACGGATTCGGCAAATTCGCGTGTCGGTCCGTAAACGCAGTCGGGAAAGAGGGCATGGTCGCCCGTCTTTAAAAAGGCAAAAAGCGGAATCGTGCAGGCGGCGAGTCCCGAACCCAAGGCCCAGGCACCGGCGGCTTCGGGACCTTCAAGGCGCATCAGTGCTTCGTAAAAGGCGCGGTGTGCGCTTGAGCCGAAGGTACCGTAGGAAATCGGCGCTTCCATGTCGACCGCCAGATCGGCACGGTAGCGTTGAAGCATATCGGCAGCGGTCGGATGAAGTACTGTCGAAGCGTGTGTCACAGGCGGATTGACAAAGTCCGAATGCCCGCCTGATTCCTTCCCGAAAACGTTTTGATAATTTTTCAAGGATACAAACTTTCGGACCTTGTTACAAAAGGTTCGACTTGATTTTTGGAAGGCTTCTGGAAACGAAATCGACTCGGTTTCCAATTGTTGCTAATAGAAAACTTATTAAGCGGAGAACGATTTCGTTTGACTGCGCGGAAAGACTTCTTAGACAATGAAATGTCGGTGAAGAATATCGTGTGCGCGTCGCTTAAAAGATGGTGTACAATCAGGAATCCCCCAACAACTTTTTAACGTGACAGACCAAGATGACGCAGCATAAGAAAGAGGAAGGTGCGCTTAGATGCCCTTACGAGTACGGCCTCAAAATTCTCAGCGGTAAATGGCAGGCCCGTATTCTGACGGCCATTTTCTTCTACGGTTCGCTTCGCTATTCGGAATTGAAAGTGAAATTAAAACCCATTTCCGATACGGTTCTCACGGCTTCGCTCAAAGAACTCATTCGCGAAAAGTTCATCGTTAAGAAAGAAAAGGACAATCAGTCGACGCGTGGCTACTATATCCTCACGGATAAGGCCGAGAAGCTCATTCCGGTGATTCAGAGTCTTTGCCGCTGGTCTACCGAATTCGGCTACCGAGTTTCGAAAGCAACCCCTGAGGAATGCGTGGCCTGCGGCGTCCGCACCGGTACGCTCGATCCGTTTACCGAAGACTGCCGTCAGTAGCCTGCGCAGGCATGCGTTATTCCGATTGTGGCTCGCAGAGCCCCCGAAAACGTTTGCGAGCTGACGGTCGAATCGATGACCGAAGCCGATGAAGATGCTTTTGAGGGCGAAACGGTTTCCATGAAAAGGAAATAAGTCGACGTTAAAAAGACGCTGTGCCGACTGCAAAAAAAACTCGAACCGCCGAATTGCGGGGGGGCACATTTCGCCCCCTTTGTCAATTTTGGGTCTAAAAAATAAATAAAG
>JAHHRG010000085.1 GCA_020025965.1 Sutterella sp.
AAGCGATCGCACTCTTCTTCAAGAGCCGCCAATTCTTCGTCAATCGATTCAATATCGAGTTCGAACCCGTCCTGAAGGTCGCGATTCTTCGCCAACTCATCACGGCTTTGCGCCAATTCGGCCGCCTTCTCCGCCCGAGTCTTCTCTACATCTCGCAAATCCGCCTTGGCCTTCTCACGACGTTCTTCACGTCGGCGGCGTTCGGACTCGGCTTCCGTCAGAGCACGTTCCGCGGCACGCAAAGCCAAGGAGGCTTCGGCGGCTTGTTGAATGCGCGCATTGAGAGCCGCTTCCAGTGCCGGTGTCTCGTCTTCCTTTTCGATAATCCGGGTTTTGAGCTCTTCCATCGCAGCTTCGTCGGCCGCAATTTCCGCGTTGAGCGTGTCGACCGTCTGCCGCACATCCTCATACTGTACCCAATACCAAAGCGCTTCTACGTCGTTTTTCTCGTCCGTCAAGGTTTTCCAACGGCGAGCGGTCTCCGCTTCGGTTTCAAGTCTCGCAGCTTCCTCTTCTTTGACAACCTGCATGTCGTGCACGCGTTCAAGATTGGTGCGGGTCTGCGTCAAAAGCGACTCGGTTTCTTTGCGGCGTTCCCGATAAAGCGACACGCCTGCCGCTTCTTCCAAATAAATGCGGAGTTCTTCGGGCTTTGCTTTAATGAAATTGGAGATCATCCCCTGCGAGATGATGGCATAGCTGCGGGGCCCCAAACCGGTTCCCAAAAAGAGTTCCTGTACGTCGCGACGGCGCACGTGCTGCTGATTGATGAAGTAGCTCGACTGCCCTTCGGCCGTGACAACACGCTTTACGTTCAATTCGGCGAATTCACCCCACGGTCCCTTGATACGACCGTCTTCGTTGGTGAGCGAGAGCTCCACGCTTGCGCGCCCCATGGGTTTGCGACCGGTCGAACCCGCAAAAATCAGCTCCTTCATTGAGCCGCCGCGCAACTCTGCGGCGCGAGCTTCGCCCAGAACCCAGCGGACGGCATCGATCACATTCGATTTGCCGCAGCCGTTCGGGCCAACGATACCGACTAACGGACGGTTGAGCTCAAGTCGTGCCGGATCGGCAAAGCTTTTAAAACCGGCGAGTTTGATCTGACGAAGCCGCAAGAAAATTCCCCTCTAAGAGACGAAGATCGGTTGATGAAATACGCATCCATTCTAACGAAGAGACGGAGAATAAGCCGTCCTCGCTTATAATTGGCGATACTTTTTACTGACGGCCGTTTCGAACACTTTCGCGTGTTTCGTTTTCGGTCCGAACACGAGGTTTTGACACATGTACGAAATTGCTCCGCTGCTTGACGACCCGATTCATAATCTGAAGACGATCCGCGACGTGTATCGTTGGGCCGTGACGGAATTGGAAAACGCCGAGATCTCTTACGGCCACGGCTCTCCCGACAGTTTTGAAGAAGCCTCTTTCCTGATTTGCCGTGCACTGAAGTTGCCCTTTGACAGCTTCGACATGTTTTTGGACGCCAATCTGACCGCCAACGAACTCTGCCGTCTCGTCCACCTGGTGGACCGTCGCGTGCACGATAAGACGCCGACGGCTTACCTGCTCAAAGAAGCCTGGCTTACCGAACACCGTTTCTATATCGACGAACGCGCCCTCATTCCGCGCAGTTACATCGCCGAACTTCTTGAAGAAGATTTGGCACCGTGGATCGAAGATCCGTACGAAGTCACAAGCGTTCTGGATCTTTGCACGGGTTCGGGCTGTCTGGCCATTCTCGCTCAAGGTACTTTCCCCAACGCCAAAGTGACGGGGTCCGACCTTTCGCCCGATGCCCTGGAAGTTGCCAAGATCAACCGTCACGACTACGACATGGACGATACGCTCGAACTCGTTCAGGGCGATTTGTTCTCCTCTCTCGAAGGTCGTACCTTCGATTTGATCATTTCGAATCCGCCTTATGTGACGACGGCCAGCATGGAAGCGCTTCCTGACGAATACCGTCACGAACCCGCCATGGCTTTGGGGGCCGGTGACGACGGCATGGACGTTGTCCGTCGCATGCTCCCCGAAGCGGCCGCTCATTTGAATGACGGCGGCATGATCGTCGTCGAAGTGGGTGACGGTCTCGAAGCCGTCGAAGCGACCTTCCCGGGTCTCGACATCATGTGGCTCTCGGTCTCGGGCGGTGACGATCAGGTCTTCCTCGTGACGAAGGAAGCGCTTGTCGACTACTTCAGCGCCAATTGATCCCGCCATGCTTCGACTCCTTAATCTCTCACTCTCGCGCGGCACCCGCATTCTCTATCGTCACGCGACGATGACGGCCAGCCCGGGCGAGCGCATCGGTCTGGTGGGTGCGAACGGCTGCGGCAAATCGACGCTCTTTGCGGCCATCCTGGGTGAAATTTCGCCAGAAGACGGCGATCTGGAAACGCCGCCTCAGGCTCGAATTGCCCACGTAGCGCAGAGCTTTGTGGCGGACGACATTCCGACTTTGGAATTCATTCTCTCGGGTCACGCGCCCTTGATTGCCGCCCGTGCCGCCTTGAAAGAAGCGGAAGCTTCGGGCGACGACATGAAGCTCGCTCAGGCGCACGCCAATCTCGCCGAACTCAACGAAGGCGCGATCGAAGCGCAGGCCCGTACGATTTTGTCCGGTTTGGGCTTTACCGAAGAAGATGCGGATCGCAAGGTCTACGATTTTTCGGGCGGCTGGCGAAACCGTATTGCGTTGGCCCGTGCGCTGATGCGACCGGCCGATCTGTTGCTTCTTGACGAACCGACCAACCACTTGGACATCGATTCGCTCATTTGGCTTGAAAACTGGTTGCGTCACGTTGAAGCTACCGTTGTCATCATTTCGCATGACCGAGAATTTCTTGATCGCAGCGTCTCGACCATCTGGTCCGTAGAAGACGGGACGATCTGCCGCTATGCGGGGAACTATTCCCACTTTGAAGAGCAACGCATCGAAAAGCTGAAACTTCAGGATGCCGCTGCCCGTGCCTACGAACGCGAATCGGCTCATTTGACGAGCTTTATCGAACGCTTCCGCGCTAAGGCCACCAAGGCCCGTCAGGCGCAGTCGCGCATCAAGATGCTCGAAAAGCTGAAAGCCGTCGAACCCGTCCGTGCCAAACGCGAATGGCGTTTCGAATTTCCGAAGCCCGTTCGTCTGCCCGAACACCTAATCGATACCGAAAACCTGCGCTTGGGTTACGGTGACAAGGTCGTGATCGAGAACGTCTCGCTTTGCATTCGCTCGGGCGAGCGCATCGGTATTTTGGGTGTAAACGGTGCGGGTAAGTCCACCCTAATCAAGGGGCTCGTCGGCGATCTAACGCCTTTGGGCGGAGAAATCCGTCGAGGCCAGGGCCTTGAGATCGGCTATTTTGCTCAGCATCAGTTGGATCAATTGCGCCCTGACGAAACGCCTTTGGAACACTTGCGTCGTATGGCACCCGACGTTCGCGAACAGGAATTGCGAGACTATTTAGGTGTCTACCGTTTCTCGGGCGACTTTGCGACCGCGCCGGTGGGTCCCATGTCGGGCGGAGAAAAAGCACGCCTCGCCCTGGCACTTCTTGCTTGGCATAAGCCCAACCTTCTGGTGCTTGACGAACCGACCAATCACCTCGATATGGAAACGCGCGAGGCGCTGACGATGGCTCTCTCCATTTATGAAGGTGCCGTGATTATCGTGTCTCACGATCGCCACTTGTTGCGTGCCACCACCGAACGACTGATCCTCGTTCATGACGGCGAAGTACAACCGTTCGACGGCGACCTTGACGATTACGCCGAACTCGTCCTCGAACACCGTCGTTCTACCGTCGCCGCCAAGAAAGCGGCAGTGGCGGCCGAGCGTGAGCCCGTCATCAACAAAAAGGAAGCTCGTCGGCTCGAAGCGCAGGAACGCCAGCGCATTCAGCAGTTGCGCAAACCCCTCCAGAAGAAGCTTGAAAAGGTTGAGAAAGCTTTGGCCGAAAAGAACGCTGCCTTGAAGGCACTGGCGGATCAAATGGCCGATGCGGCTTTTTATACCGACAACAGTCAGGATGAAGTCGCCCGTGTTCTTCGCGAACACGGCGAACTGAAGCCTCAAGTGGAAGAACTTGAAATGCAATGGCTCGAACTGTCCGAGCAGATCGAAGCGGTCTGCTAACAGCAGGATTTTCTGAGCGTCTAACGAAAAGCCCCCGATTCTCACGAATCGAGGGCTTTTCTTATGTCTGTCGACTTTTCTCGAACCGATCTATCAGGGAGAGACCGGCCGAGAACTTTAGCTTTGAGACCTTAGATGAACTGAGAGATCACCACACCGGCAATCAACATCGTCACGTTATAGGCCAAGAAGGTCGGCACGCAGGTGTCCCAAATGTGATTGTGCTGCATGTCGGCATTCAAACCGGACGTGGGCCCAAGAGTCGAGTCGGAAGCAGGCGAACCGGCGTCACCCAATGCACCGGCGATGACCATCAAAAGAATCGTCGCGGGGATCGAGAAACCGACAGCCTGGCAGAGCGGCACATAGATCACAGCCAAGATAGGCACGGTACCGAAAGAGGTCCCGATACCCATCGTCACCAAAAGACCGATGAGCGTAATAACAAAGGCGGAGAGGATCTTGCTTTCACCGAGGAACGGAACCACGCCTTCGATCAGGGCGGGAACGGCCTTCGTTTCCTGAAGGATATTGGCGAAACCGCCGGCGATCAACATCACGAAGGCGATGAAGCCCATCATGGAGATGCCGCCTGCGATATTGTCGTCAAGCTTGCTGAACTTATAAGCACCGCCGGCGCCCATCACCACGAGCCCCATCAAAGCCGCGAGCGGCAAGGACTGCATGGCGATCTGCACGGCCACGGCCGCGATAATGGCGATCACCGTCACGATGTGCTTGCGACCGAACTGCATGTCTTCGGGCGGGATTTCCTGACCGCCCAAAACCGGACGATCTTCGTAATCGCGGGGCTTGCGGAAGAAGACGAGAACGGACAAGGCAAGACCGACGAACATGGCGGCACCGCCGATCCAAGCGACGGAAGCCACGTCGGAGACGGTCGTCGGCAAGCCGCTACGCGTCATACTGTCGGCGACAATCCCCTGGAAGATCAAACCGAAGCCGATCGGCAGGGAAATATACGGAGCCGTCAGGCCGAAGCCCAAAGAGACGGCCACGGCACGGCGGTCAAGGCGCATCTTGTTCATCAGCTTTAAAAGCGGCGGAATCAAGAGCGGAATAAACGCAATGTGCACGGGCACCACGTTCTGCGAGAAGCAGGCGAGGAAGGCGATCGTAAAGCAGAAGAGCTTGGGTTTCGTACCAACGCGCGTACTGATAAAGCGAACGAGCATTTCCATCAAACCGGTATTGGCGATGGCAACGGCGAACGTACCCAAGAGGATGTAAGAAAGAGCGGTCGTCGCGTTGGCACTGAAGCCAGCAGCCAGAAGCTGCATGGATTCGGCGAGACCGATACCGCCCGTCAGACCGGCAATCAGCGCGGCCACGATGAGCGACACGAGAACGTTGACACGGGCCAAGCAGAGGCCACAAAGAACAACGACGGAAATAACGATGGGGTTGGTGATGAAATCCACAACAATACCTTTGAGGTAAAGGTCGAGAGTCGAATGACAAATGTCTCTGTAAAGACCGGGAAAATGTCGACTCCAACAACCGTATTTTTAGGGGAGCTCTGAGCGGTCAGAGCGAAACAAGCGATTGGGTCAAAAAGTCAGAGCATCAATGATGCAAATGACCGAACCACTTGGCGTGGATTTTTTCAAACGTCCCGTCGGCCTGAACTTCATCAAGTGCCTTATTGAGGCGCTCGAGCAATGCGGCATTGCCCTTCTTGACGGCAAAACCGTACGACTGGGCATCGAGAATCGGGCCGGTTTCCTTGAGATTCATCCCTTCGGAAACTTTCTGGGTGAAGAAATACTGATTGACCGGCGAATCGTTCACCATGGCGTAGCAACCCTTGAGATTGAGTTCAAGGAAAGCTTCCGACACGGAGTTGAACGTGCGAAGTTTCGTATTGGGAATACGAGAAGAGAAGAGCGCACCGGAGGATCCGATTTCCGCGCAAAGCGTCTTGCCTTCAAGCGCCTTGACGTCGTTAATTTCGGGATTATCC
>JAHHRG010000086.1 GCA_020025965.1 Sutterella sp.
TGCTGCGATCGTCGGCAGCGCCAGATGTGGACGGGGGTCAGCGCCTTCACATGGCCAAGGCGCGCTTAGCTGGCAGCATGATGGCTTGGGAGCTTGCGAAAAGAGGTTTTCATCCAACAGTTATTGATGCAGGTATGGTTGTCGGCAGTGCTGCCTCAGCACTCTATGCTGGGCTCATCCATCCGCATTGGCAAGCATCCGACTCGCCTGTCTTTCAGCTGACGCGTCGCGGTTTTTCAGCGATGATGTCTCTTCTGAAACGTTTTCCCGATACTTTCTTGCCGATCGGTGTAATCGATGCGGCATCGTCTGAAGATGAATTCGAACGATGGACTGAGGCCTATGCCAACGAAAAGCCCATTCGAATGAGTGAAGACTTTGCGCGACTACTTTCGCGTGAGGAGGCGAGTCGGTATACCGGTGTCAGACTTTCTCGCGGCGGATGGCTCTTTCCTCAGGCGGGGCTTGTTCACGCTGGCAAACTCTGTCGGCGGCTTATTTCGGAGAGCAGAGCTCGTGTTATTCCCAATACGCGTGTAACACTCAAGCGTGAATACGATCGCTGGACGGCAGTCAACGAATGGGGTGTGCCCGTTGCAACGGCTAAAAAGGCTGTGGTGTCGGCTGCATTGGGTTCTTCAGACGTACTCGGGTTACCGAGAGCCTGGCTCGGAATGAACGGACTTTACGGTCGTATCACTTTACTGAGAGACATTGATCTTCCGACATTGAAAACGGCTTTGACGGGGGACGGGTATGTTGCCAAGACACCAGACGGTTTTTGCGCCGTCGGGGCAACCTATGAACCGGGTGAGGAATGTGGTATGAGTGTTGAAGAGGCGCATGAACACAATCTCTCAACCTTTCCGAAACTCATGGGAGAGATGCCGGATGTCGTTGCACGCGGCTTCTATGAAGGAATTCGAGCGGTTGCTCAGGACAGAATGCCTTTGGCTGGTCGCGGTTTTTCCGCGAAAGAGATGGAAGGCTTAAGCTTTAAAGCGAGACCCGAAGCACGGGCTATCCCTAGAGCGGAGGACTTGTGGATATGCACGGGATTCGGTTCTCGTGGCATTACATGGGGATTGGCTTGTGCCGAGGCGGTTGCCGCCGATATGGCGGGCGAACCGTCGGCACTCACGAAGGCACTCAAGGCGAGTGTGGATCCAGCGCGATTTATGCCGAAGATTCTCGACACTTCCCGCTAAGGATCCGTTTGAGGTAAAGGTGTCTGATTAGGCCTTCTTACCACAGCACTGCTTGTACTTCTTGCCGCTACCGCAAGGACAGGGATCGTTGCGGCCCACGCGAGGCGTTTCGCGAACGATGGGCTTATTCGGATCAATCAACTGTTTCACGTCAAAGACAGCCTTCACGAGTTCGTAGAGAGCATCTTCAAGATTCTTCGGTTGCTTTCCCTCGCGATAGCGAGCGATGAAGGCTTTAGCTTCTTCTGCGTCTTCAAAGCTTTCGGGCGAGAGGTTACGCATGATCGGCGTTATGGCAAAGGCGATTTCTTCGGACGTGGCAACGTCTTCCGGCCAGAGTTGTATGCCAGAAAGGAAGCCCGTGGACCACGGTTCGAGAGCTTCGATACCTTCTTCATCGGTGATGACCTCGTCGTTCTCGTCAAGCAAGGGAAAGATCACCGGATCGAGACCGCCGCGGGCGGCGAGGGCTGCCTTAATTTCCTTGAAGCGCAATTCGAGCAATTCGAGGATGCGATCGTTTTCCGGCAGGGCAATCGGGTCGCCGTCAATGTTGAAGATGTACGGGAAGACGGAGGCGGAGCTCGGGTGTTCCGGGTTAAGCGCAGCGGCGGTCAAGAAACCATCCATCACGCCCGTGTCCATCACGTCGTCGTTGTCGAGACCTTCGAGGAGGCCCTGGAGTTCTTCAATCAGATCGCTGTCGAGGCAATTTTCTTTGGACATCGTTGTTCCTAAGTGGGATCGGGTAAATCGATCCGTATATGGTAGCAACTGAAGAAGACAATTGGAATCGAAGAACCTTGGACGAGATGAAAAAATGCATAAATAACTAGAGATTTGAGCGTATTTTTGAGAAAATATGCAGTCTTTTTTCTTCCTGATAACTATAAAAACTCGTTATGGATTGGATTTACGCGTTTCAGGCTTTCCTTCTTGGTATCGTGGAAGGGATGACCGAATTTTTACCGGTAAGCTCGACGGGGCACTTAATTGTGGCTGCGGACCTGATCGGTTTTAGTAAAGATAAGGGTGCCGACACCTTCGTGGTGGCAATCCAGGCCGGTGCTATTCTCGCTGTTTGTTGGTATTACCGCAAGCGTATTGTTGCCGTACTCAAGGGCATGTTCAACGAACCACTCCAGCAGCGTCTCGTTGTCAATACGATTACCGCGTTCCTTCCGGCAGCTATTGTCGGCGTTATGGTCGCTGGTTATCTTAAGGCCTATCTCTTCAATGCCGTGACCGTAGCAACAGCACTTGTTGTGGGCGGTCTCATCATTCTTTGGGTCGAACGTCATCAAGAACAGAGCGGTAAGCCTCCGCGCGTGATGGAAATGGACGATATGGACTGGAAGGATGCTCTCAAGGTCGGTATTGCTCAGTGTTTCTCCATGATTCCGGGAACGAGCCGTTCGGGTGCCACGATTATCGGCGGCATGATGTTCGGTCTTTCTCGCAAGTGTGCGACGGAATTCTCCTTCTTTCTTTCGATACCGACGATTTTTGGCGCGACTTTTTACGACCTGTGGAAGTCCCGCGACATACTTGTTCTCGACAACCTGCCGGGATTGGCCATCGGTACGATCGTTTCCTTCTTTTCCGCACTTGTGGTGGTGCATTGGCTTATTCGCTTCGTGTCGCACCATGATTTCCGTGGTTTCGGTTGGTATCGCATTATCTTCGGTGGTGTGATTCTCGTAACGTGGGCCACGGGTCTTGTGATCTGGTAATCGCACTGAAATCTCAAAAAAGGAAAAGCACGATTTGTTGTTTACAAATCGTGCTTTTTTTGAACCTGATTGACCAGAGAACAGGTTTGGGAGTCAACTTGTTCAGAGTCGCTTACTGGCGAATGTAGACCAAGTCCCAAATGCCGTAGCCCAAACGTTCTCCGCGAGCCTGGAACTTTGTACGTGGGCGTTCGCAAAGCGGATTTCCCATGACAGTACTGAAGTTGCCCTGACCGTAGAGGTTCTTCAACTGTGGTTCCGCATCGAGTACTTCGAGCATCTGTTCGGAGTAGTTTTCCCAGTCGGTCGCACAGTGGAGGTAGCCGCCTTCGCGAATGCGGGAGGCCAAAAGTCCCATAAAGGGCTGAGCCACTAGACGACGTTTGTGGTGGCGGGCCTTTCGCCAAGGATCCGGGAAGTAGATATGAACGCCGTCGAGAGAATTTTCGGCAATCATGTCGCGGACAATTTCAACGGCGTCGTGACGGATGATACGAATGTTCTTCAGCTGCATTTCGTCAATACGTTTAGCGAGTGCTCCGACACCCGCTACGAAGACTTCGCAACCTATGAAGTTTACCTCTGGATGAGCGGCTGCAATAGCGCAGGTAGTTTCACCCATACCGCAACCAATCTCAAGAACCGTCGGTGCATGGCGACCGAAGGCGGCGTCAACATCAAGGAGATCGTTGGAGTATTCGATCTGATACTGCGGCAACGTGGTTTCAATAGCACGCTTTTGGGCGGCAGAGATGTGACCGCGACGCATGACGAAGGAACGGATGTGACGCTTCTTCAGAGCTTCAAGCTCTTCGGGCGTCAGCTCGGGTTTGTCGTTGGTATTTTCCATGACGAATGGCCTTAGTGTCAGCCGGACAGCTCACTAAGCGGGGCGAAAGGGAGAGGATAAAAAAATCCCGCAGTACGGACCAATGTCCTCATCGCTTTTGCGACCTGCGGGGAAAGGAAGAAGTTGGAGCGGGTGAGGGGAATCGAACCCCCGTCTTTAGCATGGGAGGCTATTGCTCTGCCATTGAGCTACACCCGCTGAGAACTATAATTTTAGCACGAGCCGAGGAAAATGAGAAAGATTTTCTCTCACGGAGAGTGTGAAAAATCAAAGGGCGCCGACCTTCTGAAGAAAGTGGCGCCACTCGGGGAAATATCCCGTTCGATTCTATTTGTGCGAGAGACGACGAACGAGATAGTCACCTACAGACTGAATAGCCTGAACGAGAACGATCAAGATCAGAACCACGGTCCACATCACTTCGGGCATGAAGCGCTGGTAGCCGTAACGGATGCCGAGATCACCCAAACCGCCGCCGCCGACGGCACCGGCCATGGCCGAGTATCCCACGAGGCTAATGATCGAGATCGTCAGACCGGAAATGATGCCAGGGAGGGCTTCGGGGAGAAGAACCTTCGTGACGATCTGAGCGTTTGTAGCTCCCATGGACTGAGCGGCCTCAACGAGCCCTTTATCTACTTCGCGAAGGCTCTGCTCGACGATGCGGGCAATAAAGGGCGCAACGGAGAGCGTGAGCGGAACGATGGCCGCGGCGGTTCCGATAGAAGTGCCAACTAAGATGCGCGTGAGCGGAATGATGGCGACCAACAGGATGATGAACGGAACGGAACGCAATGCGTTGACGATGGCACCCAAAATCGCATTGAGAGCCGGCATCGGCAAGAAGGATTTCTTGTCGGTAATAAAGAGGATGATCCCGAGCGGAATGCCGAGTACGGCACCGATACCTCCGGAAATGGCGACCATTACGAGGGTTTCAACAAAGGAATCCCAAATCATGACCATCAGATTACTTGACATCGGTGATCTCCTCAACGATGACGCCGTTTTCCTTCATAAAGCGAACGGCATCCTGATAGATAGTAATTTCAGCTTCGATCAACACGGTAAGAGAACCGAGAGTTTCGCCCTGAACAAGGTCGACGTTGCCGCGAAGAATGTTGAAGTCGAGGTTGAAACGACGGGAACACTCGGAAATTACGGGGCGCGTCACGCTCGAACCTGAGAAGGCGAGGCGGAGCAGATGGACCTGATTGTCGAGTGGATGACGGGCGCGAACTTCACGAACTCGATCAAGAATGCTCTGAGGCATGTCGTGAGCCATCACATTGCCGATGAGTGCTTTTGTTGTCTCGTGCTGTGGTGCCATGAAGATGTCGGTGACCGTACCTGCTTCGACAATTTCACCGTAGTTCATCACGACGACGCGGTCGCAAATTTGCTTCACGACCTGCATTTCGTGCGTGATCATGACAATGGTAAGACCGAGCTCTTTATTAATACGTTTCAGAAGAGCGAGTGTCGCCGTAGTAGTTTCTGGGTCAAGAGCCGACGTGGCTTCGTCGGAAAGGAGCACCTTCGGGTCGTTCGTCAGAGCGCGGGCGATGCCCACACGCTGTTTCTGACCGCCCGAAAGTTGGGACGGAAACTTGTGAGCGTGTTCGGAAAGGCCGACAAGCTTCAAAAGCGGTTCAACTTTGGCGCGGATGACGTCTTTGGGCGTATTGACGAGTTCGAGTGGAAGGGCAACGTTGTCGTAGACCGTGCGGGAACTCAGTAGATTGAAGTGCTGGAAAATCATGCCGATTTCGCGGCGTGTTTCTCGCAGATCGTCTTCTGATAGGTGAGTGAGCGACTTGCCGTTGACGATTACGGTGCCTTCGGTCGGGCGATTCAGGAGGTTGATGCAACGTACGAGCGTACTTTTGCCTGCGCCGGATCGGCCGATGATGCCGAAAATTTCTCCAGGTTTGATCTCGAGGGAAACGTTGTTCAAAGCTTTGAACTCACGTCCTTCGGGCGTTGTATAGGCCTGTGTGATGTTTTGGAGTTTGATCATTGTTCTTAATATCGCCGGAATCGGGTCACAAAAGAGTCAGGTTTTAGAGTGTACAAGGACTCGATCGTCGACGGTTGAAAATTCAACGTTCTTTGTTCCGGCAAGGAAAACGCACTCAGAAAAGCGCATAAAAAAATCCCGCCGACTGAGGTCGACGGGATTCGAATTGGTGGGAACGCAGGGATTCGAACCCTGGACCGACGGATTAAGAGTCCGCTGCTC
>JAHHRG010000009.1 GCA_020025965.1 Sutterella sp.
CTTGATCGTTTATGACGACTTGACCAAGCAGGCTTGGGCTTATCGTCAGATCTCCCTGTTGCTCCGCCGTCCGCCTGGACGTGAAGCCTACCCGGGCGACGTCTTCTACCTGCACTCTCGCTTGCTTGAACGTGCTGCTCGTGTGAACCCGACCTATGTCGAACGTTTCACGAACGGTGAAGTCAAGGGTAAGACCGGTTCCATGACGGCTCTGCCAATCATTGAAACGCAGGCTGGTGACGTTACTGCCTTCGTTCCGACCAACGTGATTTCTATTACCGACGGTCAGATCTTCCTTGAAACCGACCTCTTCAACGCTGGTATCCGTCCGGCTATTAACCCGGGTATTTCCGTTTCCCGAGTTGGTGGTGCCGCTCAGACCAAGATCATTAAGAAGCTCGGTGGTGGTGTTCGTCTCGCTTTGGCTCAGTACCGTGAATTGGCTGCTTTTGCCCAGTTCGCTTCTGACCTTGACGAAGTTACCCGTAAGCAGCTCGAACGCGGTCGCGTTGTGACCGAACTCATGAAGCAGCCGCAGTATCAGCCGCTTCAGGTTTGGGAAGAAGCCCTCGTTCTTTATGCTGTGAACATGGGTGCTTACGACGACGTCAAGGTTGCCGATGCTCTCGCTGTTGAACGTGGTATGCGTGAATATCTCAAGATGCATCACGCCGATCTCATCGAAGCTATCGAAACCAAGAAGGAACTCTCCAAGGACATCGATGCTCAGCTCAAGGCTGCCATCGAAGCGTTCAAGAAGAGCGGTGCTTACTAAGGCCTAACCCATCCAAGAGGACCAATAATCCATGCCCAGTACAAAGGAAATTCGCGTCAAGATCAAGAGCGTGCAAAACACGCGCAAGATCACCAAAGCGATGGAAATGGTTGCGGCCTCTAAGATGCGCAAGGCGCAGGACCGGATGTTTAGTGCTCGCCCCTACGGTGAACAGATTCGAGTGATTTGCTCGCATCTCGCTAAGGCTAACAGCGAATACAAGCATCCGTTCCTCGTCGAACGAGAAGGTTCCAACAGGATCGGTCTCATCGTTGTGACGACCGATAAGGGGCTTGCAGGTCCTTTGAATACCAATATCCAGCGTCAGCTTCTTCAGGAGATGAAGAACTGGGTCGCCGACGGTAAGACCGTTCAGGCTACGGCTATTGGTAACAAGGGGCTCAACTTCCTTCAGAATCTTCACGTTCCTGTGGTCAGCCAGGTTGTTCAACTTGGTGACCATCCCAACCTCGACAAGCTGATCGGCGCTATTCGCGTTCAGATCGAAGCTTATCTCCGAGGTGATGTGGATGTTGTGCATCTGGCCTACACGCGCTTTGTCAACGCCATGAAGCAGGTCCCGGTAGTTGAGCAGCTCTTGCCGCTCACGGACAGCTTCTTGGATGCCGAAGAGAAGCGTGCATACTCGTGGGATTATCTCTACGAGCCCAACGCCGAAACCGTTCTCGACGCGCTTTTGAAGCGTTATGTCGAGGCATTGATTTATCAGGCTGTTGCAGAAAATATGGCATCTGAACAGAGCGCCCGTATGGTCGCTATGAAGGCTGCTTCCGATAACGCTAAGAAGCTTATCGAAGAACTGCAACTTGTCTACAACAAGACTCGTCAGGCTGGCATTACGAAAGAAATCACCGAAATTGTCGGTGGTGCCGCTGCCGTGTCTTAATCGAAAAAAGTATCGATAACTGAGGAAAACCCATGAGTATCGGACAGATCGTTCAGGTCATTGGCGCCGTGGTGGACGTTGAATTCCCCCGCGATTCCATGCCTAGTGTTTACGAAGCTCTCGTCCTTGAACGTGATGAAAGCAACACCCTGGCCGAAGCCGGCCTGACCTTCGAAGTACAGCAACAGTTGGGCGACGGCGTGGTTCGTACCATTGCCATGGGCTCTTCTGAAGGCTTGCAGCGTGGTATGAAGGTCAAAGCCACCGGTCGCGGTATCTCCGTGCCGGTTGGTCCCAAGACCCTCGGCCGCATTATGGACGTTCTCGGTCGTCCTATCGACGACTGCGGTGAAATTGGCGCCGAAGAAACTCGTGCCATTCACCGTCCCGCCCCGAAGTTCGACGAACTTTCTCCTTCCGTTGACCTCCTTGAAACCGGCATTAAGGTTATTGACCTTATCTGTCCGTTCGCCAAGGGTGGTAAGGTTGGTCTGTTCGGCGGTGCCGGTGTGGGCAAGACCGTCAACATGATGGAACTTATCAACAATATCGCTAAGCAGTACGGTGGTTACTCCGTGTTCGCCGGCGTTGGTGAACGCACCCGTGAAGGTAATGACTTCTACCACGAAATGGAAGAGTCTCACGTTCTCGACAAGGTCGCCATGGTGTTCGGTCAGATGAACGAACCCCCGGGAAACCGTCTCCGCGTCGCTCTTACGGGGCTGACGATGGCTGAAGCTTTCCGTGACGAAGGTCGCGACATCCTTCTCTTCGTCGACAACATTTACCGTTACACCCTTGCTGGTACGGAAGTTTCCGCTCTGCTTGGTCGTATGCCTTCTGCCGTGGGTTACCAGCCGACGCTTGCTGAAGAAATGGGTAAGCTCCAGGAACGTATTGCTTCCACGAAGGTCGGTTCTATTACGTCCGTTCAGGCCGTTTATGTCCCTGCTGACGACTTGACTGACCCGTCTCCTGCTACGACCTTCGGTCACTTGGACGCTACCATTGTTCTTTCTCGTGATATTGCCTCGCTCGGTATCTACCCTGCTGTTGACCCGCTCGACTCCACGTCGCGTCAGGTTGACCCCAATATCATTGGTGAAGAACATTACTCGACCTGCCGTCGAGTTCAGGAAACGCTCCAGCGCTACAAGGAACTCCGTGACATCATCGCCATTCTTGGTATGGACGAACTCGCTCCTGAAGACAAGATGACGGTTATGCGCGCTCGTAAGATCCAGAACTTCCTCTCCCAGCCGTTCCACGTTGCCGAAGTGTTTACTGGCGCTCCTGGCAAGTACGTTCCCCTCAAGGAAACGATTCGCGGCTTCAAGATGATTTGTGACGGTGAATGCGACGAGCTTCCGGAACAGGCCTTCTACATGGTTGGTACCATTGACGAAGCCTTCGAAAAGGCTAAGACCCTTAAGTAATGCTTGTCTTTGATCGGTTGCTTTGTTAACCGATCAAGATCAAGCGCCCGACACAACGGAGCAACAACAATGGCTACTATTAAAGTTCATGTCGTTAGCGCGGAAGAGTCTATCTTCTCCGGTGACGCCGAGCTCGTTTCGCTGCCCGGTATGTCTGGCGAATTGGGTATCTTGCCTGGCCACGTGCCCTTGATCACCTTGATCCGCCCTGGTTTTGTCCGCATTCGTCTTGCTGGCAAGTCCGAACCGGAACAGGTGTTCGTTGCGGGTGGCGTCCTTGAAGTTCAACCCGATATGGTGACCGTGCTTGCTGACACGGCTGTCCGTAGCAAGGACCTCGATGAGGCTCGTGCTGCCAAGGCCCTGGAAGAAGTTCGCGCTCTGCGTCAGGTCGCCACCGGTGAACTCGAAATCGCACGTCTCGAAGCCGAGATGGCCGCTTTGGCTGCTCAGCTTGTTGCGATCAAGAAGATTCGTCAGCAGCGTTAAGCGAACGTTGTTTCTGCCAAAAAAAGGCGATATTCCTAGGAATATCGCCTTTTTTTTATATCGGCTACAAAATAGGCGTAGGATTATGCTACGGACAATCGTGTAGAGATTGTTAAGTTCAAGATACTGGAGAAGAATTATGCGCGTCGTTAAGGTTATGGTAACTACGGACGGCTCTAATTTGAGTGAAAAAGCCATCGATACCGCCGTGGAGTTAGCAACCCAGCTAGGAGCGGAACTGCTTGGTATGACTACTGTTGTCGGTCCTGCCCCTACAGGTGGTTTTGAACATGAAGACGCTGCCGTACGCGACCGTCTGAACGCAATTTCCCGTAAGGCTACGGAAAAAGGCCTCAAGTGTGAACTGATCGCTGAACATGCCGATGCCATTTGGAAGGGGGTTCTCGAATGTGCTTCTCGCAATGACGTTTCTTTCATTGTGATGGCAAGCCGAGGCTTGGGGTCGATTGGTTCCCTGTTGCTCGGTAGTGAAACCCAGAAGGTTCTCCATCAGGCCGATCGTCCTGTGCTTATTGTTCGCTAAAGCGAAGGAAAGGCAGATTTAAAAGCGGCTAACAATTCGTCCGGTGTCAAGCCGACGAGTTCTAGCCGTTTTTCTCTACATGTTTCCCCGCTAATGAGCTTTACCGAGGTTTTAGGAAGTCCTAGTGTCTTGGAGAGAAACTTGATAAGCATGGTGTTGGCCTTTCCGTCCACAGGCGGAGATGCTAAGGCGATTTTCAATTTATTGCCGTAAAGGCCGACTGCAACCGTTCTTTTTGCACCGGGTTGGGCATGTAAAGCAATAACGGTATTGCCGTTTTTTGCTGTGCTGATCCAAGAGGTATCGGAGAACGGAGATTGATTGTTGGCTGCCATATTCTCGTAATAAGAAATTAACTGTCCGAATTAACAACCATGAAACCGACCAATGATTGTTTTCTGCGTGCACTGAAACGTGAAAAGACCGATTTTACCCCTGTTTGGCTCATGCGCCAGGCAGGTCGCTATCTGCCCGAATATTGCGAAACGCGCGCCAAGGCTGGCAGTTTTATGGGGTTGGCGAAAAATCCAGACTATGCCACTGAGGTGACGCTCCAGCCGATAGACCGTTACGGTATTGATGCTGCCATTCTCTTTTCGGACATTCTGACGGTTCCTGATGCCATGGGGCTCGGTCTTGACTTCGTGCCAGGTCAGGGGCCTGTCTTTGCGAAACCAGTGCAGTCCGAAGAAGCTGTTAATAACCTGTATGTTCCCGATCCCAACGAAGAACTGCAGTACGTTATGGATGCTGTTGTGTCGATCCGTAAGGCGCTTGACAATCGCGTGCCCCTGATCGGTTTCTCCGGCTCTCCCTTTACGCTTGCTTGCTATATGGTTGAAGGTCGTGGCAGTCGCGACTTCCGAATGGTCAAGGAAATGATGTTCCGTCGTCCGGATCTCTTTGAACGTGTACTCGATATTAATGCCAAGGCCGTGACTGCTTATTTGAACGCCCAGATCGCCGCCGGCGCTCAGGCTGTTCAGATCTTTGACACCTGGGGCGGCATGCTTGCCGACGGTGATTTCCAGCGCTTCTCTTTGAAGTATATGAAGCAAGTCCTTGACGGTCTTATTCGTGAAAACGAAGGTGATGTTGTTCCCTCAATCATCTTCACGAAGGGCGGCGGTGAATGGCTTGAAGATATGGCTGCTACGGGTGCGTCGGCCGTAGGTCTTGACTGGTCGGTTAATATGTCCCGTGCCCGCGCTCTCATTGGCGAAAAGGTGGCAATTCAGGGCAATATGGATCCGTTTGCTCTCTTTGGGGACGAAGTCGCCATCCGCAATGCTGCCCGCCGTGTGATGGATGCTTTCGGTCCGGTTGGCACAGCTGGACACGTTTTCAATCTCGGTCACGGAATCAATCAGTTCACGCCGATAGAAAACGTTCAGATACTCGTTGACGAAGTGCATTCCTATAGCCGTCAGTTTCACTGATTGCAGAAAGTTATGCACAGTGAGTTTTAATTCTTGACAAAGTCGCGGTAAAAGCGCACCGGTCATTGGGACGGTGCGCTTTTAATTTGAAAAATCTTTTAAAAACAGTGGGTTGCGTGTACCGTCCGATTTTTTGATTCTGATGGTGTATTCTTAACAACTAGTGGAACTAGAAAATACTAGAAAAGTAATCCACAGACTTGTCCACTGTTTTTTAGAAGACTTGACGGTATTCGGAGGTTGCGGTGAAGTCTGAATCTGAAATTTACGCCAAGGTTATTGTTGACGCTCCTGGATTGTCTGAATTGGACTATGTAGTCCCTCCCGACATGCTCGTAGCTATTGGTGACCGTGTGTTGGTCGGTCTGCGTACGAGAACTGTCGTGGGCATTGTCGTTGCTCTCAACGCGGCATCTGACTATACGGGAACGCGTTTGCGTCGTATTCGCACAGTGCTAAAAGACACTGCACCATTACCCGCCGATTGGTTAGCACTGACGCGATTTGCCGCTCGATATTACGTCCGATCTTGGGGCGAAACCGCTATTCCAACTCTCCCTGTTTTTTTCCGTCGCTCTCCAGGCGTTCGCCACGAATGTCAGTTGGAGAAAATTCGTGAATTGACCAACTGTAAAACTGAAGCGGTAGAACGTCCCGTGTTGAACGCAAAGCAACGAAGCGTCGTTGATCGAGTCGTGAAGGCTAAGGGTTTTGCTCCTTTTCTGCTTTTCGGTGTAACGGGTTCTGGAAAAACAGAAGTCTATTTGCACATCATTGAGGAAACACTTGCGCGTGATCCTGATGCTCAGGTGCTTTTGCTTGTTCCAGAAATTAACCTCACGCCACAGCTTGAAGCTCGAGTGAAGGAACGCTTCCCTGAAGAAAAAGTGGTTTCTCTCAATTCTGAATTTTCTGACACGGTTCGAGCTCGTTCGTGGCTTGCAGTCCACGAAGGTCGAGCCCGTATCATGGTGGGAACGCGCATGTCAATTTACGCGAGCTTCAAGAAGCTTGCACTTGTCATTGTCGACGAAGAACATGATGGATCTTTTAAGGCCGGAGACGGCAGTCGCTATTCGGCCCGAGACTTAGCGGTCTGGCGTGCCTCTCACGGGAAGTTTCCAGTAGTGCTCGGATCTGCTACGCCGTCTCTTGAAAGCTGGGTTCAGGCACAGACGGGGCGTTACCAACTACTTGAAATGAGCGAACGTGCCGTGAGTCGCGCACAGTTACCAGAAGTGCGGTTAACGGACGTACCTCGTCGCGGCTCTGGTGTGACGCTAACGTCGGTGACGAACGATGCGATCGAAAAAACCTTAGGGGCTGGCCGACAGGTACTCGTTTTTCTGAATCGCCGCGGTTATTCTCCCGTGCTTTCCTGTCCTTCCTGTGGTTGGGTGAGTAAGTGTCGTCGTTGTTCGACCTTTGCGGTTTTTCATAAGGGGACTAGAAAGCTTGTTTGTCACCATTGTGGTTGGCAAACGGATGTGCCGACAGCTTGCCCTCAGTGTGGCAATATCGATATTCTTCCGAAGGGAACGGGGACAGAACGCCTTGAAGAGGAACTTCAGCGGAGTTTCCCTGATAAACGCATTCTGCGAATCGACCGAGACTCCGTTTCGAGAAAGAAAGAAGCTGAAGTGGCCTTTCAGAAGGTTTATCGTGGAGAGATTGATATTCTCGTGGGGACGCAGATTATTGCTAAAGGGCACGACTTCAAAAACGTAGGTCTTGTGGTCATTCTGAATGCCGATACACAGCTTCTCTCACCTGATCCTCGTGCTAAGGAGCGTCTTTTCGCAACCTTGATGCAGGTGGCGGGGCGTGCCGGTCGACATGGTGACCGAGGGACTGTGCTCATTCAGACACGATTCCCGTCGGAACCTCTCTTCGGAGCGCTCGAGGAGCAAAACTACGTTCTCTTTACGACTCACCTGATGCAGGAAAGAAAGGAAAACTGGAGTGTTCCTTTTGTTTATCAGGCTCTCCTGACAGCTCAGGCTCAGACATTGTCTGAAGCTCTCTATTTTCTCGAAACAACGGCGAAGACTGCCGAGAGCCTTGCACCTAACGACGTCCGTGTTTATGATCCAGTGCCGATGTCACTTATGCGTCTCATGGATATGGAGCGTGCACAGCTCTTGATTGAAGCTGACAATCGGTCAAGTCTCAACAAATTCCTTTGGCAATGGCAAGCCACTTTTAAGGCGCCGTCCAACATTTCCTGGACTATTGAGGTGGATCCTGCGAGCGTTTAGGTACGGACGTCTCTCAGGTATAATGAAAGTCTCTCCACGTGGTGAAATGGATATCATGCAGCCCTCCGAAGGCTGCGGTACAGGTTCGATTCCTGTCGTGGGGACCAAATTCGAATCCCGTACCGTCAGAGCGGTTCGGGATTTTTTTTAAGCCTCGAAATTCAAAAGCTTCGTGCAGATACGTAAAATAGAGGCATTCTTTTTACGGACATCGATATGAAGTTACCCATCGATCTTGCCATTCACAAGAAAAGCCGCGAACTCGAGCTTACATACGAAGACGGTGTTGCTGCACGCCTTTCATTCGAGTTTCTTCGAGTCATGTCGCCTTCGGCTGAAGTTCAGGGGCATTCGCCAGACGAAGCCGTTCTGCAGGTCGGCAAGTGTCTTGTTGATATTGTCGGTATTGAACCGGTGGGCAACTATGCCATTCAGATCACTTTCTCCGATGGTCACGACTCTGGACTCTACAGTTGGGACTATCTCGAAGATTTGATTGTCAATCACGATGCGCTTTGGGCCAATTATCTTAATGCGCTAGAAAAAGCTGGTGCTTCCCGTGATTCGAGTGAAGACGATCTCCGTTCGACAAAAAACCACCATCATTCCTGCTCCCGTCATTAATCATGCAACAGCAAAAAAAAGAGGGCGCCTCGAAGAATCAAGAGACGCATAAGATCGACTTCGGTTACCAGATGGTCGACGAAGATAAAAAGGTCGATCAAGTTCGCGAAGTCTTCGACAGTGTGGCTCCCAAGTATGACCTACTCAACGACGTGTTGAGTTTCGGTATGCATCGCATTTGGAAAAAACGCTGTATCAAAGCCACAGAAGCCTCTCCAGGACAGAAGGTTCTTGATATCGCGAGCGGTACCTGTGACCTTGCTATTGCTTTGGCTCGTTGTGCAGGTGCAGGCAACGTGACGGCGACGGACATCAATCACGAAATGCTTGCTGTTGGTGCTCGTCGTTTAAAGGAAGCTGGTCTCCCTTGTCCGGTTGTTGAAGCCGACGCGGAAAATCTTCCCTTCGCCGATAACAGTTTTGACGTGATTACGGTCTCATTCGGCATTCGCAATATGACGCATAAGGATCGTGCGCTTCGTGAAATGTTCCGTACGCTTAAACCTGGCGGTCGGTTACTCGTTCTGGAATTCTCGCAATGTTCGAAGTGGTTCAAGCCACTCTACGATTTCTACTCGTTCTGTTTCATGCCACTTTGCGGCGGTATGCTTGCGGGTGATTCAGCTTCTTACAAATATCTTGCAGAATCCATCCGTATGCATCCGAATCAGCCGAAATTTGCAGGTATGATGAAAGATGCAGGTTTTGATAAGGTGTCGTGGAAGAACTTTACGTTCGGTATTTGTGCCCTGCATATCGGATTTAAACCTGTCGAATAATTTTCGTTTCTTTTTTCCGATATTTTTTTGAAGGTTTTTAGGAACCCCTCAATGAAAAAATTCTTTGCTATTTTTGTTGTTTGTCTCGCCCTTGTTACCACGACGATGGATGCTGATGCGGCTCGTCGTTTCGGTGGTGGCTCAAGCTTCGGTCGCAGTGCTCCGACGTTTAGTCAGAAGGCTCCCGGTCCGCAGGCTGCACCTAAGGCACCTCAGCAGCAGAATGCAGGGGCTCAGCAGCGTCAGCAGAGCAATACCGCTGCTCCAGCCCAGGCAGCCAAGCCCTCTATGATGCGTAGCGTTCTGACGGGGATGGCCGCCGCTCTTGGTATTACGGCGCTTCTTTCTATGCTCGGTCTTGACGGTTCTGCTTTTGCGAGTATCCTGACCGGTCTTCTGATGGCGATGGCTGTGTTTTTTGTATTACGTCTCGTGATGAACATATTTGCACAGCGTCGTACTAATCCCAATGGCGGTGCTGCTACGATGCAGCGTCCGCCGGTTCGTGAGGAAGTTCGTCCGGAACCGATGGCTCGTCAGGCTTATCACGAACCTTCTACTAGTACCCGTCAGGGTAGTGTGATGGATCAGTTCAGCCAGTCCGCAAGTCAGCCCGAAGAAGGTACGCGCGATGTCACGCCTGACGACTTTGATCGTGAAGGCTTCCTGAAGGCTGCGCTTGAAAACTACCGCAAGCTTCAGAAGGCTTGGGATACGGGTAACGTTGTTGAAATCTCCGATTTCACGACGCAGGATATCTTCATTGCTGTTACTCACCAGTTGCGTGAACGCGGACATGAAGTTTATAAGTCCGAAATCCTCGAGTTGAACAACAAGCTTCTCGGTATTGCCGAAGAAGAAAACGTTTATGTTGCCGTTGTTGAATTTCACGGCAAGATTGTCATTTCTGGCGAGGAAGAGGATATCAACGAAACCTGGATGCTTGAAAAGCCAGTCAAGGGTGAGGGGGGGTGGTTACTCGCTGGGATCAAGCAAAATGATGCCGAGTAACCTCTTTTAGCATTTGTTTCGAAAAACGTCGCATTTCTCTGGATTTGCGACGTTTTTTAGTTCAGATTGAGGCTGAATAAAGCTAATTCTGTTCACTACCTGATAAAATTTGCAGATCAATTCACAAAAGGGCTATTTACTCTTTTTTTATACGCCCCTTGGGGTCAAATCTTCGTACGAGATTTTCAATGAATATTGTTGTTTTGGCTGCTGGCATGGGCAAACGCATGCATTCCCGTTTACCCAAGGTGTTACAGCCATTAGCCGGTCGCGCTATGCTCGATCATGTTTTGACAGCGACGAGCGGTTTTTCCGAATATCCGAGCATTGTTGTTGTCGGTCATTGTGCCGACGAGGTGATGGCTCGGTACGTTGATCGTGAAGACCTTCGTTTTGCTCTTCAGATTCCGCAACGCGGCACGGGCCACGCTTTGATGATTGCCTGTCCTGAGTTAAATCCGAACGATGCTCATACGCTCGTTTGCTTGGGTGACGTGCCTCTGCTTTCCCGAGACACGATTGCCCGCATGGCTGAAGAAGCCAAATCGAGTGACTTGGTACTTCTTACTGTGAAGCTTGACAACCCGAAGGGGTACGGTCGTATTGTTCGCAATGCTGACGGCAATGTCTGTGCCATTGTTGAAGAAAAAGACGCTAATGAAGAAGAAAAGAAGATCGATGAGGTCAACACAGGCATAATGGTTCTTCCGACGGCCAAACTTGAGGCTTGGCTCGGTGCGCTCACGAATGAAAATGCTCAGGGAGAATACTATCTGACCGATGTCATTGGTCTTGCCGCCCATGAAGGTGCCCGTATTTCCACGGTTCATCCCGACCGCATCTACGAAGTGGAAGGCGTCAATTCGAAGGTCCAGCTCGCAGCACTCGAACGTACGTGGCAACGCGCTCAGGCCGATCGACTTCTAGAAGCAGGTGTCACCTTGATTGACCCCGATCGCATTGACATTCGTGGTGAACTCGTTTGTGGTACTGACGTTGAAATCGATGTTGGGTGCATTTTCGAAGGCAAGGTTACGATTGGCAACGGTGTTCGCATTGGTGCTTACAGTGTGATTCGCAATGCTACGATCGAGGACGGTGTTGAGGTGCTTCCTTATTGCCACTTTGACGGTGCTGCCATCGGCAAAGATTCGCGCATCGGTCCTTATTCCCGTCTGCGTCCGGGAGCCGAACTCAAGGGGAATAATCATATCGGTAACTTCGTCGAAGTGAAGAAGTCTGTCGTCGGTCTTGACTCCAAGATTAATCATCTCACCTATATCGGCGATACCGATGTCGGTGCTCGCGTTAACGTTGGTGCTGGTACGATCACCTGCAACTATGACGGCGTGAATAAGTTTCGTACCAAGATAGGTGACGATGCCTTTATTGGTTCTGCCACTCAGCTCGTCGCACCGGTTGAAGTCGGTGCTATGGCTACCATCGGTGCAGGTACGACACTCACGCGTAATGCCCCCGAAGGCAAGCTGACGCTCTCTCGTGCTCGTCAGGTGACGGTCGAGGGGTGGATGCGTCCTGTTAAGAAGTAATCAGCCCTACAAGAAAGGAACAAACATGTGTGGGATTGTTGCGGCTACTAGCCATAGAAACGTTCTTCCAACCCTTCTCGAAGGGCTTCGTCGCCTCGAATATCGCGGTTACGACTCCTGCGGTGTTGCCGCAGTTACGGGAGAGGGATTGAAACGAGCCCGTTCGGTCGAACGCGTTAAGGAATTGCGTGAACAGACCGAGCATGATCATCTCGAAGGAATGACGGGTATTGCCCATACGCGCTGGGCTACTCACGGTGCGCCGGCCGTTCGCAATGCTCATCCGCTGATGTCGGGTGACCGAATCGCCGTCGTTCACAATGGAATTATTGAAAACTACGAAGAACTTCGTGCCCGCCTGCAGAAGGATGGTTACGAATTCGTGAGCCAGACAGATACGGAAGTCATCGCCCATTTGGTGAATTCTTACTACAAGGGCGATCTCTTGGACGCTGTTCAGCTTGCTACGGCCGAATTGCGTGGAAGCTATGCCATTGCCGTTATTGCTGCCGATCAGCCGCATCGCGTTGTGGCCGCCCGTCAGGGTTCTCCGTTAGTTCTGGGGGTTGGTGAAGGTGAAAATCTGGTTGCATCCGATGCCATGGCCATCGCAGGAGTGACGGACAACATCGTCTATCTTGCCGAAGGTGACGTCGTTGATTTGACTCCCGAAAGTTGGCAGGTTTATGAACGTACGGCTGACGGTTTTGTTAAGGCCGAGCGCGAAGTGAAGGTTGTACACGCTTATTCTGGTGCTGTTGATCTTGGCCCCTATCGCCACTACATGCAGAAGGAAATCTTCGAACAGCCGCGTGCGGTGGCCGATACGCTCGAAGGGGTCGTTAGCTTTGTTCCGACGCTCTTCGGGGATGATGCTGAAGTCATATTTAAGAATACGAAACGCCTTCTTTTTATCGCTTGCGGTACATCCTATTACGCTGCTCTGACGGCCAAGTACTGGATTGAAGAAGTTGCCGGTATTCCCTGTGATGTTGAAATTGCGAGCGAATATCGCTACCGTACAACGGTGCCTGATCCTCAGACGCTCGTCGTGACAATTTCCCAGTCGGGTGAAACTGCGGATACGCTCGCCGCTCTTCGCCATGCTCGTGATGATCTCGGTATGCAACAAACGCTGACGATCTGCAATGTTGCCACTTCCGCTATGGTGAACGAAAGCCATTTGGCTTACATCACCCGTGCTGGTGTGGAAATCGGTGTTGCATCCACGAAGGCGTTTACGACGCAGTTGACGGCTCTTTATCTTCTCGCCTGTACTTTGGGTAAGTTGAACGGTCGACTTTCTGCTGAAGAAGAAAAGGTCGAACTCAACCGTCTGCGTCATATGGCTACCGCCATGACTGCCGTTCTCGCACTAGAACCGCAGATCATCGCTTGGTCCGAATTCTTCGCAAGCAAGCAACATGCACTTTTCTTGGGGCGTGGCGTTCATTATCCGATCGCTCTCGAAGGTGCTCTCAAGTTGAAGGAAATCAGCTATATTCATGCCGAAGCCTATCCGGCAGGAGAACTGAAGCACGGTCCCTTGGCTCTGGTTGACAGCAATATGCCTGTTGTGACGGTGGCTCCGAATGATAGTTTGCTTGAAAAGCTCAAGAGCAACATGCAGGAAGTGCGCGCTCGCGGTGGTGAACTCTTTGTTTGCGCCGACGGCGACTCGAATATGGATTCGACGGAAGGTATGCATGTGATCCGTTTGCCGGAAAACTACGGTCGCCTTTCACCGATCATCCATATCGTGGCTCTGCAACTCCTTGCGTACCACACGGCTGTTGCTCGCGGTACCGACGTCGATAAGCCTCGTAACCTCGCAAAGAGTGTGACGGTGGAATAAATCTAACTGGTGTTTTTTAAAAAAAGGCCGCGGTTACCGCGGCCTTTTCCATGGGCGAAGCATCTAATGGGTTCTTCTTGTCGGGAGTATTTAGCTCCCAGCAATAAAGGTACGGATGCCAGAGCCAATAAACTGCACACCAATGCAGATCAACAGGAAGCCCATCAACTTGCCCAAAACCAGAGTCCCCGATGGGCCGAGGTGGCGGGTGATGATGTCGGACCAGCGCATGATGGCCCAAGAAGCCATACTCGTCACGATGATGGCGAGCACCGTCCAAGCGGAAGCGAGGGCGATGTCGGTGTAATTTGTTAATTCGGCGATTTCGGTCGAGAAACCGATCACAACGGCTATCGTACCGGGACCAGCAATACCAGGCATGGCGATCGGGAAGAAAGCGTAGTCGTCTTTGTCTCGACGTACGATTGGAGCTTTATTGGGAGAATTTCCACCAAAAAGCATCTGATAACCGATAACAGCTACCACAAAACCGCCCGAAATACGCATAGCACCGTAGGAAATGCCAAAGAAGGCGAGTAACATATTGCCGCCGATTAGGCTGACAATCATAATGACGGCGGCGTAAATGCCGGCCCAATTAGCTTGTTGGAGCTGTCGTTCTCTCGACATGCCCTGAGTTAGGCTAATAAAGAGCGGTAATTTGCTCGGAGGATTGGTGATCACTAAAAGTGAGACTAAAGCGCCGAGAAAGTATTGAAAATGCAGAGCTTCCAACATGGCTGGTTCAGCACGGAAATACGATCGGACGAGCCGATAAAGAAAATAAACCGCTAGGCTATTTCAAACGGGCACGAAAAGCAAGTGAAAGATGCGTTTGAGAGGCAAAAATCTTCTCAGATGAAAACTGCTTGCAAAACAATCAGAGCAATAAGCAAAAATTGTGATATAACACTGAATGCTAATTCACGGTGAACAATTGTTCACACCGCCGAAATTTATACGAGAAGCTATAAAAATAATCTTTAAGGTGAAATCCATTATGCTGCCAACACGTAAGACCATTGCCGTTACTATGATGTGCGCGCTCGGAGCCACGACGTTGCTCGTCGGTTGCGGTGAAAAGGCTCAGGCCCCCGCAGGGGCAAGGCAGATGCCGCCTACCCAGGTGACATTTGTAACCGTTAAGGCCGAAGATCTTCCGATTAATACTGTTCTGTCCGGCCGTACTAATGCTTACTATGAAGCTGAAGTTCGACCGCAGGTTAACGGCATTATTGAAAAGCGTCTGTTTAAAGAAGGTGCCGAAGTAAAGACTGGTCAACCGCTCTATCTGATCAATCAGGCTTCCTACAAGGCTGCTCTGAATTCTGCCGAAGCCTCTCTCGCTCAGGCTCGCGCTACTCTCGTGAAAGCGAAGGCCGACGCTCGTCGCTCCACAGAACTCTTGAAGGTAAAGGCTGTTTCTCAGCAGGCTGACGACGCCGCTCAGGCCGCTCTGAAGGCGGCTTACGCGGCTGTTAAAGCTGGTGAGGCCGCCGTTTCTAACGCCAAGATCAATCTCGAATATACGAATGTCCGATCGCCGATTTCCGGTCGCATTGGCCGTTCCGAATATACGGAAGGTGCCTTGATGACTGCTTATCAGGCTCAACCTTTGACGCGTGTTCAGCAACTTGACCCGATCTATGTTGACGTGACACAGACGGCCGACGATATGCTCCGCATTCAGCGTGAACTCGCAGCGGGCAATTTGAAAACCGATGAGGCGGGTAATGCTCGTGTGGTTCTCGAATACTCCGACGGAACTCCTTACGAACACGAAGGCAAGCTTACTTTTGCAGATGTGAGCGTCAATGAAACAACGGGATCCGTGAATCTTCGCGCCATTTTCCCAAATCCCGATCGTACACTCCTGCCGGGGCTTTATGTTCGCGCAACTCTTATTGAAGGCGTTCGTCCAAATGCTATTAGCGTGCCGATGCAGTCCCTGATGCGCGATACGCGTGGCAATCCGTATGTGTTCGTCATTACAGCTGACAACAAGGTCGAACGTCGTACGGTGAAGACCACCCGTACTGTCGGTACCAACTGGTTGATCGATGACGGTCTGAAGGTTGGTGAACGCGTTATGCTTGAAGGTTTCCAGCGTGTTCGCCCAGGGGCTGATGTTTCTCCAGTAGAAGCTGATCCAGCTGTGCTGAATGCCAACGGCAAGCCCCTCTTCTAATAAAAAAGGACCCTAAAGAATGTTTTCTCGTTTCTTTATTGAGAGACCGGTCTTTTCGTGGGTGATCGCCATCGTCATTATGTTGGTGGGCTGTTTGTCCATCTACTCTTTGCCGATCAGTCAGTTCCCTCAGATCGCGCCTCCGCAGGTGTCGATTTCCGCCCGCTATCCGGGCGCTTCGGCTCAGACGATTGAAAATACCGTTACCCAGGTGATCGAACAGAACCTGACGGGGCTTGACGGTTATCTTTACATGACTTCGACATCCGACTCCACCGGGATGATCTCTATCACGGTGACGTTTGAAGCTGGTACCAACCCTGACATGGCTCAGGTGCAGGTTCAAAACAAAATTCAGACTGCCCTGACGACGCTGCCGCAGGTTGTGCAGTCTTTGGGTGTCAATATTCAGAAAACCTCAGCTAACTTCCTGATGGTGGTGGGTTTTGTGAGTAAAGATCACTCGATGACGGGGGCCGACCTTGGCGACTACCTTGTCTCTCGTGTTCAGGAACCGCTTTCTCGTGTGGAAGGCGTGGGTGAAGCTCAAGTATTCGGTGCCGAGTATGCCATGCGCATTTGGCTCGATCCGGACAAGATGGTGAAGTACAGTCTGGTGCCGGCTGATGTCATTGCTGCGGTTTCTGCTCAGAATGCTCAAGTGGCTGCGGGGGGGATCGCTCAGCAACCGACTGACGGCAAGCAGCTTTATACGGCGACGATTTCTTCGAGCTCCATGCTTGAAACGCCTGAAGAATTCCGCAATATTTTGATTAAAACGACCAAAGACGGCGCCAAGGTTTACCTCCGCGACATTGCTGAAGTGGCTGTGGGTCAGGGCGATTACATGACCTTTGGTACTTACGACGGCTTCCCGTCTGCTGGTATGGCTATCAAAATGGCCTCGGGGGCTAATGCGATTGCTACACAGAAGGCTGTTCTGGCTCGTGTCGAAGAATTAAAGGCGAGCTTCCCTGACGGTCTAGAAGTAGTGATTCCGTTTGATACGACACCTTTTGTGCGTGCCGCTTTGTCCGAAGTTGTGAAAACCCTCTTCGAAGCTATCGTGCTTGTCGTGATCGTGATGTTCCTCTTCCTGCAGAACATTCGTGCAACTTTGATTCCCACTATTGCTGTGCCAGTTGTGTTGATGGGGACCTTCGGGGCACTCTTTGTAGCTGGTTTCTCGATCAATATGTTGACGATGTTTGCTATGGTGCTTGCCATCGGGCTATTGGTAGACGATGCCATTGTGGTGGTGGAAAACGTCGAGCGTGTAATGCGTGAGGAAAAGCTGGATCCAAAGCAAGCAACGATTAAGTCCATGGGCGAAATTCAGTCCGCTTTGATCGGTATTGCCATGGTACTTTCCGCCGTGTTTATTCCGATGGCCTTCTTCGGTGGTTCGACGGGGGTGATTTATCGCCAGTTCTCTGTGACGATTGTTTCTGCCATGGTGCTCTCGGTGATTGTAGCTTTGACCCTGACGCCCTCGCTTTGTGCGACGATGTTGAAGCCTGTTGACCATGAACATCACATGGGCAAAGGAGGTTTCTTCGGTTGGTTCAATCGCGAATTTGATGAACTGACGCAGGTCGTCAAAGCTTTTACCGCCAAGTCTATTCAGGCTACGGGGGTGGTGATGATCTGTTACGCAGGTATTGTTGGTGCGATGGTATACGGCTTCATGAAACTGCCGACTGCCTTCATGCCTGCTGAAGACCAGGGGGTCCTCATGCTGATGAGCGAACTCCCTGAGGGCGCTACGATGGAACGTACCGAAATAGAGATGCAGAAGATCCAAAAGCTCTTCGAAAAGACCGAACAAGCAACGGTTGAATCCGTCTTTACGGTTCGAGGCTTCTCTTTCGCGGGTACTGGTCAGAACATGGCTGTCGGTTTCTTGAAGTTGCGCGATTGGAGCGAACGTACGGACGAAGCCACGAGCGTTGAGGCTATCCAGCAACGCGCTATGGGGGCTCTGATGATGAGTCCCGAATACAAGCAGGCCGTGACCTACGTCTTTCCTCTTCCCCCTGTTCCCGAACTCGGGGTTGCTGACGGTTTCGACTTCTTTATTACCGACAACACGGGCGGCACTCATCAGCGCCTGATGGATCTGACTAATCAGTTCCTTGCCAAGGCCAATGCTGACCCTCGTCTGACGATGGTTCGTCACAATGGTATGCGCGACTCTACGCAGCTACAGCTGATCCTCGACTATGAAAAGCTTTCCGCGTTGAACCTTGACATTCGCGGTGTGAATGCGGCCATTGCGACGGTGCTTTCTGGATCGTATGTGAATGACTACATCGATCGCGGTCGTGTGAAGAAGGTTTGGATGCAGGGTAATACGGCTTCTCGTATGCAACCTGAAGATATTCTTCGTTGGCACGTTCGCAATGCCAACGGAGAAATGGTGCCCATTTCCACTTTTGCACATTTCGAATGGAGCTATGGTAGCCCGCGTCTCGAACGTTTCAACGGTGTGTCCGCTGTGAATATTCAGGGTAACCCACGTCAAGGTGTTTCTTCTGGTCAGGCTATGCAGGCCATTCAGGAAATAGCTCACGAAGTCTTTCCTGCTGGCTACGAAGTGGCTTGGAACGGTGTGTCTTATCAGGAAGCGGTTTCTGGTTCTCAGGGACCGGCTCTCTACGCCCTGTCGCTCTTAGTGGTTTTCCTCTGCTTGGCTGCCCTTTATGAAAGCTGGAGTATTCCTATCTCTGTCCTGCTCGTGGTTCCTTGCGGCGTGGTTGGTGCTCTTGGTCTTACCTGGGCGCTTGGTATGCGTAACGACGTGTATTTCCAGGTCGGTTTGTTGACGACTATTGGTCTCGTTAGTAAAAATGCTATCTTGATTGTAGAGTTCGCAAAGGAATACATGGACCAAGGTAAGGATGCGATCCACGCGGCCGAAGAGGCCGTGAAGGTTCGTCTGCGTCCGATTCTCATGACGTCTCTTGCTTTCGGTCTCGGCGTCTTTCCGCTGACGGTTGCTTCGGGTGCCGGCGCTGGTGCTCAGAACGCCATTGGCGTGGGGGTGTTGGGCGGTATGTTGGCCGGTACGGTGCTTTGTGTGGCATTCGTCCCTGTCTTCTATGTTCTCATCTCTCGCTTCGGTAGGAAATCGGCCTAACAGAGGATAAGAAGCCGACGGATTCTTCTTTGAAGAGGAATTCGTCGGTTCATCGATAAAACGGTGTAATAAATGAATAAAACCATGAAGATGCTCCCGTTGGTTGCGGTGATGCTCTTGAGCGGTTGCGTGAACCTCGCCCCCGATGCTCAGCAACCTCAAGCCCCCGTTGAAGCCGCCTGGCCGACGGGTGAAGCCTACAGTGGGTTTGATGTCCGCAAAGAAGCACTCCCTTCTTGGCAGGAGTTTTATCAGGACGAACGTTTGCGTACCGTCATCGCGATGGCCCTCAAAAACAACCGTGATCTTCGCATTGCTGCGTTGAAGGTTGAAAAGGCTCGCGCTCAGTACGGCATTCAGCGATCACAGTTGTTGCCTACGGTCGGCGTAAACTTTCAAGAAAATGTGAGCCGTAAACAGACGGCGAATGTCGACGTTACGAATCACAGCTACGACGCTTCTGTCGGTCTCGTGAGTTACGAAGTCGACTTCTTCGGCCATGTTCGCAATATGAACGAACAGGCTCTGCAGGCTTATCTCGCCACGGACGATGCTCGAGCAAGCTTTGAAAACACGCTTATTTCTGAAGTCGCCATGCTTTGGCTGACGGCGGCGACCGACAACGTACAACTTGCTCTGCAGCGAGAAATCCTCGAGACTCAGGAAGAAAGCTTCCGTATGATCGAAGAAAGCTATCGCTTGGGTGCGGCAAGTCGCCTCGACTATGAACAAGCCCGTACGACAGTTTCGGCTGCCCGTGCCGGTATTACGAAGTACGTTCGCGCCGTGGCCATGGATCGCAATGCGCTCGATTTGCTTTGCGGCGCTAAGGTGGCTGAAGATTTGATTCCGACGGATCTCCCTGCCGTGTTGACGCAAAAGACTTATCTGCCCGAAGGTCTCCCTGGTGATGTGATTCTCAATCGTCCGGATATCCGTATGGCCGAACGCAGTCTGGAAGCAGCTGCCGCCAATATTGGCGTGGCCCGTGCAGCTTTCCTGCCGCGCGTGACCATCATGGGGGGGGCCGGTACGAGTGTCGGTTCGGGTGTCGCGATGACGGGGCAGGATGGTCATCTTTCCGACCTCTTCGATCCGATGACTGGTTACTGGAATTTCGTCCCGAAGGTCTCTTTGCCGATCTTTACGGGTGGTCGCAATATTGCCAACCTCGAAGCGGCCAAGGTAAGCGAACGCATCGCCGTGGCTGAATACGAAAAGGCAATTCAGGGTGCTTTCCGTGAAGTCGCCGATGCGCTTGCAACTGAAGGGACGGTCGAACGAGAGCTTAAGGCTTTGACCGATTTGTCCGAAGCTGCGAGCAAGGCCTATGAATTGGCCGACCTCAGCTATAAGGCCGGTGCCGTTTCTTATAACGACCTCCTTGTCTCGCAACGCGCGATGGTTGATGCTCGTCAAGGGATGATCTCTGCTCAGCGTGCCCGAGTAGCGAGTGCCGTTACCCTCTATAAAGTTTTGGGTGGCGGTTCCGCTGCCGCTGAAAAGACGGAGTAATCAGGCGTGGTGAAGCTAAAAGGACGCTCGGAAGAAAGTACTCAACTTGCTAAAGAGCGCCGCAGACAGATCCTCAAGGCCGCGGTTCGGTGTTTCCGTAAGCGCGGATTTCATCAGACGACGTTGCGAGACATCGCAAGTGAATTCGGAATGAGCGTAGGTCATATCTACAATTATTTCGAAAGCAAGGAAGCGATTATCGAAGCGATGGTTGAAGACAGCACCAACCGTTTCAACGAAATGGTGACACAACAGAAGTTGAGTCGAGCTTCTTCCGAAGCGAATCTGCCGCGTGAGAATTTGAGTCATGTGATTGATGCTTTCCTAGATCCCGAGATTGCACCGCTTGCCGTTGCGATCATGAACGAAGCGATGATTAATCCTCGTGTTTACAACATGACAGTCAATGCGACCGCTCGTGTTCGCGAACACATCATTCGCACCTACTTTACTGGGCCGGATGAGAAAGAGGATTACATCAGTCGGATTCCTCCAGTAGTGGCGGAAACTCGTATCGTTTCCTTCCGAGCTATTTTGGAGGGACTTCGTATTGCCGTTCTTTTCAATCCGGATGTAGATCGTGAACTTCTCAAAAGGATTACAGTCGATCGCATTCTGAAAATTGTCGAAATGGAACGCGAAGAAGATCGACTTCTCTATGGAAAGTCTGAGAAATAAACTTTTTTCACGAGACCAGAAAAAAAGCCTTGCAGCAGATGATTAAAAAATCTGCCGACAAGGCTTTTTTGCGTTAGGAACAGAGCGCTTTACTTCTGTTCTTTATCAAACTGGACGGGAATGAAGATTCTGCCGCCGTCTCGCTGTACGAGAAGAAGGACGCTCTCTTTCTTGCACTCCTTTGTGAGATCGGTCTTCTTCTTCAGAATATTACCGTTCGCAGATACAAGGATGTCACCTTCGCGGATACCGGCTTTGGCAGCAAGCCCACTCGAGCGAGTGACGAGAAGGCCCGCCGTTTCAGCGCTTTTTACTTCATCTTCAGAGAGTTCTCGAACGGTTACACCTAGTTTGGTTTGATTCGATGTAGCAGCAGCCTTTTCCTGAGCGGCTTCGTTCGTGCCGATCGTGACATCAATGTCCATGGGCTTTTTATTACGGATGACGGTCATCTTCACTTTGGTGCCAGGTCGCATGCTACTAACAAGCATGGGGAGCGTGACAGAAGAGGTTACCTTTGTTCCATTTAGGGACGTGATCACATCGCCTTCACGAAGTCCGGCCTTGGCGGCGGGGCTGTTCTTTTCAACCTTGGTAATGAGAGCACCTTCAGGACTTGTCAAGCCGAAGCTCTTGGCTAGCTCCTGACTCAATTCCTGAATGTAGACGCCAACGTAACCGCGGGTCACTGTGCCGTTCTCAACGAGCTGATCCTTGATCTGCATTGCAAGGTCGATAGGAATGGCGAAGGAGAGTCCCATGAAGCCGCCCGATGTTGAGAAGATCTGGGAGTTAATACCAACGACCTCACCCTGCATATTGAAGAGCGGGCCGCCAGAATTACCGGGATTGACGGCAACGTCAGTTTGGATGAAGGGAACGTACTGGTCGCTTGGCAGATTGCGGGAGACGGCTGAAACGATACCGGCCGTGACGGTGTTATCAAGACCGAAAGGACTTCCGATGGCGGCAACCCATTCACCGACCTTCAGTTTGCTTGAGTCACCAATCCTTAGAACGGGTAGATTCTTGGCTTCAATCTTGATGATGGCGATATCGGTCTGCTTATCGAAGCCGAGTACTTTACCCTTGAATTCACGTTTGTCGGTGAGGCGGACGATGAGTTCATCGGCACCTTCAACCACATGAGCATTCGTCATGATGATACCGTCTGAAGAGACGATAAAGCCTGAACCCGTGCCTCGCTGTTCAGGAATTTCACGCGGACCACCGAAATTGAAAGGGATACCGAAATGACGAAAGATTTCCGCACCGCGTGGGTCAAGTCCGGGAATACCGACACCTTCAACAGTACGGGCATTGCGAATCATTTGGATGTTGACGACGGCCGGGCCGTTTTCTTCAACAAGCTGAACGAAATTGGGCAATTGAGCCGTTTGTTCGTTCCCGGAGAAAAGCGCGGCGTTGGCCTCGGTGGCCGGCATACAAACAGTGCCGATCAATGCAATAACGGAGGCGCACAGGGCTGTGCGAGCGAATTTTGAACCGAACATGCGTTGTTTCCTAGATAAAAGTAAAGGTCGGGCGGCAAACGCCGCCGCAAACATTAACTGTGATCTTTTAACTTTAACCTATTCGCCGTTCGGAGGCTGTCGCGACGTGTTGTCTCTTTGGGTATCTGCGTTAAATTTGTAACAGAAACTTTTAGCCGACAAGAATAAGGCTTTTCAAGCGACAACTTTTTCGTTTGCTCCGAGCTTGGGCAATACGATGCGGAAGGTCGTGCCGACATTATCAAGACCAGTTGTGACTTCGATTGTGCCGTGATGAATGTCAATGATTCGTTTGACGATAGCAAGGCCTAGCCCCGTTCCTGAAGTCTTAGTGCCCAGTGAGCGATAGAAGCGATCGAAGATACGAGAGCGGTCTTCAACAGGGATTCCAGGACCGTTGTCGGCAATTTCGATGACGGCACGGTCGTTTTCGGTTCTCGTTCGCAATTCGATATGACCCCCTTCGGGCGTGTAGCGAATGGCGTTATCTGTGAGATTCGTCATCATAAGACGAATGGCATCTTCCATTCCTTCTGTGACAGCTACGTTGGGTGCGACAGTGATATGGATGTTTTTCTGCTCGGAAATGGGCATCATGTCTTCACAGACGCTCTTGGCCAATTGATCGAGTTTGATCGTGCCGTAAGGATGTTTCGTGGAATCTGGATCAAGACGTGCAAGTGTTAGGAGCTGTTCCACCAGACGCGTAGCACGGTTAACGCCTTGATTAAGGCGAACGAAACATTTCTCGCGAGCTTCTGGCGTTTTGGCTCGCTGTGCGAGTTGAACCTGCAACTTAATGGCGGTGAGTGGCGTACGGAGTTCGTGTGCAGCATCGGAAGCAAAACGCTGCTGAGCGGAGAGACTTTCTCTCAGTCGAGTCATCAAGTGGTTGATGGCCGTAACAAGTCCCAATAGTTCCACTGGGAGACCATCGGTGGAAATTGGTTTAAGCGAGGTAGGCGAGCGTCTGGCGACGGAGCGCTCGGTACGTTCCAGAGGAGCAAGTCCGTCACCGACCACGAGCCAGATGGCAATGGCGATAAAGGGCAAAAGAAGGAAAAGTGGTTGTAGCGTACGGAATGCTGAAGAGGCCGCGAGCTCGCTTCGCACGGTCATTTCTTGCGCGACGGTAATGATCAGAGGCCCCGACGCGACAGAATAGGTCTGCCACTCTTTGTCATTGATCTGCTTTAGGGCAAAACCCTCCGCCTCTGGCAAGGGAAGACGTTGTTTGCCTTCGGGGAGCCAGAGTCGATTGGTCGTCGAATCGTAAACCTGAAGAACGATGTGATACGCCTTGGAGGTACCGAGAATCGTCGGCGGAACACTCTTCTTCTCGAGGAAGTCGCTCGCTTTGACGGTTTTCTTGATACTTTCGGCTGTTTCCTTCAAGTACGTGTCGAGGAAGTTGTTGAACTCAGATTGGGCGGAAAAGTAGGTGGCTGTTGCTGTCATAAAGCCAGCAATGACTAGAGACCCGATGAGAGTAAAAAGCAGTTTGTCGCGAATGGAGCGCATAAGAACTAAGTTTCAAGCAGATAGCCAACGCCGCGGACGGTTTTGATGGCCGTGTCCGAAAGCTTTTTGCGCAGATGGTGAATGTGAACTTCAATGGCGTTGGAGCCCACGGTATTGTCCCAGTTGTAGAGCTTTTCTTCGAGCTGAGAGCGAGACCATACGACACCCTGGCGTTCGGCCAAGGCGGCGAGAAGCGCATATTCTCGAGAAGAGAGAATGATTGGATTGCCGTTATAGGTCACTTCGCGCGTAGCTGGCGAAATGCGAAGCGCACCGCGCTCGATGACCGGGTCAGCACGACCGGCAGAACGACGCAGGAGTGCGCGCACACGAGCAGAGAGTTCGTCCAAGTCGTAGGGCTTGATCAGGTAGTCGTCGGCACCACTGTCTAGCCCCTTGACACGATCGTCTATCGTGTCTCGAGCTGTCGTGACGAGCACGGGGGTAGCATCGTGACGGTTGCGCATTTCGCGCAACACTTGTAGCCCGTCCTTGCCGGGGAGTCCTAAATCAAGGATGACTAGGGAAAACGGCGTGGTTTTCAGCGCCAAAGAGGCGGAAGCACCGTCCTGTACCCAGTCCACGGCATAGTCTTCGCTTTGCAGAAAATCGACGACACCTTCTCCGATCATATCGTCATCTTCAACGACTAAAATTCTCATTTGTTCTTTCCGTGATAATGAAAAAGAAAACGCAAAAGAGCGATTCTCAAAACCGTTGAACAGACGATAATCAAAATCGTCAGACCGGGCAGAATCATTCTGACTTTCGTCAATGTTGAAAATTCTTCAATCAACCACTGTCCGATGGCACTTAAAAAGAAGACACCGGAGAAGACCCACAGAAGGGAAAAGATTGTCATGAAAAGAAAGGTCTTTTCCCGAGGTTCCGAAAGTTTTGCAAGCGCGCTGATACTCTCAGCACGATCGAACACAATTTGAACCAGGGCCGCAGTGACGGGAAGCCCGAAACGGTTTAGCCAATGCCGTATTCTATCGGTTGAAACGCTTCTCAGCATCCCTTCGTCACATTTTTCGTCAAATGCACGAAGTCCCTGTCGATAATGGAAACCGTTAACAGCTAATGTAATTGTGAAAAGTACGATTGATGCTTCGATCGGGCCTGTCATGGCCGTTGCAGCATAAAGGGCAGCGATTACAAGGGCGGCTTCTTTGTCAGAAATGGCGAGTAAAAGCAAAATCATCGGCCACCATTGACTGATCAGATCCATGTTGCGTATACAATCTCAAAAAGGACATGGTTATTTTTTGACCATAACATTCTAAAGGGAAAAAACTTTGCTACAAGCCTATGAACCGTCAAGCGGTACCGTGACTGTTACGCACATTGTGTACGCTTTGCATACCACTTCAATTTTGGTTGGCCTGACGACTGGTGCAAGTATTGCTGGGGCTTTTATTTTTTCCTGGCCTTCGATTCTTGCCGTTATTCTCAATTACGTCTTCCGCGGAGATGCTGAAGGGACTTATGTGGAAAGTCATTTTGCCTGGCAGATCCGTACATTCTGGATGGCAACTCTCTGGCTGGTTTTGATGTTCATTATAGGTACCGTCCTCATGTTTATCGGTCTCGGTATTTTTGTTTTTGTGATCGGTTTCCTTGTTTTGGGAGTCTGGGTCGCGTATCGCATCATCTACGGTTGGTTGAAACTCGGTCGCCACGAAGGGTTGCCTCTCTAGGTGTACACTAAATCCCTTGCTTTCGACAAAATATCTCTGGAAATGGCACTTGGCGCTACCGTATATAAAGCTACGATTGACGTTTCGGACTTGGACCGAAACTACTATGGCAATCACGTTCTAACGATCGCTCGACATCCTTCGGAAACAGAGCGTCGCATGATGTTGCGTGTTTTGGCATTCTGTCTGCATGCCGGCGAGACGCTCGAATTTGGTCGCGGGCTCTCGACGGAAGGAGAGCCCGCGCTTTGGGCCATTGATGACACGGGCAATATCAATACTTGGGTCGACCTCGGTTGTCCTGATCTGAAGCAGATTCGCAGAGCCGCTGGCCGTAGCGATCACGTTTGTATTCTCACTTACGATGAAGCAAAAATCGCTACTTGGTGGGCCTCGCATCAGGGCGACTTCTGGAAAATTCCAAAACTCAGTATCAAGAAGGTTGACGATGTTTCCTGTGATCGCCTTGCCAGCATGGCTGTTCGTAACATGAAGCTTTCCGTCACCATTCAGGACGGAGTGGTTTGGGTCAGCAACGACACTGACAATATCCAGATTGACGTTGAAGTCCTTCAGGAAGAGTCTGTTTCAAAGTAGGACCTTTGAAGATGGCCGTTCAAGAAAATCTCCGTTTTGATACCGTCTCTGGCGAAACACTACGGGAAATCGAAATTGAGGGCGAGCGTTTTTATTACGCCTATGCACCAGCTCGTTCGGCGTACACGGGGCTTCTCGTTTTATTACACGGTGTAGCTTCGAACGGGAGCCGTTGGGAAGAATTCGTGGAAATGAGTCCGTTGCGAGAGAATTGGGCTGTTCTTCGTGTCGATCTTCGCGGCCACGGCGGTAACGAATCCACAACTCGTGCCACACTTGAGCGCATGGCCGACGACGTGATGGCGTTGATCAAAGACACGGAGTCCGTGGTCAAGCAGCCGATTCTTTTGGTTGGACACAGCCTCGGTGCGCAGATCGCCATTCACGTGGCTATTCGTTATTCCGAGACGATCGATGGTCTGGTTCTTTTGGATCCGTTGGTTACGAGCGCGCTGACACCAGTAGCAAAGGAAAAGTCGGTGTGGGTTCCTTTTTTCAGGCTTACGGAAGCCGTCTTCCGACCGCTCAATAAGCTTGGCATTGCTCGTCGTCTTCCTAAGTACAGTCTGAGGCAAGATGATGAAAGAGCAAGAGAGATGCTTCAGAAGGGCGGCGAAGCTTTCAATGAATTTATTCGCGACTTTTCTTCTCCCTGGAACGACATTGCACACGTTCATTTGGCTGTTTATGCTCGAGATCTTCTGGAAGTGTCGCGTCCGACGCCGGATCTCACGGTCTTCAAGGCTCCTGTCTTGGTTCTCGCTTCTTCAGCCGGGCTCTTTACCGATTCGAAACGAATGAAGGACTGGACCGTCAAACTCTTTGATGGAGAAATGGTTACGATCAATTGTGCACACTGGCCGTTAACAGAGTGTCCTCTGGACGTGAGTCGCAATATCGGCGAATGGATCGAGCGAAAGTTTCCGGTTCGAGGGCGATGAATAACGTAATAGACAAAAAAAACCGCAATTCGGAGAATTGCGGTTTTTTCATTCCGGAGTGGAGGATTACTTCGCAGGATCGGCGTTTTCTTCTTCGTGATTGATCACGATACGAACGATCGGAGGCGCAACGGCTGCATCTTCTTCGCTGATGCCCCAGAGCGCAAGAATTTCGGACTGAGACGGAATGGACTGACCCTTGCGAGCACGACGACGGGTGAGAGCGGCACGGACGACCTTTTCAACCACATCAAGTGGCAGGCAGTTGAGATCGGGGAATTCGATACAGCAACGTTCCGGATTGATGATTTTGTACTTATCCTTAAACTCTTCGATAACGTCTTTTTCAGCAACAAAGAGTGTCAGGGTCTTTTCATGGGACTCTACGGCAAAAAGAGGACCGTCGAGTTCGTAGAAAGCCAGGCCGAAACGCATGCTTTCACGTACGCCGCGAGCAGAGCGGCGGATCATGCTGCAGACACGCGCCATAGCAACGCGTCGATCGTTTGGAAGGCTCTGCAGGTAGCCTCCCACCGTCGTAGCGGCAGGAACCATGAATTGCTTCTCCGAAATTATTAGTACCAAAGACCTCTAATTCTAACAAATCTGGTCGGAAATTCATAGCAAAGTCAGAGAACTAGACCTCTGCCGCTCTCATTGAGACGGGATATTGACCTATCGCCAAAATATATAACGCGCCTCAAAGGGAACACGGAGTAATTGCTCTTTTTGTACTGCAGAACATTTGCTCAGAGGTTGGCCTCCCAAGGCATTTCGACGTTCGACATAGTGCATTCCCTTAAAGATACCAGAGTTAGGTGCAGAGGTCACTTTGTAGAGAAGATTTTTAAGGCTTTCAGGGTGTTTCCGTTTCCCTGTTTTATAGGCGGCTATTTTAAGGATATGGCCGTCTCGGTCACGAATAGAGAGATCGGGAAGCAGGTCAGCCATTTTCTGGCCTTTGTCATTCCGAAGCGAACCCTCGCTTCTCTCGAAACGCCAGTAAAAACCGGCCTCGTCATAGGCGCAGGAAAAGAGCATTTGCCCCTTGGCTGTCCAACTGTAGATGGCGGTTTCGGACGCAATAACATCGTTATAACCTTGAGGGGATTTTTGCTCAATAGAGGAGCAACCCGACAAAATGAGGGTACTCGCGGAAGCCACAATGAGAAATTTACGAATATCTAACAATTTTCTGATCAAAAAATGGCAGTTGATAACCCCTGTTAGCTCTTTCGGACTATGCAGAAGGATGGGTAAGACCTTAAACTTCAAATGATATCTTGATTATGGAACGACTCTTACCCTGAAGAGAAGATCCTTTACAAAAACATAACGTTAACGAAGCAAGTGCAGGCAGACCCCAATCCCCCAAGGCTGCGCCTTGTTTCCCGAAAAAAAGGAGAACCTGTGCTCCAAATTCGTATTCACGGTCGCGGCGGTCAAGGTGTGGTTACGGCTGCAGAAATGCTTGCCCTCGCTGGTTTCATGGAAGGACATCACGCTCAGGCCTTCCCGAGCTTCGGTTCAGAACGAACAGGTGCGCCTGTTGTCGCTTTTGCTCGCCTTGCTACGACGGATATCCGTCTTCGCGAACCCGTTCTTGAACCTGATGTCGTCTTGATTCAAGACCGTACGCTTCTTGAAAGTGTGGATGTTTTCGCTGGTCTCCGTCCGGACGGCTATGTCCTCATCAATTCTGGTGCAACCCCCGATGAATTAGGTCTTGGCGAACTCGTCACCCGTTTGCCGGTCGGGCATATCATGACGATTCCCGCGACAAAGTTTGCGATGGAAAAAATTGGTCGTCCGTTGCCGGGGGCTGGCATGTTAGCTGGGATGGCCGCCATGACTGGAACGATGAAACTAGAAAGCGTTATTGCCGCATATAACGAAAAGTTCAATGGCCGTGTGGCAGAGGCTAACGCCGAAGTTGCCCGTCTGGCATTTGATGCTGTGATGGCCGCCAAGGGAGAAAAGAATGCTTAAGCAGTTGGAAGGCAGTCAAGGCGTTGCCCAAGCCGTAGCCCTGTGTCGCCCCGAAGTGATCTGTGCGTATCCAATTTCGCCTCAGACGCATATTGTCGAAGCTTTGGGCTTGCTTTGCCGAAAAGGTGACTTAGCGGATTGCGAATACATCAACGTTGAAAGTGAATTTGCTGCTATGTCGGTGGCCATTGGAGCTTCCGTTGCCGGTGCTCGCGCCTATACGGCGACCGCTTCTCAGGGGCTTCTTTACATGGTTGAGGCTGTTTACAACGCCTCGGGGCTCGGTTTGCCCATTGTGATGACGGTTGCTAACCGTGCCATTGGTGCGCCCATTAACATTTGGAACGACCACTCTGACTCCATGAGTCAGCGCGATGCAGGCTGGATTCAGCTTTTCGCAGAAACGAATCAGGAAGCAGTGGATTTGCATATTCAGGCTTTTCGAATTGCCGAAGAAATGTCTCTTCCAGTGATGGTCTGTATGGATGGTTTTGTGCTGACGCACGCCTTCGAAAGAATGGATATCCCGTCTCAGGAAAATGTGGATATGTTTCTTCCGCCATATACGCCACGTCAGGTTCTTGATCCGCAAAACCCGTATTCGATCGGTGCCATGGTGGGGCCGGAAGCCTTTACAGAAGTTCGTTGGTTGACGCATCGTCGTATGCTTGATTCTCTGCCCGTCATCGAACGCATTGCGAAGGAATACGAAGACATTGTCGGTCGTAAAGCGGGCGGCTTGCTCGAAAGCTACCGTATGGAGGATGCCGAAGTTTGTGTCTTTGCTATGGGCGCTCTCGTTGGGACGATTAAGGATACGGTTGACGAAATGCGCGAATGCGGTGAACGGATCGGTGTTGTGTCGCTGAAGTGTTTTCGACCGTTCCCGACCGAAGCCGTTCGTGAATCTTTGAAACGCGTCAAGCGTGTAATTGTCATCGATCGTACGTTAAGTGCAGGTGTTGGTGGTGCTGTCGAACTTGAAGTCATGAAGGCTTTGCGCGGTCTCTCGATTGAACTGCAGTCCGTGATTGCCGGTCTCGGTGGTCGTGCTGTGACGCGTGAGTCTCTGAAGCACGCTTTCAAAGACGTGATAAACGGCAAGTTAACGGCCGAACCGGTGTTCCTCGACTTAGATCAGGATCTTGTCAATCGTCAACTTGAGCGCGAACGCGCCGTTAGGCATATTGGCCCTGTTGCCGAAGCCCTGAACCGTCATGTGACGGAAAGAAAACTAAGTCGCGGAGAGGAGGTCTGACATGGGTGAAATCGTACATTTTTATCAGACCGGCACATTTACCGTCGGCAACCGTCTGTTGACGCCAGAAAACCGTTCGGGACAGGCGTCAATGGGGCGTAAGAACGCTCTTAATTCTGGCCATCGCGCCTGTCAGGGTTGCGGCGAAGCTTTGGGTGCGCGCTACGCCGTTGATGCGGCTTATCGTGCCGTCAACGGCAATCTTGTTGCTGCGAACGCTACGGGTTGCCTTGAAGTTTTCTCGACCCCGTATCCGGAAACCAGTTGGCAGTTGCCATGGTTCCATTCCTTGTTCGGCAATACGGCTGCGGTAGCTACAGGGATGGCGGCTGCCTACAAGGTGAAGGCTCGCAAGGCAGGAAGGACTCCGAAGGAAGCGACGCGTGTGATTGCCATGGGCGGTGATGGCGGTACGACCGACATAGGTTTCGGTTGTTTGTCAGGGATGTTCGAGCGTAACGACGATGTTCTCTACATTTGCTACGACAATGAAGCCTATATGAACACAGGCGTGCAGCGCTCGTCCGCAACGCCGCCTGCCGCTCGTACGGCGACGACGCAGATTGCCGGTGAAGAACCGGGCAACGTTTGGGGGCAGGGTAAAGATGTTCCGTTGATTGCTATGGCGCATGGCATTCCTTATGTGGCGACAGCTACTGTTGCTGACCTTCGTGACCTTGAGCGTAAGGTTCAGAAGGCGATGAGCATGCACGGCGCTCGCTATATCCATATCCTTGTGCCCTGTCCGCTCGGTTGGGGGGCTGCTTCCGCGAAAACCGTGCAGTTGGCACGTCTTGCGCAGCAGACTGGTATCTTCCCCGTCTTTGAAGCGGAATATGGTCATGTGACGGGTGTTGGCCACATTCGTCGACAGCAACCAGTTGAAGAATATTTGAAGCTCCAGAAGCGCTTTGCCCACTTGTTTGGTAAACGTGCAAACCCCGAGGTCATTGCCCGCATCCAAGCCATGGCTGATCGCAACATTCGGGAATACGGGCTCTTAGAAGAAGAAAACGAAGCTCACCCCGTTGCCGTTCAAGGTGACGAACGAGCTCATACTATTTGAGAGGGCGAATAAGTGAGTACTAAACCCTTTGCCATTACCCTCGACGTAGGGACGTCGCTTGCCAATCGAACGGGCTCGTGGCGAACACTTAAACCTGTCTATGTCAATCGTCTACCGCCTTGTAATGCTAAGTGTCCGGCTGGCGAACAGTGTCAGGCATGGCTCTACCATGCTGAAAGCGGCGATTATCGCGGTGCCTGGGAAAAAATCATCGAAGATAATCCTTTCCCCGCCTGCATGGGACGCGTCTGCTACCACACTTGTGAATCTGCCTGTAATCGCGGAGAGCTCGACGAATCTGTCGGAATTAATGCCGTCGAACGATTCTTAGGTGACAACGCACTCGATAAGGGCTGGGAATTCCCGGTTCCCACAGAAAAGAGCGGTAAGCGTGTCTTGATCGTTGGCGCTGGTCCTGCTGGTTTGTCCGCTGCTTATCACCTGACGCGTCTTGGTCACACCGTAACCGTCTGCGACGGTGCCGAACAGGCTGGCGGTATGATGCGATACGGCATTCCGAAATATCGTCTGCCGCGCGAGATTCTCGATCGTGAAATTGCCCGTATTGAGCGTATGGGCGTTGACATTCTTCTCAATCATCCAGTCGAAGATTTGGCCGAAGAAATGGAGAAGGGTAGCTATGACGCCGTCTTCCTTGGAGTTGGCGCGAGCTTGGCTCGCCGTGCGTACATTCCCGCAGGTGACGCCGCTCATGTGCTTGATGCAGTGTCAGTTCTTCGGTCGATGGCTAACGGTGATAAACCGATGCTCGGCCGCCGTGTCGTTGTTTACGGTGCCGGTAATACCGCTATTGACGTGGCACGAAGCGTGCGCCGTATGGGGGCCGAACCTCTCGTGGTTTATCGCCGTACACGCGAGCGTGCTCCAGCTCATCCTTTCGAAATCGAAGAAGCTATCGAAGAAGGCGTGTCGATGAAGTGGCTTTCCACAATCGCCGAAGCTGACGAAGGTGAAATTCGCATTGAAAAGATGGAACTAGACGAAAACGGTCAGCCGCAGCCCACTGGCGAATTCGAAACGGTTGATGCTGATAGTGTGGTTCTCGCTCTCGGTCAGGAAACCAACCTAGGTTTCCTAGACAACGTAGACGGTCTTGTGATGAATCGCGGAAACGTAGAGGTTGACGAGACCATGATGACCGGCCATGCTGGTATTTTTGCTGGCGGCGACATGGTGCCTGGCGAGCGCAATGTGACTGTTGCCATTGGTCACGGTAAACGTGCCGCTCGCAATATCGATGCCTGGCTCCGCGGCGAAGCACCGGTCGATCTACCGCGTGCGGAACCAGCCACCTTTGCTAGATTGAATACCTGGTACTACGCCGATGCGCCAAAGACTCTGCGTCCGCACCTCGATTTAGTTCGTCGTCAGACGACGTTCGACGAAGTGCAGTTGGGCCTTACTGAAGACAACGCGCTTTTTGAGGCTCGTCGCTGCATGTCTTGCGGTAACTGTTTTGAGTGCGACAATTGCTACGGGGTTTGTCCCGACAACGCGATCATTAAACTCGGACCCGGCAAGAAGTTCCGCATCAATTACGAATACTGTAAGGGTTGCGGCATTTGCGCCAACGAATGTCCTTGTGGTGCTATCGATATGGTGGCGGAAAGTATCTAAGATACGTTCCCAAAAAGGAAAAAACGACCTTCTGAATCTAGTGAAGGTCGTTTTTTTTTAGTGTTCCTTCGGAAGGAGTTGTTGAGAGAGACAGAGTGCTGTGCTGAGAAGAAGGGCACAGGCGAAATAAGGCGTGCCGGCCAAAAGCGGATGAGTTGGGAAGGAGGACGTTGCCATCAGGAGCGGCGTTCCTATCAAAGGAGAAACGGCGCCTGTAAAGCTGTTGAGAGAACCGACGGCTCCCATACCGATACCCTGATGATTGGCATCGATATGACGACTGATGATTCCTTGAATGGTTGGGCCGACGATTCCCATGAGGCCAACGAAACAGATAAGGACGATATTAAGAGCGCCTGACGGAGAGAGGCCTATTAATGTCATACAGACAAGGCCGACAAAAAGGCCGCCTTTGACCAAAAAGGACGGATGATGGCGCTCTGCAAGTCGCGGGAGCACGAGTCCTTGCGTTACGCTGATCGAAATCCCTAGGAGAAAAATGGAAAAGCCGATCGTCAATGGCGTCCAAGCATAGCGATATTCAGTGTAGAGTGCCCAGGTACACTGCATTAAGCTTTGTGCAAGCGTAAAGAGCGTGAGAATGACGAGAAGGGGACGAATTGCTTTCATCGAACCGAGCATTCCGATGGCACCGAAAGGATTTATACGCTTGAAACTCATCTGTTCGGTGCTCGGTGTCTTGATGCTTTCAGGGAGCACAAAGTAGCCGTAAATGAAGTTGAGCGTACAAATGACGCTTGCAATTTGGAAAGGAATACGCGGATCTGTGTGACCCAAGAGGCCGCCGATCGCGGGGCCGAGCACGAAGGCAATGCCAAAAATACTGCCGATCTTGCCGAAACTCGAGATTCTTAGATCTCGCGGTGTGATGTCGGCGATATAAGCTTGTGCCACGACAATATTGGAACTCATCATACCGCCAACGATTCTCGAGAGGAGAATTAGGAGGAGCGAATCAGAAATGGCTGGAACGGCCATCATAAGGGAGAGCCCGAAGATACCCGCTAAGAGGACGGGCCGTCGGCCGATATGGTCTGAGAGAGCCCCGGCGAGTGGCGCAAAAGCAAATTGCATAAGGCCGTAACTGATCATGATCGCGCCGTACCAAACCGTTTGCATTTCCTGTGACACGGACAAGAGACCGATCAAACGCGGCAGTACCGGAATGATCAGTCCGATTCCCAAGGCATCGAGGAAGATGCATGTCAGGACGAAACGAAGGGTTGGCGAACGAGACATGTGGCCCGAAGAGGTTGATGACGAAAAAGATGACATCAATCTTAGCGCCGATACCTTAACGACGCTCGGTCGTTTTCTCTGGAAAGGGTGATAGCACTGGAAAAACGTCTTGGTCACTCAACCTAGGCCTTTTGATTTGAATCAAAGCCAGTAAAGGTCCGCATGGGAAAGCGACGGAATTGCTCTGAATTCAAAGGAATGTATTCGAAGCATTTGGTAAGGTTATTCCATGTTCGTAACAGTCTGTATAGGACTGTATGAAAGTTTCTAAGTCTCGGCAGAAACGAATAGCTGCTCGGTTTCTGTCATTTGAGGCATTCAGGAGTTTTTTCTATGAAGCGAGTATTTAATTTTGCGATGCCATTTTTACAGGCATCGTTGGTCAAACAAATTCTGATTGCCTTGGTTTTGGGCATCATTTTGGCTCTCGTGTTTCCTGCCGTTGCGGTTGAAGTTGGCTTTCTTGGCAAGGTCTTTGTGACGGCTTTGAAGGCTGTAGCTCCCGTTCTTGTTTTTGTGCTCGTGATGAGTTCCATTGCGAACCAGGATTTGCAGGCAGGCAATACGCATATCAAGCCGATTCTGGTCATGTATCTCGTGGGTACATTTGCAGCAGCTGTCGTGGCCGTGATTGCCAGTTTCCTCTTCCCGACCGAACTCTTGCTTGTTACGACTGGAGCGACGGCTACGGTTCCGGGGGGGATTACGGAAGTACTCGAAAATGTGATTTTGAATGTGGTCGACAACCCCGTTCATGCAATTGCTTCTGGTAACTACATCGGTATTTTGGCTTGGGCCATTGCCATGGGCGTCGTGCTTCGTCACGGCAAAGATTCCACCCGTGAAGTGCTGTCCGACGTAGCAACTGGTGTCGAATTTGTCGTTCGCATCGTGATCCGCTTTGCGCCGATTGGTATTTTTGGTCTCGTTTCGAGCACCTTCGCCTCGACGGGGCCTGAAGTCTTTGTCGGCTATTTGCAATTGCTCGCTGTCTTGCTCGGCTCTATGATTTTCGTTGCTTTGGTTGTGAACCCGTTAATGGTCTGGTTCTGTACGCACGATAATCCCTATCCTGATACGATCCTCACTTTGCGTGAATCTGGTGTGAATGCATTCTTTACGCGTTCGTCCGCTGCCAACATTCCCGTGAATCTTGAAATTTGCCGTCGTCTCAACCTTCCCGAGGCCACGTATTCGATCTCGATTCCTATCGGTGCAACGATCAACATGGGAGGGGCCGCTATCACTATTACCGTTCTTGCCCTCTCTGCCGCTTACTCGCTCGGCATTCAGGTTGACGTCGCTGCGGCTATCTTCCTCTCGTTTGTTGCTGCTCTCTGTGCTTGTGGCGCCTCTGGCGTGCCGGGAGGTTCTCTGATGCTGATTCCGCTCGCTTGTGGTCTTTTTGGTATCGATCAGAGTACTGCCATGCAAGTGGTGGCTGTGGGCTTCATCATTGGTGTCCTTCAGGACTCGGCTGAAACTGCTCTGAATTCCTCTTGCGATGCGCTCTTTACCATTGCCGTCTGCAAGCGTGCTCAGCGTCTTGAAGAAGCTCAGGCTGACTAAGGTTTGATCTGATAAGAGGAACGTTTGGTTCCCCACAACAATTCATTAAAATAGCCGGATTACTTCCGGCTATTTTTTTATGAAACGCTTCAGCTCGCCCGACGAGGCACTCAATCAGGTCTTCGGTTACGAAGAGTTCCGCGGCTTCCAGCGAGAAGTTGTCGAGACCGTCGTGTCCGGTAAGGATGCATTGGTATTGATGCCCACAGGGGGCGGCAAGAGCCTTTGTTATCAGATTCCCGCTCTTTTGCGAGACGGTGTAGCTATAGTTGTCTCGCCACTCATTGCGCTCATGCAGGATCAGGTGGATGCACTCGAAGAAGTTGGTGTCCATGCGGCGTTTCTCAACTCTTCACAGACCGTCGAAGAAGGGGCGCTTGTCAGACAGCGTCTTCACCGCGGTGAGCTCGACCTGCTTTATGTGGCTCCAGAACGCCTGATGACAGGATCAATGCAGGCGTTGCTTGACGAACTTACCGTTTCGCTTTTCGCTATTGATGAAGCGCACTGCGTGAGCATCTGGGGACATGATTTTCGTCCCGAATACGGTGAACTCTCGATTTTGAGGGAGCGTTTCCCTGACGTTCCGCGTATTGCCTTGACGGCCACGGCTGACGAGAAAACGCGTGAAGAGATCGTTGGAAAGCTTCTGCTTAATCCAACCCCCTTTGTCGCGAGCTTTGACCGCCCAAATATCTTTTACCGAATCGTTGACAAGCGTGACGTTCGCAAACAATTGCTCGAATTCATTCGTTATGAACACGAAGGCGATAGTGGTATTGTTTACTGCCTATCGCGTCGTTCGACAGAAGAACTCGCTGCCTATCTCGAAGGCTTCGGAATTCGTGCGTTGGCGTATCACGCTGGAATGCTGCCTGAGGAACGTGCTCGTAATCAGGCACAGTTCCTTCGTGAGGATGGGATTGTTATGGTGGCGACCATTGCTTTCGGGATGGGGATCGACAAACCCAACGTGCGTTTTGTAGCGCATGTGGACATGCCAAAGTCCATTGAAGGGTATTTTCAGGAAACGGGACGTGCGGGACGTGATGGACTCCCGGCTGATGCTTGGATGGCCTACGGTCTGCAGGACGTTATTAATCAGCGCTATTTTATCGATTCAAGCGATGCCGACGAGTTCCATAAGCAACTTTGTACGCAAAAATTGGATGCAATGCTCGGGTTCGCGGAAGCACCCGACTGCCGTCGTCAGCGTTTGTTGGCTTATTTTGGAGAAAAATCAGAACCTTGCGGTCATTGCGATAATTGTGTGACGCCTCCCGAGATGCTCGATGTGACGGTAGCTGCTCAGAAGTTTGTCTCATGCATGTACCGTGCTCAGAAAGCAAGCGGTGTGGCTTTCGGTGCCAAGCACATCATCGACATTCTCTCTGGCAATATGACGGAAAAAGTGGCTCGATTCGGTCACGATAAGCTGAGTACTTGGGCAATCGGTACTGAGATGTCGGATCGCGAATGGCGAATGGTTCTGCGTCAGCTGATTGCTCGACACATCGTTTTAGTTGATGCACTTAATCACAATATTCTTCAGCTCGGTCCTTTAGCTGGCAAGCTCTTTAAAAAGGAGATTGAGGTTGGTGTCAGGAAGCGTGTAGTGGAAAGACGAAAAAGAAATACCTCGTCCGAGCGATCGGCTGCACTCTTGGCCAATATGTCCTTGAGAAGTCAGAAACTTTTTGAAGCACTTCGTCAGTGGCGAAGTCAGACGGCAAAAGACTTGGGCAAACCACCGTATGTGATTTTTAAGGATACTACGCTCCTTGAAATCGCGAACGAACGGCCAGCGACGGAAGACGAACTTCGTCAGATCTCGGGCGTGGGCGAAAAGAAACTGCTCAATTACGGCGACGACGTTTTGAGAATCGTGGCCGAAGAAAACTAAAGTAAAAAAACGCGGCAGTTGTGAAACTGTCGCGTTTTTTGTCGAGGCTTTACTGACGGTCAACCTAAGTCTGGTTATTCGCGTCTATTCTCGGTTTTTGCTTACGCTTGGCGAGAATTTTGTCAAAGAGCCAGTTAGGTAGCATGCGAAGAATCTTTGCAAGGACGCCCATCTGCCAAGGAAGAACACAGTAAGAGGTACCAGCGTCAATCTTCTTGACGGCAAGTGCTGCAAATTCGTCCGCAGTCAGAATGAAAGGCATCTTGTACGGGTTCTTCGCCGTCAACGGCGTCTTCACAAAGCCCGGACAGATCGTTTGTACGCGCAGACCGACTTTACCGAGTTCTACACGGAGGCTTTCCGTATAGGTAATGACGGCCGATTTGCTTGCACAATAGGCTTCAGAGCCAGGGAGGCCGCGAATGCCAGCAACGGAGCCGATCCCGACCAACTGACCGCAGCCACGCTTTTTCATCGGCTCGATGAAGGCGTGGAAGGTATACGCCATGGCGAAGACATTGGTTTTGTAGACGTTTTCGAGAACGTCCAAGTCTTCGTAGTACTCCGTTTTCACACCGTGGGAAATGCCTGCATTGGCAATTACGATATCGGCGCCGCCCGTGAGTTCTTCAAACTTTCGGGCGACAGCGAGAATCTCATCGCGGTTCGTTACATCGGCGGGAAGCGCGATATAACGAGACTTGTCGCCAGGGAGCGAGTCAATGACGGCACGGAGTTTTTCCGGATTTCGGGCAACGAGACCGATTGTATCTCCGCGTTCGGCGTACTGCCGAGCAATGGCAGCTCCGATCCCGCTGGAGGCACCGGTAATGAAAACATTGGCCATGAATAAATCCTGAGGTGAGTTATATCTAGCCGATCGAATTAGCCCTGCATTTCCAGGCGACACTTTTCGATCAGAAAGTCGATGACGGCAGGCGTTCCTTCACGCGTACCGACAAGGTGCGGACCTGTTGTGTAACGGCCACCTACGCCGACCATTGGCGTGCTGTCAATACGGTAACTCTGCCAGAGTTTCGTGGCACGTTGAGCGTTAGTCATTACACCGAAAGAGTTGTAGGCATAACGCCACTTTTGGGGATTGACCCCGTTCTCAACCATAAAGGCCTGAATATCATCATCAAGCGTATCAAAGGAGTACGGATGCGTTTCGTAGTAGACGCTTTGGAAGAAGCGGTTGCTCAACTTACCCTTCAGACCGAGCATTTCGAGGGCGAAGAAGGTCTTGGTGAGCGGAAGTTGACGGGGCGTCCATGCCACTGGACAGATAACAACTTCGACATCGTCGGGAGCCGTTTCAACCCAACGTTCAAATGTTGGTTGGAACTGGAAACAGTGCGGACAGGTATACGCAAAGAATTCGACAACTTGAATCTTCTTAGTAAAAGTTGGAACGGAGGGTTCAATGATGAGATATTCCGAACCAGCGGTATAAGTCTCAGCTCCGAAAGCCGTACTGGTGACGGGAGCTAGCATTCCGGCGCAAAGAAGGTTACGTCGTGAAAGCATGTTGAAAATTCCTTATCGTAAAACTCAGCGGTGCGTCACGACCGTCGAGCGGATGTTTGCATTGTTTAACTGGGTTTGAACTTCTTTGGCTTCTTGGTTGGTTTCGTAGGGACCTACGCGAACCAGCCAGAGGTCTTTGGACTGAACGATAGTCGCAGAAAAGAGATTCATGGCCAATTCGGCTCGTTGATTCTCTGCGGTCTGACGATTACGATAAGCTCCCGTTTGAAGCCAGTAGGTAACGGGAGTGACCTTCCCCGGGTTGATAGCCTTGCCGCTCTTGTCGCGAGCGGGTTCGGAAGAAGCATCGGCCACATTCACCGTCTTGACGGCGTTATCAAGACCGGCAATAGCCTCTGTTTCCGAGGGCGAATTCAGGCGGCGGTTGGGGTCGACGCTACCAGCCAATTTCTTGGCTGGATCCACGTCGGCCGTGACCTTTTGAACCTTTTCCATAAAGGGGCGTGGGCTGTTGTAAATGAGAACGGCAGCAGTGGCTGCGATACCCAAACCGACCATTACCCCGATGAGGAAGCCGGCAAAACCGATTGAAAAATTGCTTTTGGCCACTCTCGAAATCCTTTAAAGGTTAGGCTTCTTCACGGCGAGCCATGTATTCCGGCGCGCTAATACCCAAGAGACTGAGACCGTTGGCGAGGACTTGTCGAGTGGCGGCAAGAAGGGCAAGGCGAGCGTTGCGTTCGGCTTCGTTGTCCGTCAAAACTCGTTCGGCGTTATAGAAGGTGTGGAAACTCGCGGCGAGATCCTTCAGATAGTAGCAAAGCATGTGTGGAGCATTATCTTTGGCAGCTTGCGTGAGAAGAGCTGGGTATTCGGCGATTTTCGCCATGAGCTGACCTGCCTGTTCGCTCGTCAGGCTGGAAAGGTCAGCTTTGATGAGTTCTTCCTTCGAGGGAACCGTGTAGCCCTTGTCGGCGGCGGCTGCGAAGATGGAGCATATACGGGCATGAGCGTACTGCAGATAGTAAACCGGGTTTTCGTCACTCTTCTGCTGGGCAAGATTGATGTCGAAGACGAATTCTGCGTCGGCTTTTCGAGCAACGAGGAAGAAACGCGCGGCATCACGGCCTGCCATGTCAACGAGGTCGCGCAAGGTCACGTAGTTGCCGGAGCGCTTGCTCATCTTGACGGGTTGCCCATCCTTTACGACAGAAAGCATCTTGTGGAGAATATATTCAGGGAAGGTCACGGGGATCGTGAAGCCGAGAGCCAAGGCACAGCACTGAAGACCGCAACGAACGCGAGCGATCGTGCCGTGGTGGTCGGAACCCTGAATATTGACGGCCTTTGTGAAGCCGCGTTCAAACTTTGCTAGATGATAGGCGACATCGGGAACAAAGTAGGTAAACGTACCGTCGGCCTTGCGCATGACGCGGGGCTTGTCGTCAACGATACCGAGATCCTTGCAATCGGGCGTCTTGAGCCAAAGAGCGTCTTCCTTTTCTTCCGTACGGCCGGAATCAATCATGGCCTGGACTGCAGCGGCAACGCGGCCAGAGGAATAAAGGGATGATTCGAGGTAGAAGTTGTCGAACTTCACGCCGAGAGCGGCCAAGTCGTCGTCCTGTTCGTTGCGGAGATAGGCAACGCCATAACGACGGATCGTGTCGGTATCGTTCAAATTGCCGGTGGATTCGATCACCGTACCGTCATGGGCGTGCACAGGCTTCTTGTCGAGGTAATCCTGAGCAATGGAAATGACGTATTCACCGTGGTAGGCGTTTTCCGGCAATTCGATTTCTTCGCCCTGAATCTGACGGGCGCGAAGCTTGATAGATTCGGCGAGATTGCTGATCTGAACACCAGCATCGTTGTAGTAAAACTCGCGCATCACCTTCCAGCCTTGCGTACTGAGGATATTAGCAAGCACATCACCCAAAGCCCCCTGGCGAGCGTGACCGAGATGAAGCGGGCCGGTCGGATTGGCAGAGACGAATTCGAGAAGAACGGATTCGTTCTTGTGAGTGTCGTTACGACCGAAAGCTGTACCAGCGGTCAGTACCTGACGGACAATGTTCTGACGAGCACTGTCCTGAAAGCGCATGTTGATGAAACCGGGGCCAGCGATGTCGATAGACTTGATGAGCTTGTCAAAGTCGGCATTGGCCTTGAGAGCGGCAACAATCTGATTGGCAATTTCTCTCGGATTTTTCTTCAGAGTGCGGGCAAGATGCATGGCAACAGTACAGGCGATATCGCCGTGTTCCGGGCTCTTGGGGCGTTCGAGAACGACGTTGACGTCGTTGACACCCATTGTGCCGAGGGCTTCTGTAATGAGGGAAACGAGAGCTTCTTTCTGAGAATCGGGCATAACTTACAAGAAATACAAAAAGTCGTGAGTCGACGTTAATTTAACAGTGTACCCGTGTCGTTCGGTCACTGCATAGGTCGGAACTCGATAAGTTTTTTCAAAAAATGTTTCGGCCCGTCGTCAAAATGGCAACGGGCCGATTTGAACTTCTCTCGCAGACGCTTTATTCTCAGTCGTTTCGACCAGAAATAAAGGCGTAAGCAGAGTGGTTGTGAATGGATTCGAAATTTTCCGCCTCGACGTAGTATGTCTTGACACGTTCGTCGTGACGGAAGGTGTTGGCCATGTCGCGCACCAAGTCTTCGACGAACTTCGGATTGTCGTAAGCGTATTCCGTCACGAATTTTTCGTCGGAGCGTTTCAGACGGGACCAAAGTTGGCAAGAGGCAGATTCTTCGCTCACTGAAATCTGTTGCTCGAGACTCATCGGAGCCTTAAGTGTTACGGAGGAGACGAGGTGTGAACGCTGATTGTGAGCACCGTAACGGGAAATTTCCTTCGAGCACGGGCAGAGACTCGTCACTGGGGTCTTCGTTTCCTGTTTGACCGTGATTTCACCGTTCTGGGAATTGGCGATCCAAGCGGCTTCATAATTCATGATGCTCGTCAGCTTACTGACAGGCGCTGTCTTGCGAATGAAGAACGGAAAACGGATTTCAATCGTGCCTTCAACAGCTTCGAGGCGCTCAAGCATCTCAACGAGAAGGTGTTCAACGCCATGAACGTCGAGCGGTTCGCGGTGTTCTTCGAGAAGCGCAACGAAACGCGACATATGAGTACCTTTCTGATCGGCTGAGAGACCGACGGTCATACAAAACGTGGCAACGGTATGCAAGGGACCGTTGGAACTCGCCACGACGATCGGGAGCTTGACACCGCGAACGCCGACGCGATCAATAGCAATGTTACGGGGATCTCGCGTCGACTGAACGTCGGGGAGAGTGGAGATAGTTTCTGCTTCCATATTTCGACACTTCCAAAACCGTTGAATCGGAGGCTAAACCGACGGTTTTGTTTTAATCTGAGCAATTTATCGATAGGCCACGTTATCCTTGTTTCGAGGACTTTTTTTAAGTCAAAGATCTGGTTTGCGATCCTTTTAAGGAACAAGGGACGAAAAGACCATTATTGTTGGTTAGATATCTTACAAAAAACCGCGTCATTCTTGGCGAAAAAATCGCAATTCACCCTAAAAATTCGGCTGAAATCTTACAAATCGAAGCGATTTCTAGACTTGAGAAAATCGAAAAGCGCCCCCATGTGAGAAAAGTAGTTTTCGCAAGATTTCCACTCTTATAATGAGAATGGGAGGTGAGTTGCTTAAAAGAGAGCTTCTTTGTCCCAATAAAGGAGCTCTTGCAAATCAAAATAACAACGGAGAAGTGTATGCCGCTTTATGTATTCCAGACTTCGGGCAATCCCATTGTGCGCGTGCTTGTAAGTCTTGCCTTTCTTGCTGGGCTGATTGCTTTGGCCGTCGTGATGTTGCCCGTTTTTTTGGGGTTGATTTGCGTCGTGCTGGTGCTCGGTCTTCTTGCTTGGGCCTGGGGCGCATATCAGCGCAAGAAATATGGCGACCCGTTTGATCCATATCTGCGCACCATGCAGCAGACGGCTCAGCGTCGAACGCATGCTGAACATACCGAAAGACACAATGCGGCTACCGGTCAGACGACGGCCACCGATACCGTTGTTCGCATTGAAACAAGCGATAACAAGAAATGGAAGATGAATGACGTTGAAGATATTCAGGAAGATCGTCGTTAATCAAAGGAGAGGCGCTAGTAAGTAGGCGGCGCCCTCCTTTAGTTTGTCAGAGAACGGGCGTTTTGCCCAGCTCTTCGGATCAATAAGGCTGCATTGAGACTCATAGTGTTCATGCAGCTTTTTTAACGACTGGAGAAAGTCGACATCGAAAATGAGCAACATCATCTCAAAGTTGAGGTGAAGACTACGATTGTCGAAATTAACGGTACCAAAGACGGCATATTCATCATCGACAGCGATTGATTTCGTATGAAGTAGTCCTCCTCGGTACGATAGGATCTCAGCTCCTGCCTCTAGAAGGTCATGGTAATGACGTCGACCCGCCCAGCTCACCATGGCACTGTCAGCCTTCTCGGGAACAATGAGTTTAACCGATACCCCGCGATAGGCAGCATTGAGTAAAGCGGCAGAAAGGACTTCATTCGGAACAAAGTAAGGCGTTGTTATCGTAATACTGTGTCTAGCACCGTTAATGGCTTCAAGAAGAAGATAAAGATTTGCTTCTCGCTGGGTATAGGGACCAGAAGGAACTGTGACGACAGCGGCTTTTCCGATCTGTGGAATGGGAGCATATTCGCGTGCGGGTTCAATGTCGGACATATCGCCATCAGGTTGCAGAGCCCAGTCATTGATAAAAGTGATTTTGAGAGACATGACGGCCGGACCTTCAATACGAGCCATTGCGTCGACCCAGCTGCCGAGTGTCTTGGCAGCATCGTAAGACTGCGGATCGATCATGTTGAGGCTTCCCGTGTAACCGACTCGATCATCAATAACGATTGTCTTGCGATGAAGGCGAAGGTCGGCGCGTTGCAAGCCGAAAAATCGCAGGAATTTCATCGGCATGGCAGAGGCGACCGAAATGCCAGCTTCCTTGAAATAACCGTAAGTATTGCTTGAAAGAAAATCGCGTGCTCCGAAATCGTCAACGAGGATGCGGATCTTCACACCACGACGATGCGCGGCAAGGAGTGCGTCAGCCACTTTGTCGGTTTCTCCGCCAGGAGCCCAGATGTAAAACTCCATGTCAACCGAAAATTGAGCGTTGTTGATGTCCTCAAGAATAGAATCAAACATCTCTGCTGTAGTTGAAAGCAGTTTCAGATCGGTACCGAACGTAACGGGAAGGCAGGCCATGCGTGTGGCCAAATGGATCAGGGTACGGTGGCGTGCTAAATGGGAGGGCAGGGGGCCCGTTGGCGTCAGTTTGTGCTGAGACTGACGACCCCAGCGGGTAAACATCTTGCGATAACGTCGTGCACGTAATTGACCGACTGGACGTTCACCGAACATTAAGTAGAGCAAGAACCCTAAATAGGGAAGAATCGCCGTTATAAGAATCCAGGCAAAAGAGGATCCAGGAGGATGACGGGTCAGCATGACTCGCAAAACGACACCCGCCAAGATGGTGAACTGTACGAGTGCTGCTAGGACGGTGAGAGTATCGAAGTCGGCCATAGTACGAAAAGAGAAAAAACGACCGACTGCGGTCGTCCCTGTTAAGTGTAAGACGCGAAGAGGCAAAAAAAAGCCCTAAAAAATGCAAAATATAAGTATAAATACGTATTTTGATACTTTTTTTTAAACGACTATTGACACCGAAATATGGATAGGTCATAATTCGGTTCTCGCTACGGAGGGGTGTCCGAGTGGCTAAAGGAGGCAGACTGTAAATCTGTTGGCATACGCCTACGATGGTTCGAATCCATCCCTCTCCACCAGCGAAACTTTCGCTTAACGCGACAATGCAGAGCGGAAGGTCGACTAAGTATCGAAGAATAGTTCGCCGGCGGGCTCAAAACTGCCAGACTAGGATTGAGAACTTGGTTTTCCCGTCATCCGCTCATGAAGCGTGCCCATGTGGCTCAGTGGTAGAGCACTCCCTTGGTAAGGGAGAGG
>JAHHRG010000087.1 GCA_020025965.1 Sutterella sp.
TACACCGGAAACGCTCTTGGAGAGAATATTCTCCAAGAGCGTTTTGTGTTTTTTTGAATTAAAAGTGTATTGTTCTGAACATTAAATTCATATAAATAGTATATTCTGATATTCAACAAGATAGATCGGATTCAAGCTGTGTGAATATTTTGTTTGTAATATAAGTATTGAAAAAATAACGAACTTTTACTTAAAAATATTATTTTATTATTTGTTTTTATGTTTAAATATTTATATGTTTGTTTAGTCATAAACTTGTATTTTAATAATAAATTGAAATATTTACTATGCGGTATTTTAAATTTTACTTTTCTTCGGCGGTTCTTCTGGTATTGATGTGTGCAAGTATCGGATGTTCGGATGATGATCCGGTTGTCGTTCCCGACTTGAATTTGAAAAACGATTTGGTGGAGGTCGTTGCTGAGGGTGGTATGGTCACGATTGATTATCAGCTCACGAATCCTGTGGAAGGGGCATCGGTCAAAATCAAGAATGAAGCGGCGTGGCTTTCCGATTTTAAGGTTCTGGATAATCAGATCTCGTTTCGTGTTGCTGCCAATACAGAAGAGTCGGCTCGCGAAGTCAAACTGACGCTGACTTATTCCCGTTTGGAGGAGGTGTTCTTTGTTACGGTACGCCAGAGCGGTGCGGCTTCTCTTGTGGTGGAAAAGACCGAGGTGGAAGTTTCGGCCGAGGGTGGCCGACAGGAGATCGCCTGTACGGTGAAAAACCCGATCAGCGGTGTGAAGGTCGAGGCCGAATGTGTGGCCAACTGGATTGAAAAACTGGAGACAACGGATAAGGGCGTGACGTTTGTGGTTTCAGCCAATTCGCTGTTCGAGGTGCGCGAGGCCGAGATAAAGGTTGTTTACGGCAAGTCGTTGCCAGTCTGTATTCTCGTCAAGCAATCGGCTATTAATGCTCCCGTGCTTACGCTGGATAGGAATCTGGTCGAAATGACGGCCGAGGGCGGACACGCTTCGGTGGCTTATCGTTTGGAAAATCCCTCCGAAGATGTTGTTGTGGTGAAAGTTACGGTTGCTGATACATGGGTCGAGAATCTGACTGCTTCAACCGATGTAATCATATTTGATGTGATTCGCAATACGGAAATGATTCCCCGCGAGACGATCATTAAGGTGGAGTATCCCAACGTAGAACCGCAGCAAATTATGGTAAAACAGGCTGCGGCGTTGCAACCCGTCATCACGATTAATCCCGCAAAGGTCGAATTTCCGGCCGAGGGGGGACGTGGCGAAGTCTGTTATACGATTCAAAATTCCATTGAGGGAGAGATTGTTTCGGTTGCTTCGGAAGCCCAGTGGATCGAACAACTCCAAGCCGATGAGCGTATGATCGTGTTTACGGTAGGTGAGAATACCACTCCTGAGGTGCGTACCGCTTTGATTAAGGTGAATTACAAGAATGCTCAAGAGGTCTTGCTGGAGGTCGGGCAGGTCGCAGGTCAGAGCAACGAGATGACGGTCGAGGCCAATGGTGTTAAATTCAAGATGATCTGCGTACACGGCGGTACATTCCAGATGGGTGCCACCGACGAGCAGTACAGTGCTGTAAGCGACGAATATCCCGCCCACGAGGTTACGTTGAGCGAATATTTTATGGGGCAATATGAGGTTACTCAAGAGTTGTGGCAGGCCGTTATGGGCTCGAATCCGAGTACTCATACCAATAATCCGCAATTTCCCGTCGAGATGGTTTCGTGGAACGATTGCCAGTTGTTCATCGCTGAACTGAACAAGATTACGGGTCTGAATTTCTCGTTGCCGACTGAGGCACAATGGGAGTATGCCGCCCGTGGTGGCGAATTTGCCCGCGGACTGCTTTTCAGCGGTAGCGATTTTTCGGAGGAGGTCGCTTGGTTCGATACGAACAGTTCTTACGAAACACATCCTGTCGGACAACTCAAGCCCAACGAACTCGGCTTGTATGATATGTCGGGTAACGTCTATGAGTGGTGTTCGGACTTCTACGGTGATTATTCCGAAACTCCGCAGATTGATCCGACGGGTCTTGCCGACGGATGGGGGCGCATTTTGCGTGGGGGCTGCTACTACGAGTGGGGCGAAGACAAATTGCGTATATCGAGTCGCCACATGGATGCTCCCGATGTTTGTGACGATGGTTACGGCTTACGTTTGGTACTATCCAAATAAAAAACAATAAAACCTTAAAAACTTTAAACATCTATGAATTTAAAACACAAATTCGCCGCGGTGTTTATGTTGCTGTCGGCATCGCTTTGCGGATGTAGTGATGATGACAATCATCCGCAAGACCCCTCCGTCTTCGAGGATAAAACAATGCTCGAAGTCCTTGTTAAGGAGGTTGAAGTTGCAGCCAAGGGAGGTAACGGTTTTACTGCTTACCGATTGACGAACCCTTTGGCTAATGCACAAATCGAAGCGGTTACGGACGTTCCGTGGATTTCGGATTTCAAGTATGACGTTCCTGAACGTATCAGTTTCAAGGTGGCGCAGAACAATGCGACAGAGCCACGCGAGGCTGTGGTTAGAATCATCTATCCGGGTGTTGAGCCTGCACCTGAGTTTAAAGTTTTTCAGTTGGGTGCTCCCGTTTATGAGCAGGTTTTGACGTTCGAGGCCAACGGTGTCAAATTTGACATGATCTTTGTGTCCGGCGGTACGTTCGGTATGGGTGCAACGCCAGAACAGAAGCCCGGCTCGCCCGAACAAAACGAGTACCCCGTACATGAGGTATCGCTGTCGGATTATTACATAGGTCAGTATGAGGTGACGCAGGAGTTGTGGGAGGCTGTTATGGGCAGCAATCCGTCGAAACACAAGGGTAACCCGCGTTATCCGGTCGATAATATCAACTGGATGGATGCCGAGGCTTTCGTGGCAAAGATCAATATTCTTACGGACGGTAATTTCGCCATGCCGACCGAAGCCCAGTGGGAGTTTGCCGCCCGTGGTGGTGTGAAGACTGAAGGGTATCTCTATTGCGGTAACAAAGAACCCGATTCTGTTGCATGGTATAACGAGAACAGCCAGACGACGCATGAGGTTGGCGAATTGCAGCCCAACGAACTCGGCCTGTACGATATGTCAGGTAATGTAGGCGAGTGGTGTCAGGATTGGTTCGGTCCTTATCCGTCCGAGCCTCAGGTCGATCCGAAGGGTGCCGAGAAGGGCGAGTGCCGCGTGTGGCGTGGTGGTGGTTTCTTCAATTTCCGACAGTATGTACGTCCCGCATTCCGCGGATTCTGCTTCCCGGAGCGCGGCAACGATTTCTTCGGCTTCCGATTGGTAAGAAACATTCCCGAAGAGTAACCCGAATAAAAAACCAAGAACCTTAAAACCATGAAAAAATTTTATAATTATTTATGCTCATTTGCCGTAACATGTGCTTTGACCTTCTGCATGAGTGGTTGTAGTGATGACGACGAGGTCAAGGAGCCGGTAATAGATCCGGTAGATCCATTGACGAATGCTACACAGGTTATTTTTGAAGTTCCCCGTATGGAGTTGGATTGCAAGGGCAAGATAACTTCGATCGGTTACAATATTGTCAATCCGGTGGTGGATGCTACTCTGGAACTTTCGACCGACGTGGAGTGGATCCACGACTTCAAGGTCAAGAAGAGCGTGATTGAGTTCGAGGTCGATGCCAACACCGATGCCAAGAGCCGCGAGGCGGTTGTTGAGGTGATTTATGCCGATTCGAAATCGTCGTTCGAGGTCGTGCAATCGTCGTACGAGGTACCGTTCCGTTTGGAGGTACCCGAAGAAAGCGTGACCGAAACCTCGGCCAAGTTCTTCGCTTATCCTAAAGACAAGGAGATGACCTATCTGCTGTCGAGTATCGAGAAATCGTTCAAGGAGGAGTTGGGGGATGACGAGACGGTCTTTAAGATGATCTTGAAGAATTTCCAAGATACGGCCGGTGCCATGAACCTCAGTTTGTCTGATTTCTTGAAGTTCAATAATTTGATCCTGATCGGTGATACCGCCGAAACGGGCGAACTATCCAAAGGTCACAAACCCGACACCGAATACTACGCATTCGCAGTGGGTATGACCTACGACGGTAAGAAGACTTCTGACATTGTTTATACGCCGTTCCGCACCAAGGCCGTGACAGGTGTTGATCAGACTTTCGACATTTCGGTGAAGGTGGACGGTCTGTCGGCCGAGTTGGAAGTGACTTCCTCGAAGGACGATAACTACTTCCTCTATGGTTGCATTTCCGATAAGGAGTTGCAGAAAGAGGGCTTCACGCTTGAGGAGAAGATTGCCAATCTGATGGACGAGAATGTGGCTTACGGTTCGCTCTTCGGTCTGACATCGGAAGACGTGGTGAAGGCACAGTGTGTGCTGGGTCACGACCAGAAGACGGTCGATGGTCTGGATGGCGATACGCTCTATTGGGCTTATGCCGTAGGTGTCAGTCTTTCGGGGAAATTGAATAGTGAGTTGGCTTCGAAGTCGTTTACGACGGGTTCGGTGCCCAAGTCCGAGAATGTGATTACGGTCAGCGCGGATAACATCGGTGTGGATAATGTCCATATGGTAGTTACGACGACCAACAACGATCCTTATGCACTGCTTGTTGAACCTGCTGCCAAGTATGAAGGTATGAATGATGCTGAAATTTTCAAGCAGTTGCAGACCTACGATCTGTCGCACAATATGAGGGAGGGTAACTTCTCTGGTACGGCTCGCAACTTGCTCCCCGGAAGTGCTTATTACATCTTCTGTTTCGGTTATCTGGGTGGACAGGCCAACACCGAACTTTCGAAGTGCAGTTTCGTGACGGTTGAGGCCGGTGATCCCAATGCTTTCACGTTCCGTACCGAGGCGAATGACTTTACTGTCAGAAGTGCCCGTGTAACGGCTTACAGTACTCCCGAAAACTTACTTTACTATTGGGATGTTGTCCCTGTCGGAACGACCGATGAAGAGATCATCCATGGTATTGATGTGACTATTCAATCGCTGATCCTCGACGGAGAGATCCAGACTCCGCTCGATTATATGCGAGCTGTTGGTGCGCGTGGTACGGAGACTTTCGAATTTAAGGGCTTGAGCGCAACGACCGAATATGTGCCTGTTGCACTGCCTGTTGATGAACTGGTCGGAAATCATATCGGTAAGGTATTTCGCGGTACACCGTTCACCACCAAGAGTGAGAAAGTGTCGGATGCCGTCATCAAGGTAACCTACGACAAGTATTGGGATGGTGACGAGGTCGCTGCCACTTTCATGGGTTACGAGGAGTTCGGCGGTCAGAATTTGTATTGTATTCCGTTGAAGGTCGAGACCACGGGTAACATTCGTGACACTTATTTCTCGGTATATTCCGATGATCTGACCAACGAGCAGGAGTTCAACGATGAGTTCTGGATCAACGAACTCTATACGAAGGGTAACAGCACGACGAATCGCGAGATTCAGTATTTCCTGCCGTATAATTCCGACTGTACGATTGTGGCAGTGGCCATTGATATGGACGGTAACTTCACGAAGGTATTCCGTACGCTGATTAACAAGTCGAAGGATGGTGTTGCCGACATCAGTGAGTTTGTCCCCTTCCACGAGGAGAAGAACATGAAGAATCCTGCGAAGAGTATTTCGACAAAGATGTCGCGTCCGGTTTATAATTCGGGAAAGAACGTGTTTAAGAGATAGTTTTTTAGTGACGAGATTTT
>JAHHRG010000088.1 GCA_020025965.1 Sutterella sp.
GCCATAATGCGCAATTCAATCTGCGAATAGTCCGCTGAAATGATCGAATTGCCGGATTCGGCCACAAACGCTTCACGAACACGGCGCCCTTCCGGCGTACGAACGGGAATGTTTTGCAAATTCGGATCGGAACTCGCCAAACGCCCCGTCACGGCGGTGGCCTGACCGAAGGTCGTGTGAACGCGCCCGTCTTTCGGATCAACCATACGCGGAAGCTTGTCGAGATAAGTACTCTTTAACTTCGTCAGACGACGATGCTCGAGTAAGGTCTTCGGCAACGGATAGTCAAGTGCCAATTCCGTCAACACCTCTTCGTTCGTGGACGGCTGACCCGAGCTCGTCTTTTTCTTCACTGGAAGCTGCAATTCGGTAAAGAGTACTTCGCCCAGCTGCTTCGGGCTCGACAAATTGAAAGGGTGGCCGGCAATGGCAAAGGCTTCTTTTTCGAGTTCGTCGATACGAATACCCAAGGCCTCGCTTTCCTGAGACAGGATGAAAGAGTCGATCGCTACACCTTCGTCTTCCATGCGTGCAAGAACTTCCAGAAGCGGGCGTTCGATGTCGGCATAGATGCTCGCGAGCTTCTTATCTTCGTCAAGGCGAGAAGCCAGAACGGAAGAGAGCGCACGAATAGCAGCGGCTTCCTCTGCGAGAACAGGAAGGCAGGCATCCTTAGGCATCTCGGCCGTCGGCACGGCTTTGGCGCCCTTACCGAAAACGACTTCGCGATCAGGCAACGGACGACAGAGGTTACGGAGCGCCAACTGCCCCAAATCATGCTTCAAATGAGCTTCGAGCACATAGCTCATCAGCATTGTGTCGTCCAACACGCCGCCCAACCGAATGCCGAGGCCCTTCATCACGTGCCAGAAGGTCTTCGCATCATGCATGACCTTCCCGGCATCGCTCTCGAGCCAAGTCTTCAAGTTGTCGAGAATGGCTTCGGCCGTCAGTGCCCCGGAGGCATGAACCGTAAAGACCTTATTAGGTGAAATAGCGATTCCGAGGCCCGTCAGACGGGCATGACGCGCATCACCGTCCCAGAGGGCCGTAAGCCCTACGGGAAGACGCAGAGACAGGCTCTCCAAACGGGCGGCCAGGTCGGCCAACTGAAAGAGGTCGGCTACGTCGGTATAAACGAGTTCGTCAACGGGTTCCGTCAAATCGGGAACCTCGCCTGTGGGCATCGAGAATTCCGGGGCGGCGGGCGGAAGCGATGCGGTCTTCTTGGGCGCGGGCTCTTCACGGCCGAAAAGATCGGCCTGACCGGGAATGACATTTCCCGCCACCGCGGCAATGCCGGCCGGTGCCGCATGACGGATCGTATTGGCAGACATTTCCCAGCGACGACAGAATTCGGCCACGGCCTCTTCTTTAGCAGGCTCGACAATCAGCTTTTCAGGAACTACACCGTCGGGCAGTTCGCAGTCGCGCTTAATCGTTACGAGGCGACGGGCATCATCCAAAAAGGGAAGTCCTTCGCGGAGATATTCGCCGATCTTGCCCTTCACGTTGGGGGCATAGGCCTTGATGTCGTCCAACCCGCCGATTTCGTTGATCCATTTGGCGGCCGTCTTCGGACCGCACTTGTTGATTCCGGGGACGTTATCGACCTTGTCCCCCATCAAGGCGAGGTAATCAATGATGCGTTCGGGCGGCACACCGTATTTTTCAATCACTCCTTCGCGATCGTAGAACTTCGTATTCATCGTGTTAAGCAGCACGATGTCGTCGTCCACCAACTGCGCCATATCCTTGTCGCCCGTGGCGATGACACTCTTCATGCCCACAGCGCGAGCCTTTTCGGCCAAGGTTGCCAAAACGTCGTCCGCTTCAACACCCGGTACCGAGAGAATGGGCCAGCCAAGATCGGAAAGAATTTGAATCAGAGGTTTGATCTGTACTCGAAGATCGTCCGGCATCGGCGGACGATTGGCTTTGTAGTCCGCGTACATTTCATGTCGGAAATTCTTCCCCGGTGCGTCAAAGACAATCACGGCATGGTCGGCCTCGGCCATTTTCCATACCTTGCCGAGCATTCCGAAAAAACCTCGCATAGCCCCCGTAGGCTCGCCCGTGCTCGTGCGCAAATCAGGAAGGCCGTGGAAAGCACGGAAAAGGTAGTTGGACCCGTCAACCAGAAGAATTTTGGACATGGTGGAAAGCTCAAAAAACAAAAATATTGTGTCAAGGATAGCGGAAAAACCACGATTCGCCCAATCCAAAGCATTTATCGTGGCAGAATGAATACAGAGAGAGCGGAAACAGACGCCTCGGCCTCTTGTCGAGCACGTCTCCGCCGTTTATATAAGAGAAAAATTATGATGTCGAACCGTCTTGCCGCCATTCTTGCGGTCACCCTGTTGGCAGTCACCGCATCGCCCCTCGTCACGGCCGCTGAAACCGCCCCCGCCAACGAGACCGCAGTCGTCAATCCTCTGGTACCGAGCGAAGCTGATATGGAAAAGGCCCGCAAAGACCGTGAACAAGGTATTATTCCGCCTTCCTATGACAAACAGACCAAGATCGAGACGGTTCGCGACCAGGATAACCGCGTGACGGAGTATGTCGTTACGCCGGGCTCCACGCACATTCCGTATCGTATGGAAAATCAAGCCGACCGTCCCATCGATTCGACGCCGGGCGGCAATTCCAAGAGTACGCTTGGTACCCCTAAATTCATCGAGTTCGGTTGGTAAAGAATGCACTCTCCCATTACCGCTAAATCGGGCTGGCAGTGGTTTCTGGACGGCTTGACGGCCGTAAAGAAGCAGCCGCTGGCCCTTACTGGTATTGTTGTTTTTTATATTTTGATCTCGGGCCTTCTCTCCGAACTTCCCGCTGTCGGTACGCTTCTCGCCTCCCTTTGGATGCCGTTCGGTTGTGTGCTCGTCGGCTTCGCCACGCGCGATACTTTGGCCGGCAAACACCCGCGTTACTCGACACTCGTCGAGACCGTCAAGAAGCCCGCACTTCGCATGACGCTCATGTGGATCGGCTTGATCAGCGCGCTCTATATGGAAGTTGTTGTGATTGCCTTCTCCTGGCTTGCCAAAGACAGCATGGCCAAGTGGGTGATGACGCAGGAATCGATCGACGTTGACTCGATTCTCAATAACTTCCCGACTGCAGCGGTTATCGTAGGCTTCGTGCTTTATGTGCCGCTGTTTATGATGACGCTCTTCGCGCCGCTCTTGGCTGCCGACGGTGCGCAGAAGTACGGAAAGAGTTTCTTCTATTCCTTCTTCGGCATCTGGCGTAACTTGGGTGCCGCTCTTGTCGCTCTCATCTCGATCGGGGCTCTCACCGCTATCACGGGGTTTGTGTTGAACGGCATCTTTCTCGCGGCCGGTGCCGCCGGTGCGTTCTCCTACGTGACACCGATTGTGGTATTGCTTCTTTCGACCATCGCTCAGGCCATGATCTGGCCGATGTACCGCGATCTTTTCGGTGAAAAGCGCCTCTTTGACGCTCAGAACTAAGAACGAGCCGGATCGATTTCCAAGAAAAAAAGACGCATGCTATAAGGCTTGCGTCTTTTTTTCGCTTTAGAACAGCGTCGGTTCGTCGGAATCGTCCAAAGGAGAACTAACCGTGAGACCCAAGAGCCGAATTCCTCGTCTCGGGATCGGAAAGCCCGCGAGCAATTTTTTCGCCTCGTCTAACATCGCGTCAACGGTATTGAACGGGAATTCGACCGACACTGCTCGGGTCCTTGTCGTAAAGTCCGCATAGCGAAGTTTTAATGTCAAGGTTCTCCCTACAAAGTCAGCTCTCACGAGTCTTGCCATCAATTCGACAGCAACTTCGGTCATCAGGTGTTCAATGAGCTCGCGATCGGCCAAATCGTGCGGCAACGTTCTTTCACACCCCACGCTCTTACGGTCTCTCGAGGGGCGAACCGGCCGATCGTCAATGCCGCGCACACATTTATAAAAAATCACTCCCGCACTCCCGAATCGAGCCGTGAGAGTCGATAAAGACAAGGCGCGCAAGGCCTTCGCATCCGAAACGCCCATATCGTGAAAACGTTTGGCGGTCACGGGACCCACGCCCCAGAAAGCCTCAATGGGCAAGGTGTCGATAAAAGCGAGCGCACGGTCGGGATGAATCGTGCAGAGTCCGTCGGGCTTACGCCAGTCGGAAGCGATTTTTGCGAGGAATTTGTTGTAGGAGACCCCCGCACTTGCGATGAGCCCCGTTTCTTCACGAATCGCCCGTTTAATGTCTTTGGCGACCTCAACGCCTAAAGCGATACCTTTCTTATTTACCGTAACATCCAAAAAGGCCTCGTCGAGACTCAAAGGTTCAATGAGACCCGTGTAACGGCGAAAGATCTCCTGAACCTGACCGGACACTTCTTTATAACGTCTGATTCTCGCCGGCACGAAGATGAGCTGCGGGCAGAGTTCCTTGGCGCGCAGACTCGGCATGGCACTCTTAACGCCGAACTTTCTCGCTTCGTAATTAGCCGTTGCGACCACACCTCGCCCTTCGCCGTGCCCAACGGCAATCGGTTTGCCTTTCAATTCGGGATTGTCATGCTCTTCGACAGACGCGAAAAAAGCGTCCATATCAATATGGACGATCTTGCGCGACGTATCGCGCTTCAGGACAATTTCCTCGTCGGCCGAGCTAAGATTTCGGAAATCTTCACTCACCCCCTTATTGTCTCTTGTGTAAGCCGTTTGAGCGATGTGTTTGGGATTCATTCTCAGTTGAATTGAAGGGCGTTTCAGTCATTTTAACTAACTGTGCCGAGATGACGAAAAACCCTAAGAAAATTACGACTTTTTTTGTTCATCTGAGGAAAAAAAAGGAATACAATAATGGTTTACCCGATAGCTCGGGTATTTTTTTCGATTCCAAGAAATATTCAGGAGACCCCATCTAATGCCCCACGTTGTCTGTGAAGCCTGTATCGGCTGCAAGCGTACCGATTGTGTGGACGTCTGCCCGGTTGACGCTTTCCGCGAAGGGCCTAACTTCCTCGCCATTGACCCGGACGAATGCATCGACTGTGCCGTCTGCGTGCCGGAATGCCCGGAAGCCGCCATTTTTGCTGAGGAAGACGTGCCTGACGATCAGCAGGAATTCATCGAACTCAACGCCGAATTGTCTAAGGAATGGCCGTCCATCACGCGTAAGAAGCCGTATGCCGACGACGCTGACGAATGGGTGGGTGTTCCTAACAAGCGTCAGTATTTGAAGCGCTAAGCGCCAGTCGACAGCCGGTCTGCCGTCCTGACCCTTTCATGAAAAGGCTCGACCGCTGTCGGGCCTTTTTTATACTTGCGAGAATGCAAAATGCAGCGATTGACTCTTCTTTCCAACACACTCATTGCCGACGGCCTTTTCGAGCTCTCCTTTGAAAAGCCCGCCGACCTGACTTTCAAAGCCGGCCAATTTGCCCGTTTGGGTTTGGAGTCGGAAGGAGCCGACCCCGTCTTTCGCGCTTATTCGATCGCTTCCGCACCGGAAGCCGACGACATCCGCTTTCTCGTCAAATGCGTAACTGACGGTCAGCTCTCTCCGCGACTGACCGCGACGAAACCCGGCGACACCGTTCGCCTTGACGGAG
>JAHHRG010000089.1 GCA_020025965.1 Sutterella sp.
GGGACGTTCTCCTTCTTTCCGGCGGCGGTCTCACCATGGCTGCGGCCATCCAGTCAACCGGTGCGGCGGCACTCATCGGCGCACAGGCCGCTTCCTTTGCCGGTTTGGGCGAAATTCCGATGATTGCCGGTGTCGCGAGCCTCGTCGCCGTCGCGACCGAAATGACCTCCAATACGGCTCTGGCTGCGACGATGATGCCTCTGCTCGCAGCCGCAGCGGAAAGTCTCAACATGAATCCCGACGCACTCCTTTACGCCACCGTCTTGGCCACGTCCTGCGCTTTTATGATGCCGGTAGCAACGCCTCCCAATGCGATCATCTTCAGTACCGGCCGCATTCGCATTATGGATATGTTTAAAGCCGGCGTTCTCCTTGACCTCGTCGCCGTGATCATCATTACGATCGTCGTGCACTTCCTCTAAGACGTGCTTTTCTTTGATGCCGAAACGCCGCTCGAAAGCAATCGGGCGGCGTTTTTTTAGGGGTTACGTTCAGACAAGGACTCGCATCCGGCCGAGCTTCGAAAAAACAAAAAGGCCCGAACGATGTTCGAGCCTTTTTTCAGATTGACCGAATCAATCGGTCGGCAAAGCTTTAGAAGCGGAAGTCGCGTTCGCCGTCGGCGATACGGATAATGCGCTTTTCGCTTGCCTTACGGATCTTCGGATTGCAGATCTTCGGCATTTCGCGTTCGATGACTGCTTCACCGGCCGCACGCGTTTCCTTGGAGGCATAGTCACAGACGTATTCCTTCAGGGTGAGGATGGCGTTGGCCTGGCAGAAAGCGGAAATGCTGCCGTCCTTGGCGAATTCCATGAAGCGGTCGCCCGTACGGCCGGCACGGTAGCAAGCCGTGCAGAAGGACGGGAGATAGCCGTTGTCCAGAAGCCAGTGAACGATTTCGTCAAGCGTACGACGGTCGCTCGTTTCGAACTGTTCCGTCTTTTCTTCCATTTCCTGGACGCTGCGGATGGCGTAACCGCCGACGGACGTGCGGGAGCCGCCGGAAATCTGGGAGATGCCGAGCTTCAAGCCTTCCGTACGAACACGGGCGCTTTCACGCGTCGACATGATCATGCCGGTGTAGGGAACGGCCAAGCGGATCAGCGCCACGATCTTCAGGAACAGATCGTCCGGAACGGCATTCGTGAACGTGTTCGGATCGATGTCGTCGGCCGGGCAGATACGCGGCACGGAAATCGTGTGCGGACCGCAGCCGAAGACGGCTTCCAAGTGTTCGGCGTGCATCAGAACGCCCACAAAGTCGTAGTGGCAAAGTTCGAGACCGAAGAGCACACCCAAACCGACGTCGTCAATACCGGCTTCCATCGCGCGGTCATGAGCTTCGGTATGGTAGGCATAGTCGGACTTCGGTCCCTTCGGATGCAGAGCTTCGTAGGTTTCCTTGTGGTAGGTTTCCTGGAAGAGCTGATAGGTACCGATCTCGGCTTCGTGAAGCTTCTTATAGTTTTCAACCGTCGTAGCGGCGATGTTGACGTTCAGACGGCGGATGGCACCGTTCTTGTGCTTGATCGAATAAATCGTCTTGATGGATTCGAGAATGTATTCGATCGGGCTGTGCTTCGGATGTTCGCCGGATTCAAGAAGCAGACGCTTGTGGCCCATATCCTGCAGGGCAATCACTTCATTGCGAATTTCTTCCTGAGAGAGCTTCTTGCGGGTGATGGTCTTGTTTTTGGCGTGGTATGGGCAGTAGACGCAACCGTTCACACAGTAGTTGGAAAGATAAAGCGGAGCGAAGAGAACGATACGGGAACCGTAGATGTGTTCCTTCACCTTAATCGCGGTCTCAAAAATCTTGTCGTTGATATCCTTGTCTTCGCAAGCAAGGAGAAGAGCGGCTTCACGGTGGGTCAGACCCTTGAACTGAGCGGCCTTTTCAATGGCGGCATGGCACAGTTCGTGGTTCGTCTTATTGGCCTGAGCCCAGGCGAGAGTATCTTTGATTTCCTGGTCGTTGATGAATTCGGCGGCAACGCGAGACTTGGGATCGTAGATAGCCATTTTTTTAATTCCGAAAGAAATTGACGATAATCTTCAGAAATAGGAAAACTTTTCAGAAGGTTTGACAGGTAGACAAAACGGTCGATCAGGCTTGTCTGATTCGACCGTTTCATCCGTGCTTCAGAGAGTTTTAGCGCCGGGGCGGTTTCAATTCCCCGTCGTTGTTGGAACGTATTGTGCCTCATCTGGTATATTTCGTAAATTGCAAAGATTAACGATCGAGTTGCAAAAAATGGAACTAAAGGCAAAATCTATCAAACTTTTTTGCTCCGTTGTCGAAACGGGCTCTTTATTGTCGGCCGCCAACCTAAATGCCATGTCTACGCCTGCTGCGAGCCGTGCCATCGGCCAGCTCGAAGAACGCATCGGCTACAGACTCTTCGACCGCTCGTCCAAGACTCTAACATTGACGGATGAAGGCCGTGCTTTTTACCGAGTGGCCAAAGAAAGCGTTCAGGCGTGGAAAATTCTGGAGGAATTTCCGGAAAAATCGCGTGCCAAAAAGAAAGAACTTCGCATTGCGGTGCTCGCACGCCACTGTTCCGACGTCATCATTCCGTCAGTCGTGCGCATCCTCAAAAAACACGAGCGCACGATGCAGGTCACCATGGACATGCATCAGTCCCGAGACATTCATTATTCGAAATATTCGCATCCTTTCGATGTGGGCTTCGGGACGCTTTTAAGCAACCATGATGACCTTCAAAAAGTGGCCTTGGCACATCTGCGTTTCCGTTTGGTCGTACCGATCACGAATCCGCTCGCCGCGCTCGACAGCGTTACCGTCAACGACTATAAAAACGAAAACTTCATTCTTCTCGCGGCCGACAAGCTTGAGCGCGACTACGTCGCCGGGTTGCATCCGGAGCTTCGACCCGATCAGGTCTCGGCCGAACTGTCGTCGACACAGGTAGCCCTCCGATTCGTCAAACGCGGTGTGGGCGTGCACATTACGGACGAATTGGCCGCCAAGAGCGTCTCCGACGACTGTAAGGCCATCCCCCTCAAAAGTTCCTTTACGATCCCCTTCTTCGTCTTCTGGCCGACGAATAAAAAAGAACTCGATATTGAAACGCGCGAATGCATTCAGGAGGTGGCGCACAGTATTGAAGCCGCGGGCGTTGAGATTACGCCCGAGGGCCGGGCCCTTTATGCGGAGCTCGAAAAGGGAAAATAAGACTCTCGCCAACAGTCTCCTGACGATTTGACGGATCAAACGCTCATTCCGAGACTGTCGCGATTGCCTTTTGACGGAGACAAACCATGCCTTTTGATTTGTGGCTCGGCTTTCTGACCGCTGCTTTGCTCCTTGCCGTCGCGCCAGGCCCCGACAATCTCTTTGTCCTTATGCAGTCCGCCATGCACGGTGCAAGAGCGGGATTCTTCGTGACAACGGGGCTTTGTTGCGGAGTTTTCTGCCACACCGTGCTCGCTGCTTTGGGCATTGCCGCTCTGATTGCAGGTTCGCCCGTCATGCTCACGGTCATCAAATGCATGGGCGCCGCCTATCTTGTCTGGCTCGCCGTCAACGCCTGGCTTGCGCCCGCGGAAGTCAATGCCGTCGAACGCGAAGACAAACGACGTTTGACTGACGGACAACTCTGGCGCCGCGGCATTGTGATGAACCTGACGAACCCGAAGGTATTGCTCTTTTTCCTTGCGTTTTTCCCGTCTTTTATTCTCCCGGGAACATCGGGCGAAGCGGCCACCCGGCAGATGCTCGTCATGGGCGCGACTTTTTTGGTCGTCACTTTCGTCGTTTTCGGTCTTTTTGCCTGGTGTGCAGGTACTTTGTCCGACAAAGTACGAAACTCCAAAGTTCAGCTTTTCTTCAATAAGTTGAGTGCCGTTATTTTTGCCCTGCTCGCCGTATCGACCTTGCTGGTATCGACTTAAAGGACATCTTCCTCTCAACCGACTGAACCAGTCCCGCCATTTTCGAAAAGCTTTCCGCTACACTTCGAGTGAATCGAATTCCTCTAACCCGTCGTCACTCATGTCCGATACCGACTATTACATCGCTTCTTTCGTTTCCGCCATCGGCCTCGGCGTCTTCTGGTTCGAACTCGGCCGCATTCTGCGCCCCGACGCGAGCCGCGTGACGCGCTATCCGAACTGGATGCGCGCATTGCTGGATATTCCCGAAAGACTCGTTACCGATCCTCGCGACCATGTGACGCAGGAAGAAACGGCCAAAGTCGCACCCTTGAAGACTATTTTTCGAGGACTTCTGACGGGCCGTTTGAGACACGGAGAAGGAAACTTCTTCAAGCGTTTTTACCGCGCCATCAATTATTTTCTCGCCTCGCTATTTGTCTATATTTTCACGCCTTTGTGGGTCTACGGCGACTGGACCTTCGGACGCACGGCCGACACGGCTGTTTCGGGCCTTCTCTTTTTAGCCTCTGCCATTCTCGTTAAAGTCTGTGCCGATCTTCGCATCAAGCGTATCGAGGACTATGTGATCGCACGCCGCAACCGCGGTCTTTCACCCGACAAGAACTGACGAAGACTGCGCTTCGTCCATTAACCGAAGGCCGGCATTTCTGCCGGCCTTTTTTTTATCGATGCTGTCAGATCGGTGTCTTGACAATCGAATGGATGCCTTCTCGCTCGCCCCAAGTGTTGAGCCAGCTCGTTAAAAGCATGGAGTCGTCAATGTCGACTGTGACTTTGTAAGACCCGTCATCGAGTTGCTGCAAAATCTGCGTTTCATTGAACGGAGTTTCGGTGAGCGTCGTCGCCAGTCTGTCACTGGTAAAAGCGAATTCGAGGCGGATATGGCGAAAATCCCCGTAAGCGTAATTGAAGGGTTTCTCCGCGAGGTACGCATCCAAATCGAAACCCTCGCGGTTAACCCGCTGCTCGACAATCTCAACGTGCTTCATGCGGTGAAGCGCCAAATGGCGGAATTCGCCCGAGACGACATAGCGGGCAACCAAATAAAGACGTTCGGCCTGTTTTACAAGAGCAAGCGGATCCACAAACACTTCTTTCGCCCGGCCTCTGATATCGACATAGTCAATTTTGAGTCGCAGATCGCGATAGAGTGCTTCGCTCACCGTATCGAAAATATCGGGATGGATGATGGGCGGCAGAAAGGTCAACGCATTCGGCACCACCGCCACTTTTTTCGCCCAGTCGCGTTCGCGGCCGTTCACGCGGTCTTCAAGGACTTCATGAGCCTTGGTAAACATCGGCTCCAAACTCTCGGCCAAGGAGGTCGGAAGTTGATGCATAAAATGGCCTTCTACGAGCTGAAGCAACAGCGATTGTTCGGCCGAGAGTTTGCACATCGCAAACGCATCGCCCGGCCCCATGCGGTAGACATAAGGCTTTGCCGTTTTATCGCACTCAATCCCGTAGACGGGGCTTTCGCGCAAAACCTTGAGCGCACGCTGAACG
>JAHHRG010000090.1 GCA_020025965.1 Sutterella sp.
GGCTTTTTCAGCCGTGCGGTGGACTTTAATGCGCTGACTTTGGACGACGTCCATGTGGCCTCGGGAGAAACCTTGGCCGTCATCGGTGAATCGGGTTCCGGGAAGTCCACGCTCGCTCTCGCGCTCTTGCGTCTTATTCCGAGCAAGGGAACGATTTGCCTCACGGGTCATCGCTTGGACGGCTTGTCCTTTAACGAACTGCGTCCCATCCGCCGATTGATTCAGCCAGTTTTCCAGGATCCGTACGCATCGCTCAATCCGCGTCTGTCAATACGCGATTTGATTGCCGAAGGCCCGATTGCCTTGGGGCGTTTTAAGTCGAGCGACGAATGCGCGGAATTGGTTCGAAAAAACCTGCGTGCCGTTGGCTTGCCCGAAGCTTACGAGCGCCGTTTCCCGCACGAATTGTCGGGCGGTGAACGTCAGCGCGTCTCGATTGCCCGCGCACTCATTCTCGAACCCACTCTCCTTATTCTGGACGAACCGACGTCCGCTCTTGACCGTGCTCTTCAATTCCAGGTCATGCACCTCTTGAAGAAGCTTCAGAGCGAACGCGGTTTGGCCACGATTTTCATTACGCACGACCTGTCGCTTGTTAAGGGCTTCGCAACGCGCGTAATGGTTTTAGAAAAAGGTCGCCTCGTTGAAGAAGGTATGACCAAAGATTTATTAACTAAACCGGCCTCCGAGGCCCTGCGTTCTCTGGTGAGAACCGCCCGACTCGCGCCGTCAACCCTCACTCCTCATGAGATGAAAGCCTAAAGCCCAACTCTCACAGGGAAACTTCGCATGAAAAAAACTTCACTTTCCATCGCTCTCAGTTTGGCACTTGCCTTGGGGAGCCTCTCCGCTACGGCAGCCGAGAAGGCCGAAGTCGTCGCCCCCGACGGCGCTACGGTCATCAACACCGTTGAAAAGCATCTCAACCGTGCCGTTACCGTTGACCGCCAGACAGCTCGTCAGATCGAAGCACTCCTCGCCGAGGAAGAAGAAATTCAGTCCGACAACCGCAATCTCTCGCTTCAGATCCCGGTCTTGGAACTCGAAGAACGCCGCCTCAAGCGCCACATCTCCTCGCTCACCAAAAAGATCATCCTTATGGAAGAGCAGCAGCGCCGTTATGCGGAAATCGCGCTGATGGTCGAAAACGACATCTATGACGCAAGTGAAGATTTGCTGAAGTCCGCAGAGAACAAGCAAACGCCTTTCCTCAAGGCCGAACGCAAGGATCGCGCGCTCTTTATTGAAAAGTCCGTCAACGATCCCTCGGTGAACGTCGGCGAAAAACTCCGCCGTTTGCTCGAAGCTCTTAACGCCGAATCGGACTACGGCGTCAGCTGCGACGTGATGACCGAAGAAGCCCTCTTTGACGGTCAGAAGACGACTCTTCAGGTTCTCCGTATCGGCCGTATCGGTTACTTTGCGATGACCTTGGATAAGCAGAAAGCCGGCATTTGGAAAGATCAGAAGACGGGCTTTGCGAGCGATCCGGCGCTTCTCGAACCCATCGTTCAGTTGGGCGCTACGCTCGAATCCCGTACCCAGCATGAAATGGCCCTGATGCCGGTCGTCACGACCGCTGCGGCCGCTGCCGAAGCCAAGGAGAACTAAGATGAAAGCAAACCGTCTTATCGCCGCGGCTTCCGCCGCCCTTATCATGATGGCTGCGCCCGCCTTTGCCGCCGACGCCGCCAAGACCGCCGCGCCCTCCCCTGAAGAAGTGAAGGCCGCCACCCTCAATGCCATGACGGCCGAAGCCGCAAAGCTTGACCGTGCCGTTACCGCCGAAGCCCATCGCGATCTTGCTACGCTTCGTGCCGATGTGAAGCGCGTCACTCAAAAGCGTGCGGAGCTTCGCGAACACAAGGCTCAGCTCGATACGTCCATTGCCAACCTGAAGAAGAAGTTGGCCGAACTTGAAGAACGTCACAATAAGGCCGTTGTCGCCGCCCGTGCGACTGCCGCCTCCCGTACGACCCTCGAAGGTGCCGTGAAGCTGACCGCTACCGCCGCCTTCGAACGTGCCATCCACTCGCCCGTCGCCGTTGACGGAGAGTTGGATCCTACGCTTTTGACGAAGCTTCGCACCCAGACGGTCTTCCCGTCCATTGCCGACATTCGCAATTTGATCGGCTACCTCAATAAAGAAGTCGAAATCTCCCGCCAGATCCGCACGAAGGATCTCGCCATTGTCATGCCCGACGGCGAATTGAAGACCGTTCCCGTGACGATCGCCGGCGGCCTTTCCGCCATGACGATCCTTGACGGTTCGTCGACCGCTTTGGTTCCGACCGGTGACGCCAATCAGCTTCGTCCCATCATCGGCAATCTGGGCGACGCGCCGGTTGATGCCTTCAAGGACTACAAGGCCGGTTCCGCCAACATTCTCCCCGTCGATATCACGCAGGGCGACATGTACAACCGTCTGAAAACGGACGACAGCCTCTACGCTCACTTGAATGCCGGCGGCAATCTCGTCTGGATCATCATCGGTATCGGTTTCCTCGCTTTCGTTCTCGGTCTCTATCAGCTCGTTCGCCTCTATGCGATCAAGAAACCCGACGAAGCTCTCTTGGCCGAGGCCTTGACCAAGATCGACGACGGCAAGATTGCAGAAGCCGGTGCCGTCATGGCTAAAGACCATAAGGGTTGCGTTGCCTCGAACGTTCTCGCTTCCATGTTGAAGACGGGGGCCACCTCCGTTCTCACGCTTGAAAAGCGCTTGGACGAAGCCGTTGAACTCAATGTTGCACCGCTCAATAAGGGTATTCAGGCCGTCGGCGTTGCCGCTGCCGTTGCTCCCCTGCTCGGTCTTTTGGGTACTGTGACCGGGATGATCGCCACCTTCGACGTCATTACGATTTTCGGCAACGGCGATCCGAAGTTGTTGTCTGGCGGTATTTCCATCGCTTTGATCACGACCGAAGTCGGTCTCGTCGTGTCGATTATTTTGATGGTTCTTCACTACTTCCTCACGCGTCGACTCGAACTCGTGTCGCAGGGCGTTGAAGATGTGGCCACGCAGGCCCTCTCGCGCGCTGCCGCTCGTTTCGTGAAGTCTCCTCTTGAGGGCTACGAAGATGATCTTTCCCATTGAAGAAATCTTTGAGAAACTCGCCGCGGGCGGCCCTTTGATGGTGCCCCTGATGCTGGTGTGCGTCCTGATGACGGCCCGCGGTCTGATTTCTGCCGTGCAGCTTCATTACGCCAAGAAGCAAATCAAGGCCATCTTGAAAACCAAGACCTTCGGTGCCAAAGACGCCGTTTGGGCCGACTTTGCTCAGTATTACCGTGAGAACCGCTCCGGCATTGATCCGATTGATTCGGAGTTGCGCGAAACGATGCGTGCCTCCGTCATTCTCAATATGTGTCAGGGACGAAGCGTGCTTGTCTGCGCCTCGGCCGCCACTCTCCTGGGGCTTTTGGGCACCGTGACGGGGATGGTGAGCTCTTTCAATACCATCGCCTTTTTCGGCTTTACCGATATTTCGAGTATGGCCGACGGCGTGGCGCAGGCTTTGATTACGACGCAGAGCGGCTTGATGGTTGCGGTGATCGGTGTGGTCTTGGGCCGCATGGTGAAGCAACAGGCAAAAGCCTTCAGCGTCCTTTTGAACGACTTCCTCCTCAAGACGGGCAAGGCCCCGAAGGACTACAAACATGCGTAGAAAGAAAACTCAGACGTCCGAGCCCCTTGAGCTCAACATGACGCCTCTGATCGACATGATCTTCATTTTGCTCATCTTCTTTATGGTGAGCTCGAGTTTCGTGCGCGAATCGGGCGTCGAAGTGGAACGTCCCGTCGCAAAGACCGCCTCCTCCAAGGCTCCCTCGGTGGTTGTGGCCGTTGACTCCGGCAATGTCATTTGGATTGAAGGAAGATCCATCGACATTCGCCAGGTTCGTACATGGATGGCCAAATTCCGCAGTGACACGCCCGACGGCGGTGTTGTGATTGCGGCTGACACGATGGCGCGAAGCGGCATTGTGATTCAGGTGCTCGATGCCTGCCGCGAAGCCGGTATCCGGAACGTGAGCGTTGCGGCTAAAAACAACTAAGGAGTCCTTCTGATGAGTACTCTTTCAAGCCGCTCGCAAACGGTGTTCCCCGACGTATCTTCGTCGCCGAAGCTTCGTGCTTTGTCGGCCGTGATCGGTATTGTCGCGACGGCTGTCCTCTTTATCGTGGGCTTTTACCCCACGACCATGACGGGACCCGATAAGGAACCCGACGGACGAGGCACCCGCAACACGATGGCCATGCCTTTGGAGGAAGAAACACCCGAGAAGATTGTCCATCAGGCCTCTTCAAAGCCGGCGCCGACGCAACCCAAAGTGACGGTTCGCACCGAAACTCCCGTCGACATCCCGACGCCCGATGTCAAGCTTGACTTCGCCGTCAATCCGATGATCGACGTCGGGCTCGCTGTCCCTGCCATGCCGACCGTGGCCTCGACAGCCCCGACCGCGCCTGCCGCTTTCTCGATGAGCGAACTCGACAACGAACCGGGTCTTCTCTTCTCGCCCAACCCGATCTATCCCTATGCCGCCAAACGCGCCAAAAAGGAAGGAACGGTGACGGTGCGACTCGTGATCGATCCGGAAGGTCGTGTTTTGAAGGCCGAGGTCATGCCCGGTCCCGACAACGAAACCTTTGCCAAAGCCACACTTCAGGCTGTCAAACGTTGGCGCTTCAAGCCTGCGGAAAAGAACGGCCGACGCGTGATGTGCTGGGTTGAGGTGCCTGTTGAATTCAAACTTCATAGGTAAGCCGACATGCATAAAAACACCATTACCCGCGCCCTCATGACGGCTTTTGCCGTCCTGGCGCTTGGTCTCGGTCAGGGTGCGCCGGCTTTTGCCGACGAGAATACGCCCGCCATCACGCAGACGGAAGCCACGGTTTTCCTGAACGCCCAGGAGCTTTACAAGCAAGAGAAGCACCGCGAAGTCATGCAAAAACTGCAGTCGTTCGTCGACGGGAAGCGTCCGCATCCTTTCGGGGTCACGATCTACGGTCTCTCGGCTATGGCCTTGAAGAAAAACAAGCTTGCAATCGAGGTCTTTGAAAAAGGCGTCTCCGTCTGGCCCAAGAATGCCGGTCTGCACCAGAACTTTGCCGTTGCTCTCATGCAGGGTGAAAAGTACATGCGTGCGGGCAACGTCTTCATGGAAACGGTCGAGCTTGTTAAAAAGGATAAGCTCAAAAACGACATGCGCCGTTCGGCCGCCTCCGCCTACTATCAGGCTGAGGCCTGGAAGCGC
>JAHHRG010000091.1 GCA_020025965.1 Sutterella sp.
AGCTCAAGCAAACAACCTAAAGCACTAGCGTTCGCAAAGGAATCTCAACCGTACCCGAAACGGCGACTACAATTCCTGCGTCCGTGTGCAGAAGATTTTGTTGCTGAGTTCGTCGAATTTCTCGACTGAGTCTTTCCAAACGATGATCGCGAATGGCTTCCGAATAATCGTGAACTCGAAACGCTTCACCGTTTTTAAGCATTGAATAGATGATGACGGCAACTTTGTGAGCAGCCCGTTTGGTTCCGCGTCCTTCCTTAAACAGTTGAAATCTGTCATAGATTCGAGCCTTCATCGGCAACTGGACCGACTGCTATGCTCTCTGCTGACTTCTCACTGCAAGCTTTACTCCGCACGACCTATTGATCGTCGTCTGTGAGATCTCCCCAGGTAAGAACACGTTCTTTCCCGCCATGCATCCGCCACATTTACACCTCGGATTCCGTGTAGCTTAGAGCTTCGGTTTGTTATGAACCCTTACCCATCCTCGTATGCCTGATGTGGTTCTTGTTCATCGGATCAGCGGTTTGCCTCGGGCTTCCTTCAGATTCCGCCTCGCGACGGACACCCTTGCCTCCGGCTATGCGCTTGGTGCTACCTCCTGCGCTCGGGACTTTCACCCGTTAGAACGCGCCCATGCTGGGCGCACCAAGAAAAAGACCGCCGTTTTTTGATCGTCAGGCTTCTTCTCGAGTCTTCGCTCAAAAGCAAAATCAGGAGTTCATAAACTCGAAGCTCAAAATTCGAGCATCGACCCAAGTTCCTTGGCGTCGTCAATATAGCGACGCACATAATGACGTTCGGCGTTCACTTCTTCGAGCTTCTTCCAGAGGTTTTCCGGCACGCGGTGCGAGAGTTCCTTCACGGTGTCGACACCGGCGAGTTCGAGAAGTTCGGCGTAACCCGGGCCGATGCCGTGAATACGGCAAAGGTCGGCATGGTTGGCCCACTTGAGCACCAATGCATCAGGAATATCGGCTTCCTTAGCAAGCGCCTTGCGCATCGCGGGCGTACGCGTTCTTTCGAGGTATTCGTCGATATATTTGATACCGACAGCGTTCAATTTTGCAGCGTAGACATCACCTACGCCTTCCACTTTAATAACTTTATAGGCCATGAGGGGTCCTTTGGTGGTTATGGCTAACTTGATAATTGAAGTTTAGTCCGATTTGTATTTTTTTTACTATCTCTTTTTGACCTACCTAGCCTTTTTAAGCTATTTCTCAGTGAAATCCCTAACTTTCTTTAGCCTGCAAGAGAAGCCTTCACCCATTTGGTACAACATTTTTTAAGAGACAGCGCCGTTCTCCTCTTTTGAGAGCCCGTCTCCTTTAAAAATAACACTTTGAGTTTTTCATGAGAAACTAGTTTTAAATCCATTCTTTATTTTGACGGGCAAAAACGCTCATCTGTCAAGCGTTTTCGTCCATTAACCGGACAAAGAACGAAGAAAACCCATTTCAGCTACAATTAAGACTTCCTCAAAACGCCACCTTTCAGGGTCTCGGAAACATGCGCACTCTCGGTCGTCTTCTCCTCATCATTCTCTCCTCGCTCGCCTTGGCCGTCACGGCCGCCATGATCGGGCTCGGCTGGGAGCGCATCCTTTTTCATACGGGTTGGGTCTCGCAAAAATTTGCCATGCCCGCCGTCATCTTGGGTCTGATTCTCATTTTCGGCTTCACGATTTCCCGCATGGGCTCTACCGCCAAAGCTGCCGGCGTGATGCTCCTGACGTCGGTTCTGGGGATTTTCTTTTTGATCGGGTTCTCATTTATCGACAACGCCTTCGAACACGCGATGACCTATCCGATCTTGGATATCTTCCGTATGCGTACCCTGATCGTTGAAGAAGAAAACCTCAACGTCATCGCCGTATCGGGTGCCGTCGTCTATCCGATTTTCTGGCTTCTCTTTATCTTCCCCTCAATGGCGCTTGCGCACCGTTTTAGCCGCTAAAGACTAAGCAATCAACCGAACCAAGAGGAAGCTTTCATTGCAAGAGCTTCCTCTTTTCTTTTGGTTTTTGCTAATGCGAAAAATAACAGGCTCTTGCTAAACTTCTCGTTATATCGTCTTTAATAAGGAGTCTTGTCATGGGCGACAAAAAAAAGAAAAATAACCAACAGGCTACCATTGCTCAACTTCGCCGTGAATTGAGCGGCGAAATCCGCGAGCATGCCAATCTTGACGAAGCGGTTCCGATTTTCGAGTCGACGAAAGAAGCGGTCAATTATCTCCTCACCCGTCTTATCGACACGGGCTGTACCAATGCCGAGGATGCGGCGGAGCAGCTGCTGCCGGAGTTATTGAATCTGCCTTCCGAAAGTCGCCGCACGCTCATGCTCGAACTCCTGAAGCACGCGGGCTCCGAAGCCAATCTCTTTCCCAAAAAGCGCGCCGACATTTTCGAACTCACCTCCGACTTTATGAACGGCGGTTATCCCTATAAGAACCGCTATCCTGCGAAGCTTTACGAAAAGGAACTCTTTGACCTTCAGGTCGAGCTCCTCAAATTGCAGGAACATATTAAGAAGACGGGCGGCCGCATGATCATCATCTTCGAAGGTCGCGATACCGCCGGCAAAGGCGGCACCATCCGGCGCTTCGTTGAAAACCTGAATCCCCGCGGCGCGCGCATCGTCGCTTTGTCAAAGCCCTCCGACGTCGAACGCGGTCAGTGGTACTTCCAACGTTACGTGACGCAGCTCCCGAACCCGGGTGAAATCTGCTTCTTTGACCGTTCCTGGTACAACCGTGCCGTCGTGGAACCCGTGATGGGTTTCTGCCGACCGGATCAGACCGAACTCTTCTTAAAGGAAGTGCAGTATTTTGAACAGAGTTTGGTGAACCACGGCATCATTTTCGTCAAGCTCTGGCTCTCCATCTCTCAGGAAGAACAGCTTCGCCGCTTCCACGAACGCAAGGTGAATCCCTTGAAGCATTGGAAGCTCTCGCCCGTTGACCTGGCTTCGATTGACAAGTGGGACGACTACACTGAAGCCGCCCGCCGCATGTTCCAGGCGTCCAATACGGCGGATGCGCCTTGGCTCGTTATCCGTAATGAAGACAAGCGCCGCGGACGCATCAATGCGATCCGCGCCGTCCTGAGTCAGGTCGACTATGCCAACAAGAATGAAGATCATATCGGCCATGTCGATCCCTTGATCGTCGGCCGTCCGGAAATGCTCTTCCCGGGGCTTCACCTTGAACACGTCAAGCTCTAAACCGAATTGACAAGGACCGCGGCATCGGATTTCCCGTCCGGTACCGTTCTTTTATGCCCGCATCCAAAGTTCACTCAAGCGACCTGCATTCGCTTAGCCCGTTGAGTTTCTCTCAAAGTCCGGAACCGAAGCCCACGTCCTCAGGCCAAAGCACGCCGGCGAAAGCCCTCTCCATCCTCCTGCAAAAGACAGCTGCTGACGGCTATTCGCCCGATTTGGTCTTGCACGAACTGAAACGCTGGGCGAGTTTTGAGTCCGAGGGCGGAATCGGCATTGACGAGAACGCGATCGAAGTCTTCTCCGTGCTTCCGCACCCCTTTCCGTTTACCCGCGCCTTTACTCTTTCCGCCGTGCGGGAAGCTCTTTGGGCGATCGATCCCGCGGCGCTCAAGCGCGACCGCACGTTCGTCGACGTTCTTTATCCGCAAATTCTCAGCGAAGGTCTGACGGCGACGCGGATGAAGGTGTCGAGCATAAAAGCCCTTTCCAGGATTGGGATAGGCATCATCGACACCAAGAGTCCATTCACGATCGGACGCAATCGTATCGAACGCTCGAGAGCTACGTATCTGACACTCTCCTTCGCTTTACGCGGGAGTGAAGCCCGTGAAGGCATGATCGGTTTAACGAGGGATGCCGAAGCTCTCCGCGCCGCGCTCTTTAAAACCGACAGCGAGCGTTTTCTTCGGGCTCTGCAGTCCGCGGGCGAGCGACTTGCCGAAGCGGTCTCGCAGGATATTCTGATCGAACTGCTTTTCACCTTGCTCTCCATGCCTGTCGAGAAGCACCCGATCGACGAAGCCTGCGGACTTTTGGCAGACCTCAGCATTGAAATGCCGGGCGGCAAGCGACAAGTCGTCTTTATCGATTCCCTGACGCGTGCGGCGGAGTGTCTCACGATCATGCCCGGCGAGCAGCCCGCACTCCTAATCCAATGCGGTGCCTGATACTCTTCTCGACACTGAGCTCCAAACGGCTACAATGTCTCACACTCAGAATAACAACAGACGGAGACAACCGATGTCCGACACGACGGAAAACACAACGGAAAATACGATGCCCTGCCCACGTTGCGAAAAGACTCTCGATTTCAAAACCTACCGATATATTGAATTCGGCCGCGATGCCAATGTTAAAGACAGGATTCTCAAAGGGACACTCTTCAGTGCACGCTGCGAAGACTGCGGTGCACGCTTTTTGGCACCCTTCCCCGTCCTCGTGCACGTCCCTGCCATGAACGCCATGGTGCAGTTCTCCCCCTTGGCTGAAGGCGAAAACCTCGAAGAAAAGGTGAAGGCTTTCACCGACGGGATTGCCGAACAGGAACATCTTTTTGCGGAATTCCTGCCGGGCGTTGCGAAGAAAATGGAAATGCCCCTGCGTTTGACCTTAACGCCCGTTGAATTTTTTGAAAAGGTCTCGGTTCTGGACGCGGGACTTGACGACCGAGTGCTTGAGATCATGAAGGTTCTGATGCTCGAGTCTTTGGCCGAAGATCCCGATTGGTCCGACGTACGCGGATTTGTTTATAGCCGTGCCAAGGGCGAAGAAGCCTTTCTCGCCCTTGACGGCTCTCGCCGAGCGGTTGCACAGTTCCCCTTCGATCGCGAGATGTTCGATGACTTGGCCAAACAGCTCACTTTTGCCGACAATCGTCGCGTTTTGATTGACGCGCGATGGGCGCAACATGTTGTTAGCGTAAATATGTCTGCAGACTGATCGCTTCTCGGATTACAATGATGAGCGTGAGGGGAGCGCTTCGGCGTTTTATCCTCGGCACACCATCATGAAACGAGGCGGAACTCAATCTCCGAGGAGGATCGTTTCGTTTTATGAATCCCCGGCCGCCGGACTCTAAGAGTTCGGCGGCCTCTTTATTTCTGCGAGAATCAAACCGATGTCGGCTGTTCTGTCCCGAAACTCATATCGCCCCTTCCGTGAAGCCGGCGGTATGAGTTAGTCTCAAA
>JAHHRG010000092.1 GCA_020025965.1 Sutterella sp.
CTTGGAAGGTGGCCTATGACGTTGCCAAGATCCAAGGGGTGCCGGCCTATGTCGTAAACGGGAAGTATCTCATCATGACCCAAGCCATTAAGAGCTTAAACGGCTTTGAAGACCTCGTTGTGATGCTCTCTAAGAAGGAGTAACCGATGAAAGTCCCGTCTTGGTTAGAACCGCACTCCCGCTTTCTGTGGGCCTTGATGGCGGTTTTGGCAGCCTCTTTAATTGTCTTGGCGCATAACGTCTTTCAGGTCTACTTATTCATGAAGCCCTGTGAGCAGTGCGTCTATATCCGAGCGGCCTTTCTTGGGATTGCATTGGCGGGTTTAATTGCGCTCCCCTACCCGAGGGCCTTAATCCTGCGCCTTGTGGGTTACGTCCTGGCTGTGGCCTCTTCCATCTATGGGGTGATGTGCTCCTTGAAGTTGGCCCGCATTCACCATGCGGTGCACTCCACCGATATGGATGCGTTGTTTGGCCTTCAGGGGTGCTCGTTAGATCCCAAGTATCCCTTTGGGATTCCCCTTCACGAGTGGGCCCCCGACTGGTTCCTCCCCACGGGGGACTGCGGCTATGAAAATAGCGAAGTCCCCGCCAACGTCGTGTTGGATCCCGTACAGCGTTACTTAATTGAGATGTACGACAACGCGGGCGGCTGGTACTTGTGGCCGTCGGAGCACTTCCTCTCCATGGCCCAGTGTTGCTTGATTGCCTTTGGTACGGCCCTGGTGATTCTGGCCCTCATGATGGTGCGTGATGTAGTCAACATGAGAAAAGCCTAAGAAGATAACGTTCTCCCCCTTCTCCCCCTTCTCCCCCGATGTCGATGGATGTCGGGGGATTTTGTTTGGGGGGCGGGTTACTTATCTGTCGCCGGGTGCATAAATTGTAGTTAAAACAAAGAATTGAACCTTACACGCACCCCACTCCAACAGGTTCGGAGGCGCCTTCACTTTCCTTTCGAGGGAGTGTCAGCAACTGCGGCGCCTCTGGTTTTAATCCTGTAGAAAGCGGTCCTCATAATGAATTAGGAATTGCTGCATGGCCGCTGTCCACTTGGTAGACGGGCGTTTCCACGCTTCCGTGTGGCGCTTGATAGCCATGAAAATCAGCTTCATAGCGGCCGTTACATTGGGGAATACAGCACGGGTTTTAATAACCTTTCTAATGTCTCGGTTCAGAGCTTCGATAGCATTCGTGGTGTAGATCAGAGCACGGATTTCAGGGGGATACTGGAAAAAGGGAATTACCTGTCCCCAGTTTCTCTCCCAGCTCTTGGCAATAACGGGATAGCGCTGGCCCATGGGGGACTCCTTAAAGGCCTCTAAAGCTTCTAGCGCCGCATCGGCGTTAGCGGCTCGGTAGATGGTCTTTAAGCCCGCACAAACCGCCTTACGGTCCTTGTAGGAGACATAGGTCGTAGACGATCGGATAAGGTGCACGATACAGGTCTGGTGCAGGGTTTGCGGGAATACTGTCTCAATCGCATTCGTCATGCCGGTGAGGCCGTCTGTAACCGCAATCAGGATGTCCTTTACCCCGCGGTTACGCAGTTCATTAAAGACTTGTGCCCAAAAGCTAGCCCCCTCATTTTCTGCAATCCAAATACCCAAGACTTCGCGCGTACCATCGGTTTTAATGCCAATGCCGAGATTTACGGCCATGCTCTTGACGATGCCATCGCTGCGGATTTTGACGCGCATAGCATCGAAGAAAGCCACCGGATACACGGTCGCTAAGGGGCGGTTTTGCCAGGCGTTAAGGTCTTCAATTACGGTATCCGTGACGCGGCTGATGTACTCAGCACTAACGCCTGCGCCGTACTGTTCCTGGAGAAAAGCACTGATGTCACGCGTGGACATGCCACGGGCATACATGGCGAGAATTTGTTCGTTGAAGCGATCCAACGTGCGCTTGTTTTTACCGGCTTTGGTAGAGGAGGCATCGTCCTTTTCAGTACCGTCGTCAATGGGCTTTTTGCCATCGAGGTGCTGTTCCATCTCGGCCTTGAGCATGGACTCAATCAGGTACTTCGACATCTCACGGAGCATGTCGTTAACGCCGTCTCGGTAGGCGTCTTCGCCCTTGGAGAGGTTGTTCTTTACGTACTCGTTAGCAAACTGCTGGAGCGGGGAATCGGCCTTTTGGCTACGTCGCTTACGACGGACAATGGGTTTGTTCTTCGGTGTGTTCATATGGATTGCCTCCTGGGGCGTATGTTAATCCATAGACACAAAAATCGTTACAGCCTCGTATGTTGCGCACAGTGAGGGCGCTACGAAAGTCGCTTTTTTGTATCTCGTGAATCGAGTATATCGTGTTGTTGGCCGTTACTCAGAAGGCGGTGGCGAGCGTTGGGTGACAAAGAACTCTCACACTAGAAGGATAGCATTTGCCCCACCGCCAAAGTGAGTGTCTAACGCAGTAAGAAAGTGCACAGCAAACGCAGTCTAAAATGCACACCCTCTTCTTTCTCCCCCGATGTCGATGGATATCGGGGGATTTTGTTTGGGGGCAATCAAATTAATCTTTTACACCGAAGGGTTCCTCCTGAACTCCAGGGCGCAAAAGGGACATTATGATTTTTGCATGAGAGCGTTCGGGATCTATATAAGGGCTGATATACTTCGAAGATCAACCCTCTAAAAGTCCCCTTAGGGATCACTTCGCAACCATCAACCAATCGGATCAAACGATGTCCATCGAATGTAAAACCCGAAGCATCTACGACTTGAGCGAAAATCTTGGTGATTATTCGTTTTATATCCCTACATTTCAACGTGCTTACGTGTGGGGCAAAACGCAAATTGACGAAATGTTCGATGACTTTATGAATGATTCGAACGAATACGATCCGGATTTGCTGGTCAACGAAAATGATCAGTACTTAATGGGCAACGTCGTCATCGTAAATTTAAAACACGATGACAAATGGAACATTGTCGATGGGCAACAGCGTTTGACGACCTTCACGATGATTGCTCGCCAACTTGAACAGCGTCTGAAAAAATTGACTGACGCTGCTGAGGCCACCAATTGGCTTGAAGAAATTGACGCAGGCAAGGTTTTAAAAAATAAGCCCGAGAGCCTCGGCTCTTATCACCCGCGCAAATTAAATCAAGTCGAGGACTACATTCCTAAACTTCGCAGTTTTTATCTGTTGAAAAACGGCAAGCCGCGTCTGACCTACGAAGACGCCCCAGAGTTAGAGGAGCAATATCAGGGATTCATGCGCGGGGACAAGCCGAAGGTATCTAAGAAGACAAAGCTTAAGGATGCCTGGGCCCGAATTAGCCTTCGTCTCGACGAGATCACTCGTGAAGGATATTTGCATCTCTTCTGCAAGTACTTCATGCGTAAGGTAACGCTCATCATGACGATGACCGACGATTGGGGAAAGGCTTATCAAACGTTCGAAGTGCTGAACGTTCGCGGTGTCGAGCTTAATGCGCACGATTTGATCAAAGGCTTGTTGCTCTCGTTATTGAACTCCAACAATGCAATTAAAGGGGATGTTGATGCTTTTAATTACTATTGGAATGAATTAACCCAGTTGCTTCAAGAAAAAGAAATTGTCAATTTCTTGCGTTATTTCTATCAGGCAACCAAAGGTGAGTCGTATACCAAGATCAATTTATACTCTCAAATCAGCAGAAATATTCGCGAGCGCACTCACAGTGCAGAGGATGCCGTCAAAGTAGTTCTGGACACCGTAAGGGAATACAATACCTACGCCACCCTCTTCATCGAATTAATGGATGCGCAGCCTAACGACGCATTTAAAACCGACGAGGATTTGAAAAACCTTCGCGTTTTGAATTACCTTGGAGTCAAGCAATTGTTTGCCATCTTAATGGCTACAAAAGACGAAAGCCCTGCCAAAAAGTCGCGAATTTTGGACATGGTCGTTCGTTGTGCAATTGCCTACCAAGGCACTGGCGTGCATCCGAACAAGATTGAGTCCGGCATGAAGAAGCTTCTTCGCGAATACGTTCCGAATAAAGCCGATCCCGACGCATTCGAGACGTTGTATCAACGTTTAAAAGCCGAACATTGCGACGATAAGATCGAAACGCTCAAGAGCAACTTCATGAACAACGTTTTGGAAGACAAACACCAAAAAGTGTTCCGCGCCATTGAGCAATACGTTTTCGATATTAATACAAACTTGGATGACTGCTCCATCGAGCACATCATGCCGCAGACGCCCAATAAGAATGTCTCGTTGGCGGATGAAGGGTTCCAAACGGACAGTGAACGTGAGAGCGCTTTAAATCGAGCAGGCAACCTCTTGATTCTTGAAAAATCGCGCAATTCAGCCATTGGCAACAAGGGCTATAGCGATAAGTTAGATACCTACAAGACCTCTGACATCTATTTGACCAAAATTAGTAACGGTGGCTACGCACCTGAAGTTGCGAAGATTGGCAAACTTGTTGAAGAAGCCAAAGGCTTCTTTGCTGAAGATGAAGCCTTTAAGAACCATTGTTGGACGCTTGAGGCCATCAACAAGCGTAGTGAGCAATATGCGAATTACTTCGAGCATGTCTTGACCAAGCCTAGGAAATAACCCAGGATCCCCGATGCCCCTCAGGTGTCGGGGATTTCTTTTGGGCCGCCAAAACGCAGTGAGAAAGTGCACAGGGTGGGTTAATTTGCTGTCGCTCAGTGGGTCACTTTCCTGTCGCGACGCCCTGAATCCCTTGGCACCCCAGGAACGACGAAGAGTTGACCACTTCCGTAGCTCCCTAGATTTGCCCTAGACACAAAATTTCTGACACTCCCACTTGCGACAATAAAACGGTCCACCCCACAAAACGCAGTCTAAAAGTGCGCAGCTAACGCAGTGAGAAAATGCACAGGGTGGGTCAATTTACTGTCGCCCGGTGGGTCACTTTCCTGTCGCATCGCCCTGAAACCCTTGGTGTGGCGGAAAACGACAATAAGAACTGTCCACTTGCGTCAATAAGAATTGACCACTTCCGCCAATAAGATCTGGCCACTTACGACAATAAGAACTGT
>JAHHRG010000093.1 GCA_020025965.1 Sutterella sp.
TGACGGACGTGTATTTCCCCGAAAGCGAAGTCAAAGTGATCCTCGACGATCTGAAGGCGGGCGGTATGCTCGTTGTGATGATCGGCATCGGTCCCGGTTCCACCCCGAGGGGCGACATTACAGGGAAAGTTCGTTTCGCAAACGATCTTCCTGTTGTGATGTCAAAGGTCGTTGCTCAGATGACACGCCGATTGCGGCTTGTCTGACGGGCTCACTGAATCGGCTTGTCGGAGAGCCGGTTGCTTTGCCGGACTCAACCGTCGGCTATCGCGATTCTTTCCGTTTTTCTTGTCGGATCGGACGTTCTTTTAAGAACGTTCGGCCGGCAGGAGACGGATTTTCAATTCGGATGTCGGAAAGTGCATAGGAAAGCCTGCGAGTCGTTTTTCCTCTGTTCTTTCTCTATTCATCCGACGAAGGCGGGAGTCGCGAAGCCCGGTTCTCGGTGAAAAAGGGCCGGGACAGAGTGATCAGCGGCCGGGCCTTTGGCTTTTCATTTCTGCTCATGACGCCTCCGATCTTTTCTCTCTTCAGGGAACGTTTCTCAACTCTCTTTTTCACTCAAGAACCCGCAATCCCGATGCCGAGCGAGCCTCATACGAACGCGCGGCAGCTCAATCCGACGACCGCCTTTTTCGGCCGTCATCCCGAAACCCGTTTTTTGTCTGCCGTATCACCGACCGATCCTTTATGGCGATCGGAAGTGGGCGAACGTTTGCCCGAATCACCCAATCGTTTGCTTTTGACGGACATCTATCGGGATCCGATCGTGGCGCATACGGCCGACAGGGAAAATCGAGCCGTTTTGGCGCCTGTCGATCCCGTTGAATTGCTACTGCGCCATCGAGGCGAAGTCGATCGATTGCGTACCGCGCTTGGGAGTCGGCAGCTGTTTGAAGAGCATGTCCTCCCGATGCTTTTTGCTTGGGGCGCCGTTGTGCAGTCCTTGCCGCGAGACGCCCGAGGACTTTGGTCCGGGGCGGACGGCTTCTTTGAAGCGGGGCTGCAGTTCGCTCGCGGCGCACTGAATGCGGTTGACGCACGAGTACTCGAACCCGCTATGGCGCCGACGAAAAGGGCTCGCTGGACCGACCGTATTCGGGTTGCTGCGGTGGCGGCCGGGCTGATGAGCGATTCGGAACGTTTGGCGGGCTTGAGGCTCGAAGCCGGTACGATCGAACCCGAAACAGACGCTTTTCAAGCGATTGAAACGCATGCGGTCGGTGAAGAAACAGCGCTGGCTTTCGGCTTGAGACATGCCGGTCGATGGTTTCGGATGACAAGACACACTCCTGCCGATCGAGCGGGACGCTTACCGACTTTGGGGCTCGATCTTTTAAGACTCGTGGTACAGACCGAAACCCTTCTTTGGTTGGGTGACTTTGAACGAGCGAGCGGTGAAACAGTATTGTCGGCGTTGAAGTCGGCCCTTGTTTTCGGAACCGGAAAGACGGAAACCGAACGGCTCTTGGCCGACAGTGTGGCCAGAGGACGCGAATGGGCGGTTAACCGCCGAGCTTGGCTCGCGGCCCAACGAGAAGGCAGAAGTCCTTTATTGGAAGGTTTCGGCGAAGTGTTCCGCTTGGCGCTATTAACCCGAATCGAACGTCATCATTGGGTTTTTAATACGGACAACTCTCCGCTCATCTGGGCTGAAGACGGTCTCTTTTTACGTTGGCCCGAAGGTTTTGTGGACACGATCGAATCGGCAGGCGAAGGCTCTGTGTTCCGTGAAGTGCCGGACGAACCCGATGTGGCGGCGCAAATTCTGATGGCTTCGGGCGTTATCGAACCCGATTCGACGGGCGAAGCCGTCTGGTGGTCGGATTCGCCGGAAGCGCTTCAGCGCGGCGGCGCGAGTTCCTCCGTCATGAGAACGGCCGACGAAGAGGGCGCTCCGATGCGAACGTCCTGGGTGAAACTTACGAACGAAGCCAAGATCGTGAACCTTGCCAAGCAAGAAGCCATGCGCCGCGGGGAAAGCCTCCCGCATCGAAAGCCTCCGCTGATGCTCCGTCCTTTGGCTCGAATTCCGGATGAATGGGAAGTGGTTCCGGGAAGATTTGCTTGGCGCCTCTCACTGCCGAAGACGCAAACCGTTACCGGATCCCGTGCAATCCTCGAGCGGGCCGTGGCTCGAATCAATTTGCGAGTCGATGCGGCTCTTTTGGGATCGGTGCGAGGACTGTTTGTACCGGAGCTGTTGCTTGACGACAGCTTTCAGTGGGACTCGCCCGATTTACGAGGCGTATTCGTTCTTCAACGTCATACGCCGGGAAGCGTCATGCCGGGGGCTCGCGTTTCGCCTGTCCATCGCGTTCGCTTTCGCGGCCATGACGCCGTGAGGCTCGCAGACTTAACGCCCGAACGGAAACCCGATTGCGATGGAAATTTATTACTCGAAGGGGTACTGATTCATCCCTTTTTCGTAAGACCCTATGAAGTCTGGACGGACGGTTCGGAAGAAGAAAGACCTTTTCCGGAAACCACGGGGCGCTTGGAATGGATTGAAGGTCGCGATTATATCGGTGACGATAAAGCGCGTCGACATGACCATGAACAAAGCTGTCAGGCAGAGCGCTATGGACGTACAAGAGTGTCGGAACCGCATGGGCGTGAAGTCAAAAGAGGAGGCCGGCAATAATGAAATGGACGGACGACACGACAAGCGGCGTCTCGGCCGCTCGCTTGGCCGGTTGGCGGCCGGCATGGGAACTCTTGTCGGCAGGCGCGGCGTTAACGGGCGCTCTCTGTTTAGGTTGGATACTCAAACACAACTCCAATCCTCTTGGCTGGACCGTGGCAGGCTCAATGGGGGTTTTAGCCCTGAAGCGCACGATCGATGCTTGGCAGGTCTATAAAGCACGCTTTCCTTTGGGCGGTATGGCGCTCGACTTGATGGATTTTTCCGCTTTAGCGGCGATCATGCGCGGTATGAAAGGGAAGGCGATCATCGGATTAACCAGGGATTGTCGGCGCGAACGATTTGAAGCGGGACGCCGAGCCATTGTCGGAGAACGGGTGTTTGATGCGAACGAAGAGGGGCCGTCAGTTGATAGCCTCTGGGTTGGGCGCGGTTTCCTCTGGACACCGCATCATGCGCAGGCATTGAGCGAATTGACCGATACGCCCTTGAAGGCACCGAAATTGCCGCCCCATTTGTACGACCGACTGGGACTCCATCGGCCTTTGGACGAATCGGCCATCGGTTCCCCTTTGATTCACGGTGTGGGAGCACCGGATGAAACGGACATCATTCGTCCCTTGAGAAGCTTGGGCGGAGGGATGCTCATTGTCGGAACGACGCAGGCAGGGAAAGGTGTGATGCTCACCAATCTCATCAGTCAGGCGATTTATCGGGGAGACCCGGTGATTGTGATTGATCCGAAGAGTTCCAAACGACTGCGCGAGTCGATCTTTACGGCGGCCAGACTCTGCGGACGATCGCGTCCCCTGGAATTTCATCCGGCATTTCCTGAAGCGGGCGTTCGCTTGGATCCGCTCGGTGCCTGGACTCGTCCGACGGAAATCGCAACCCGTATTGCAGCGGTGCTTCCGCCAGACTCGGGAGCTTTCGGGGCCTTTGCCTGGAACGCCATCAATGTAGCGGTTGAAGGGCTCTTCTACGTGACGGAAAGACCGACCTTGCTTGGACTGCGTCAATTGTTGGAAAACGGGATCGATCGATTGCTAGAGAAAGCGCTTCGCCGATCTTTTGCCGATCAGGGGGTGAAAGATTGGGAGGAAAGGATCAAATCCATGGATCCTATGAGTGTGTCGAGACCGTCGCCGCAGGCGAGTTACGAACTCTGTGCCATGGTGCTGCTTTGGGAAATGACTGTGGGCAAACGCCTCAATGTGCCCGAAGCGGGGGTGATCGGCGGCCTGATTACGACCTTTCGACATAACCGCGAACACTACGCCAAGATTACGGCCTCGCTTCAGCCCGTGATGGCGATGCTCACCGCAGGGACGTTGGCGAAAAGTTTCTCGCCGGACCCGTTTGACTCGACCGACGATCGTCCGATCGTGACGGTCGAACGGGTTGTGGACGGCGGAGACATTTTGTATCTGGGGCTTGATGCTTTGCCCGACTCAACGGTGGCGGGCGCTTTGGGGTCGATTATTCTTGCGGACCTTACGGCCTATGCCGGAAAACGCTACAACCGCGGTGAGTCCGGAACAACGGTGCAGCGCGTGTCTTTATTCGTTGACGAAACGGCAAACGTGATTAATCCGCCCATGATTGACCTTTTGAATAAAGGAATGGAAGCCGGCATTCATGTAACGGCCGCCATGCAGACCGTGAGCGACTTGGCGGCACGTTTGGGGAGCGAGAACAAAGCGCGTATGGCTTTGGGGAACTTTAACAATCTCATTGCCCTGAGAAGCAAAGATCGGGGCACGCAGGAATTCATCACGGAGACGTTCGGCAAAGCCATGCTTTGGCAGGAAGCGGCCTCGATTTCATCCTCAGCTGACGGAGATGTGATGCCCGACTTCAGAGCGAGCGTGACGAGGAGCTTGTCGGGTCATAAGAGTGAGATTGTGCCGCCGGAAATTTTGGGACGCTTGCCGAATACGGAATTCTTTGCGAGTCTCTCGGGCGGGCGGATCTACAAGGGCCGCATGCCGATTCTGGTTGAAAAGGTGAAGTAATGAGAGTGCTTTATCTATTGACGCTATTTCTGAGCGTGTCCCTGTCGCTCTGGTTTCCGGCGCGAAACGAAGCGCTTTTTTTCGAAAGAATCGTGATTGAAGAGGCGCTCAAGATAGAAGCAGAAGAGGGCTTGCCGCCCAAAGGCATGGTGCATTCTGCGACGGCGGGAATTATGAAGATCTACGACGTGACAACGGGGATGATTTTGGACTTTCAAGTGCGTCCCCAGGGGCCGCAAATGGTCGCACCCGAATTGAACCGCATGGGTGAGGCCGGTCGAAACGCTTTGCAGACGCCGTTTTTTCGCGCTTTGAGAAGTTTTTCGATGATGGTTTTGCAACG
>JAHHRG010000094.1 GCA_020025965.1 Sutterella sp.
TCTCGGCATTGAAGAAAAAATGCGCCGTGCCGGCGTTCCGACCGTGCATCTCGTGAGTCCCTCCATCTGGGCCTGGCGTCCCGAACGCATTCAGAACATTCGCCGTGCGGTCGACCATATGCTCTTGATCTTTCCCTTTGAGGAAGAAATCTATAAGCGCGCCGGTATTCCCGCGACCTTCGTGGGACATCCATTGGCCGGGATCATTCCGATGGAACCCGACACGATGGGGGCTCGACGCGATTTCGGCATTGAAGACGACGGTCTTCCCGTGATCACGGTGATGCCGGGGTCACGCGTGGACGAAGTGAAGGGCTGCGGTCCCGTTTTCTTTGCAGCCGTAGAGGAATTCCTTCACCGCGTTTCGGCGGCTCATGTTCTCATTCCCGCCATTGACGAACGCGCCAAAGACAATATCCGAGCCGTTGCTTCTCTTTATCCGCGCTTGGCCCGTGCCATGCGGATCGTGACCGGCAAGAGCCACCGCACGATCGAAGCTTCCGATGCCGTCTTGGTGGCGTCGGGTACGGCAGCTCTCGAATGCGCGCTCTTTAAGAAGCCTATGGTCGTGGGATACAAGATGCCCGCTTTAACCGGAATGCTGATGCAGAAAAAGGCGCTGATTAACTGCGTGTCGCTGCCCAATATTCTCTTGGGCGAAAACGTTGTGCCGGAATTCCTGCAGTTCTTCTGCGAACCGGGTCCCGTTTGCCGAGCGCTGGAAGAAGCTTTGGACAACGACAATCGCCGCCGCGAACTTGTCGAACGGTTCACGGGACTGCATCAGAGCCTCTTGGCCGATACGCCGAATCTCGCGGCCGACGCGATCGAAGCGACGATTGCCAAGAAGAAGGTTCGCTGATAACCGTTCCGTACGCTTTGCGCTCTTTCGGGTTCGCAAAGCGTTTTTCCTTTTCAGTTAGGTCAAAAACTTGAAAAAAACATCTGACAACTCGGGCGAACTTTCGCTTTTCGGTGACGAGGATCCCTGGAAGTCAATCGAACTTCTCGCAGGCGTTGACGAAGCGGGGCGCGGCCCTTTGGCCGGCCCGGTCTGTGCCGCCGCCGTGATTTTGGATCCGAAACGTCCGATCGAGGGCTTGAACGACTCCAAGAAATTAAGCGCCAAGAAGCGCGAAGCCTTGGAACCTCTTATTAAAGAAAGAGCGCTCGCATGGTGCGTCGCTTGGGGTTCCGTTGAAGAAATCGATACGATCAATATTTTGCAGGCAACGATGCTTGCCATGCGTCGTTCGGTCGAGGGACTGGGCATTGTGCCCGAGTTAATTCTTATTGACGGTAATCGCTGCCCGAAAGATCTGCCTGCTCACGCGGAAGCTATCGTCAAGGGCGACGCGAAGGTGCCCGCTATTTCAGCCGCCTCGATTCTGGCCAAAACCGCACGAGACAGGCTGATGACCGAACTTGACCGCGAGTATCCGCAGTACGGCTTTGCCAAACATGCGGGTTACGGTACAAAAGCACACCTCGATGCGATTCGCGAATTCGGTGCTTCGCCGGTACATAGAAAAACCTTCGGTCCCGTGACCCGAGCCCTTGAAGAGAGGAAAGACAAATGAGCGATGTCCTGATTGAAAGCGATGCCAACGCCCGCTTCAAGCGCTGGAAGAAGTTGGCTGAAGAAACGCGTGCCGTAAAAAAAGAGGGTGCTACGCTCGTTGAAGGGATCCATTTGATGGAAGTCGTTCGCGATGCGGACGTTGATGTGGCCGCGGTAATGATTGACGACGAACGCGTCACCGAAGAAGCCGAGGCACTCGCTTATGAAACGGCCGATAAAAAGTATGCCCGCGTTTTCCGTTTAACGTCGGCGCTTTACGATCGTCTTTCGCCTGTCGAACACGGTGTGGGCGTGATGGCCGAAATGGTGCTGCCGGAGACGCCCGAAGCTTCTCGCTGGGCCGATGCCGACGTCCTTTATTTGGACGGCGTGCAGGATGCCGGTAATGCAGGGACTCTGATTCGTACGGCCGTGGCCGCAGGTTTCCGTGTCATTGCTGCGAGCCCCAAGACCGCTCTTTTATGGACTCCGAAGGTGATGCGCGCTGCCATGGGTGCGCACATGGGCGCCGTCATTGTCGAAAACGTGACGGCCGAAGCTTTGCGTGCGAATTTTAAGGGGACGATTTTGGCGGCGGACGCTCGCGGCGGCGAAGATCTCTTTGCAGCCGACGACTACAGCCGAGATTCGCTTTGCTGGATCATGGGTGCGGAAGGTCCGGGCGTTTCCGAAGCGGCCTTGGCCGTGACGGACCGTCGCTTCTATATTCCTATCGAAGCGGCTTGCGAAAGTCTCAATGTCGGGGCCGCGGCGGCCGTTTGTCTTTTCGACGCACGACGCCGTCGTCAGTGCCGTTAAGCGAACAAAATTCTCCTCAAGTGGACGGATCAAAAGAACATCTTTTTACCTAGATCAATTAACAGGTCTTTTTCGTCCCTCAACCGAGCCTTTAACGGATAAACTCCGACAAATTCAAAGAACGTTGTTCCTAACGGCAACGTTCTTTTTTCTTTTTAGCTTTTTCTTCGGCAGAAAGCCGAGCACATTCAGCAGGTTTAGGACCCGATACTCATGCAAAACTTCAGCTATTCGAACCCCACTCGTCTCCACTTCGGTCGCGGTACCGAAAACGATGCCGGTCGTCTTGCCAAGGAAGTTCTCGGTCGTGCGGGCAAGGCGCTCGTGATTTTCGGTGGTGGTTCCGCCCGTCGTTCCGGCTTGTTGAATCGCGTGTTGTCAAGCCTCGAAGCCGAAGGTTTTACCGTCATTGAAAAGGGCGGCGTGACGCCCAATCCGCGTCTGTCTTTCGTTCGCGAAACCGTTGACTGGATGCGCGATCAGGGCGTAAGCCTCATCGTCGCCGTGGGCGGCGGTTCCGTCATCGACAGCGCGAAGTTGATCGCCGCTTCTCTTGAATACGAAGGCGATGCTTGGGACTTTTTCGACGGCCATGCCAAGATCGAAAAGGCACTTCCCGTTCTCGCCGTCCTGACGCTCTCCGCAGCGGGTTCCGAACAGTCGATTCGCTGTGTGATTTCTCACCACGGTACGAAGGACGGTATCGGTGTCGAATGTCTGCGTCCGCGTGCGGCCATCATCAATCCGGAAATTTTTGCAACGCTCCCGAAGCATCAGATTGCTTCCGGTGTCGTTGACATGATCAGCCACATCATGGAACGCTACTTCTCCGCGACGGATGCGACGGCTTATATCGACGCTCAGGCCGAAGCCGCCATGAAGACTGCGTTCGAATACGGGCCCAAGGTTTTTGCCGATCCGAAGGATTACGACAGCTGGTGTCAGGTGAGCTTGGTCGGTACGTTTGCACATAACGGTGTTTTCGGTCTTGGCCGCGTTGAAGACTGGGCCTGCCACGCCATCGAACACGAACTCTCCGGCTGGAACGAAGCCATCGTTCACGGGATGGGCTTGGCCGTTATCATCCCGGCTTGGATGCGTTACGTCTCGAAGTCCGAACCCGCTCGTTTCGTGCAGTTTGCGCGTAACGTCATGGGCGTCGAAGCCGGTGCCACGGACGAAGAAACGATCGAACGCGGTATTGAAAAGCTCTGCGACTTCTATCGTTCTCTCAACATGCCGCTCACGCTGAAGGATCTCGGTGCGGCCGACTGCCCCATTGAATCTCTCGCTCGCCATTGTTGCCGCAAGGGTAAGGTCGGTCACCTGAAGGCTCTGGACGAAGCCGACGTGCTCGCCATCTACCGGGCCGCTAACGACTGATTCTCGATCGGTCGGTATCCCTAACCGGATCTGTCTCAAGTCCGACGCTTCTCTTAAGTTGTGTCGGGCTTTTTCATGCTCTTCAGAATCGCTCGACGTTTCCGAAAACAAGAAGGCCCGCCTTTCTCCGAAAAAGACGGGCCTTGGCTTTTGCAAGTTTTTTGGCGGATTAGGCGGCAAAGAGCTCGTGCGTCTTGGGCTCGCGAGCCAGGAGCGTCACGATTTCTTCGCGCACGTCCTTCACGCTATCAAGAGCCATCAGACGGTCGGCCAAGGTTTCGGCCGTGTTAGCGTCAAAGACCATTTCCGTGACGGAGAGGAATTTTTTGAGAAGCGCTTCGTCGGTCACGGGATTGACAGGCGCCCCCAAAGGCATCGGCACGTGTTCACGCATGACACGGCCGTCCTTCAGGGTAATCTGCACGATCGGTTCGTCATCGTCTTTCTGTGTCTTGTCAACGTCGAACTTGATGCGGTTCATCATGGCCAAGAGTTCCGGATTGTCGCGCTTGTCGCGGGCAAAGGAAGCCAGACTGGCAGATCCGAAAACGAGGTCGGCGGCCACGCTGTAGGGGATCGAGAGCTGTGCGGAATTCATCGGATGACGGGTGTAGTGACCGCACATGCCGTAGACGAAGGGATTGATGATGACGAGGATTTCTTCGATCTCGTCCTTCGTGAAGTGATACTGCGCCAAAAGGTTGTCGACGGCGTCAATGGCGGCATGAGTCGAACGGCAGGAGGCATGCGGTTTAATCGAGACGCGATGAAGCTTCCAACAGGTGCCCAATTCGCGAAGGTAAGCATCGGGATCCGACGAGGTCGGGGCAAAACTGTGATTAAAGCCGCCCCAGACTTCCTCGAAAATCTGCGTGGGACCGGTAAAGCCGTTGCGGGCCAGCAGAGCACTCATGAGACCGCCGTAAGCGGCGTGTCCGGCGTGAAGACGCTTACTCTGCGCACCGTCGTGAACGCAGGCCCAGAGCCCCGAGGAGAATGACGCGGCAAGACCCAAGGCGTTTTGCGTCGCTTTCTTATCGAGCTTCAAAAGGCGAGCGGCGGCAGCTGCGGCACCGAAGGGACCGCAGGTACCCGTCGAATGAAAGCCTGCGCCGTTATGAGGTTCATAGGCCCCACAGGCTTCGAGCGGACGGCGGGCAATGTCGTAGCCGATCACGACGGCGGCAATGAATTC
>JAHHRG010000095.1 GCA_020025965.1 Sutterella sp.
TGCCCGGCGTCGGCATTCTCAAATTGACAAGCGATGCCGCGCGAGACGTCTTCGGTCTCGAAACCGCCCTTTTGCAAGTTCGCAATCTCAAATTCAAATCGATGATGAAGCCGCAGCAGACGATGCTTCTGACGCTCACCGAAAAGAAACCGGGCGAAATTCGCTTTCTTTGGTCTCGCCTCAACGCAGACGGCAGCCTCTTTGAGCAGGCCGTCGGTATTTTGGTTTTTGCCCAATAAGGAAGGACACTTTTATGACCGACCGTCGTACTCCGCGCTTTGTACCTGCCGTCATCATTCCGGTCTACAACCACCCCGATACGATCGAAGCGGTGGTTCGAGGTGTTCGTGCTCAGGGCTTCCCCGTCATTGTTGTCGACGACGGCTCGAACGAGAAGACCCGTTCGGCTTGCGACCGTTGCCAAACGCTCGGCGCCACCGTTATTCACCGTCGTGAAAACGGCGGCAAAGGCGCGGCGATGATCACGGGCTTTAAAGCCGCGATGAAAGCGGGGGCGACGCATGCGCTTCAGATCGATGCCGACGGCCAGCACGACCTCTCCCGCGTAACGCCTTTTATGGCCTTGGCCGCCAAGTATCCGAAGGAGTTGATCTGCGGCTATCCGCAGTATGACAAGACCGTACCCTTGGCCCGCCTCTGGGGACGCAAGCTCACGAATTTCTGGGTGTGCGTGAATGCCTTGACGCTCACGCCCGAAGATGCCATGTGCGGCATGCGCGTTTATCCTTTGGCCGCCGTGCAGCAGCTCCTCATCCGTCAGTCGGTCGGGCATCACATGGACTTTGATCCGGAGATTCTCGTGCGTCTCATGTGGATGGGCGTTCGCGTGAAGAACCTCCCCGTGGCGGTGACGTATCCGGCCAACGGCGTGAGCCACTTCAACACCCTGAAGGACAACGTACGCATCAGCTGGATGCATACGAAACTTTGCATCACGATGATCACGCGTCTCCCGTTCATTATCTTCTCCCGCATGACCGGATGGGAACCGCACGAACCGAATCCCCCGGCATCGCCGAAGAAATAAACGATGACAGCCGAATTTCCGAAGCCACCCAAAGCAGCCCACTGGGCGCGCATCAATGAAAAGACCTCGATTGCGGGTATCAAATTCCTGCTTGCCGTCGAAAAGGCCTTCGGGCACACGCCATTTACCGTCGTGCTCGGTCCCGTTTTGCTTTTCTATTGGTTATCGGACGCGCGTCTGCGTCGTGTTTCACTCGACTGGTTATCGACGGTCAATCGTCATTCGCCCTTCCTTCCGAAGCCTCCGGGGCATTGGGAAGGCCTTCGGCATCTGACTCGGTTTGCCGATACGATCCTCGACAAATTTCTGGCATCCGCCGGACGTTTGGACGAAAAGTCTTTGACGGTGGAAAACGATCGTATGTTCCGTGAAGACGCCGCCGAGCAAGGCGCCATCATTCTCACCTCGCACGCAGGCTGTCAGGAACTCTTATCGGCCGTCTCAGGCAACTTTACAAGCCACGAGATCGTCGTTCTTCAGCACACGGCTCACGCTCGAGAATTCCAAGAACTTCTCGACAAGGCGGGCATTTACCGCGGCCGCATCCGCTGGATTGAAGTCACTGGCATTTCGCCCGCCACCGCAATGGATTTGGCCGAACGCGTCGACGCCGGAGCCTACGTCATCATTGCCGGTGACCGCGTACCGGTCGGGAGCGACAAGGGCCGCACGAGTGTTTCCTTCATGGGGCGTGAAGCCCTCCTGCCGACGGGAGGAGCTCTGTTGTCTCTCTTGCTTCATTGTCCCTTACGCATGATGACGGCCACCCGAAACCCCGTGGGAGAAGGATTGCCGCGCTATCGCGTTCGTTTTGAGTCGATTGACGAAGCCCCACGTGCGGCTCGCGGCAAACGCGAAGAGTGGCTTCAGAACGCTATGCAGACCTATGCCTCGCACCTGGAGGCCGAACTCGTCAAATCGCCTTACGATTGGTTCAATTTCTTCGATTTCTGGAAAAACGAGACCGTCGAAAAATCTCCTCTAGAATAAGAAGCGAAGCTTCCCTTTTGTTCTTTCCGACCGATCATGAAAAAACGCCTTTTGTCCTTGGCCGCCTCAAGCCTTCTCTTTCTCACGCCTGCTCTCAATGCAGCCGTCAATACCGTTGACGTTGCTGTCGTTCCGACCGTAGAGGCGCTGACAGAGCGTTGGGCATCCGACTATATCGAAGGCCGCTTCGTGGAGAAAAAGACGATCGCGGGATTCCCGAAGCCTCTTATTTCCTCCGGCCGCTTCACGATCGATCGAAAAACAGGCGTCGTGTGGGATACCTTGAAACCGTTTCCCAATACGCTTCACTTTGACGATAAAGGCGTGCACTACGCAGGTTCCAATACGGCATCAAGCGTGAGTGCCGGGGACGTTCCGGCCGTCGGTCACTTGGCCGATATGATCCGTGGCATTTTGGCGGGAGATCTCGACATGCTCTCACAACTCTTTACGTTGACGGTCTCTCTGGAACCCGAGCCTACCGTACGAGCCAAACCGAAGGAAAAGACCTTGGCCGGCGCCATTGCAGAAATCGTGATCAGCGGTCACGATTCGATTGAGAAGATTCGCTTGATCGGTGCAGCGGGCGACATAACCGATCTCACGCTTACCGATCAAATTCGCCGCTAACCTCTCGAACCCTCTCATTGGGAGTCATCATGTCCGACTTTTCTCTTCCCGACTTTCCGACCGATGTGTCTCCTCGAGAGTATTTTCAAGAGACGCGTCCGCTTCTTGCGGCTGCCTTTGAAAAAACGGGAAATACCTACGGGTATTTGCGTGCGCATTCGCTTCTTCTCGATACGACGCTCGCCCGAGCCTTGAACGAGAGCGGTCTCCCGTCGGAACACTTGGTTGTCGTCGCCGTCGGCGGTTACGGCCGTGCGGAACTCTATCCGTTTTCTGACATTGACCTCTTGATTCTCCTTGAAAACGAAGCGGCAAAAGACGAAGCCCTGCGTGCTCGTTTGGAGAATTTCGTCACTTGGCTCTGGGAATTGGGACTGACGGTCGGAGCGTCGGTCAGGAGTTGCGACGAATATCTCTCCGAAGCCGCCAACGACGTCTCGATTGCGACGACCTATTTGGAGAGCCGCGTCATCTGGGGAAACACCGACCTTTATGCGGCGGCGCGCGAAGACTTTTATGCGGCACTCGACGCTCAACGTTTTTTCCGAGAAAAGATGCTCGAATTGGCGCGACGCCATCAGAAATTCGAAGACTCGCCCTATTCGCTCGAACCCAATATCAAAGAAAGCCCGGGCGGCCTGCGTGATCTGCAGGTCTTTCTCTGGTGCGCGCAAGCGGCCGGTATTGCCGACTCCATCGCCGAAATGAATACGGCGGGACTCATTACCGAACGAGAACGTAAAACCCTGACAGACTGCGCCGATACCTTGGCGCGATTCCGCATTACGCTGCACCTCTTGAAGAAGCGTCACGAAGACCGTCTCATTTTCGATATTCAGGAAGACTTGGCCGCGAAACTCGGCTATGCCGCCAACGAACGCCGCCGTGCGTCGGAAGCCATGATGAAGGACTACTACCGCAACGCCAAAGCCGTGGTACAGATGTCCGTCATTCAGCTCCAAGCGATTGCCGACAGGCTCTTGGGCGACAATGCACGCGCGACGCCGATTCGTCTTGAATCCGCTTTTGTCGCGAAGGGCGACGAAATGGATATTGTTGACGACGATGTGTTCCGACGCGATCCCGGGGCGCTGTTGCGTACCTTCTACGTCTACCATTCGCATCCGGAACTGACGCGTCTCTCAACCCGTCTTTTGCGAGCCCTTTGGCATGCCGTCCCGTCAATCGATACGGCTTTCGGGAACGATCCGGAAAACCAACGCGTCTTTCTTGAAATTCTGCGAATGCCGATCGGCGCCTACCACTCTCTGAAGCTCATGAACACCTGGGGCGTCTTGGGGGAATTTTTACCGGCCTTCAAACACATTGTGGGGCAGATGCAGCACGACCTTTACCACGTCTTTACGGTCGATCAGCATACGTTGCGTGCGGTTCGCAATATCCGCCGATTTGCCCGCAGCGAATTTGCCCACGAATATCCGTTCTGCTCTCAGATCATGGCGGAGCTCCCCGACAACTGGCGTCTCGTCATTGCCGGGCTCTTTCACGACGTCGGCAAAGGCTTGGGCGGCAAACACGAAGAGATCGGCGCCGAACGCGTGGCGGACTTCTGCCGCACCTTCCGACTCGACCAGGAGACGACCGACTTTATCGTTTTCCTCGTGAGAAACCATCTGACAATGAGTCAGGTGGCACAAAAACAGGACATTTCCGATCCGAGCGTTGTACGACGATTCCTTGACATTGTCGGGACGAAAGAAAAGCTCGATGCTCTCTACCTCTTGACCGTTGCCGATATTCGGGCGACGAGTGCCAAAGTCTGGACACCGTGGAAAGCACAGCTTCTTGAAACGCTCTACCGAAGCGCTCGAGACATGCTCGAAGGCACGTCAGTGGCCAATACGCGCGCGCACACTTTGGCCGTCCGTAAAGACCGCGTTCTGGAACTGTTGAACGATTCGGTCGCCACGGAACTTCGCGAAGAACTTTGGAAAGAGCTCGACGTCGTTTACTTTATGCGCCATACGGCCGAAGAAATCGCCTGGCACACCGAAGTGCTCGCGGGCCGCGTAGAGTCACCCGAACCGATTGTAGAACTTCGAGAAAGCGAAAAAATGGGCGGGATTTTGGTGCTTCTTTATTTGCCCGACAGAAAGGATCTCTTCATCCGTGCCGTCGCCGCCTTGGGGAAAAACGGTTTGAGCGTTTTGGACGCCCGTATTCACACGACCCGTCACGGTTGGGCTTTGGACACCTTCCTCGTGGTCGACCGCTTTGAACGCCTCGACCCCAGCGAACTGCACACAAA